>JAUCGB010000110.1 GCA_030377895.1 Anaerolineales bacterium HSG24
AGAAAACAGATGATTAGCAAACGTTTTATGATAACAATTGTTGCTTTATTAGTTTTATCCAGTGTAGCCGCCCAGTGTGGTGGTGAAACTACCGTGGTCGAAAAAGTAGTCACCGTAGAAGTTGAGAAGATTGTCACTGTAGAAGTGGAAAAAGAGGTCGTTAAAGAAGTGACCGTTGAAGTTCAAGTTGAGCCAGAAGAAGCCGCGCCAGTAGCCGAAGCCGCCGAAACTACTGAAGATACTGCCGCCCCTGCGGCCCAAGAAGGTAGCACCTTGTCGATTGTGCAAGAACGCGGTATCTTAAACTGTGGTGGGAATGCCAACGTGCCGGGTTTTGGTTATCTTGATCCAGATACCCAAGAGTTTACCGGATTTGATATCGACTTTTGTCGAACCGTTGCCGCCGCTGTTTTGGGCGATGCAGAAGCGATTGAAGTTCGCCAGCTAACGGCTCAAGAACGTTTCCCGGTGTTACAAAGTGGTGAGGTTGACGTACTCAGCCGAAACACCACCTGGACAATTAGCCGCGATACCTCCCTTGGCTTCAATTTTGTCGGCGTGACCTTCTATGATGGGCAAGGTATGATGGTTCGTAAAGACAGCGGCGTAACCGCCCTTGATGATTTAGCCGGTGCGACGATATGTGTGCAGCAAGGAACAACCACCGAGAAAAACTTAGCCGATGTGATGCGATCACTCTATCTCGATTATGAACCCGTTGTGTCGGAATCTGCTGAAAACGCTCGAAACGCCTATGATGAAGGTCGTTGTGATGGCTTCACCACCGATAAATCTGGTTTGGTTTCTCAACAAATTTTGCTCGCCAATCCAGAAGATCATGTTATCTTAGACGCAACCATGTCTAAAGAGCCGCTTGGCCCGTTGGTTCGTCATGGTGATGATCAGTGGTTCGACATTGTGAAGTGGGTCACCTTTGGCACGTTAGCCGCAGAAGAATACGGCATCACCTCCGCCAATGTTAAAGAAATTGCCGCCACCACCGAAGACCCAGTCATTCGTAACCTGCTTGGTGTTGAAGGTGAATTAGGTCAAGGCGTTGGCTTAGATGACGACTTCATGATCAACGTAATTCAACAAGTTGGTAACTACGGTGAAATCTACGACCGTCACCTCGGTCCAGATACTCCCTTCGATTTACCCCGTGGTCAAAACGCCCTCTATACTGAGGGTGGTTTAATGTACGCTCCACCATTCCGCTAAACCATTTATCCAAATAAATAACAACAGCCCGGTGAGTATACTCGCTGGGCTGTTTAGTCAATAAAGGGAGGAAGTATGGCAACAACATCACCGAAAATCAACCCACCCGCTAAAATTCCCTTTTGGCGAGATATTAGAATCTTAGCCATCATTGCCCAATCAATATTTATGGCCGCGGTGTTGGCTGGTTTTGCTTGGCTTATCAGCAACTTTTTAGCCAATGCAGAACGACAAGGGCTATCGATTGGGTTTGATTTTCTTAGAATCACCGCCGGATTCGACATCGCCGAGGGCATTGACTATTCAGCCACCGATACATTTGGACGGGCCTTATGGGTCGGGACAATTAATACTATTCGAGTATCTCTATTGGGGATAATCTTGACCACAATTACAGGTATTTTGGTAGGTATTGCTCGTTTGTCGAACAACTGGTTGTTGGGTCTAATCGCGGGGGGCTATATCGAAATTATTCGTAATGTCCCCTTACTCGTAGTACTCTATTTCATCTATTTTGGGATTGTTTTACAACTACCCTCAGTTGATGATAGTGTGCAACCGTTTGGTCTACCAATATTCCTTAATCAGCGGGGCATATCTTTCCCCGGTCTAACGGCCACGATTGGCTTTCCGATTTGGTTGGCTTTTATTGTATTAGCTACCATTTTTGTGATGATTTTATGGACAATTCAAAGCCGTCAAGAAGAACAAACTGGTAAATCTATCAATAAAGGTAGCACCGCCATCGTCTCTTTTCTCATTATCGTGGCTATTGGTTGGTTTGTTACCGGCTCGTTTGTTAGTGATCAAGGAATGATGGTCGCCACCTCAAGAAATATTACGGAGTTTAAGGATTACCAATCCATTTTCTTGGTTAAAATAGATACCGATGCTCTTGCAGAGTTGGGCATGAGCAAGGCATTGCTCAACCAGTTAGACAGCATCAGCGAGTATAAGGGGGTTAAAGAACAGCTTTATGCCGAAATAAACGCGCTAGAAACAGATGGTGGCGACCCCACGGTGTTACAAGAACAACTGAAAATTTTAGACAGCGCAAGCTTAACAGTTTGTGGTGAAAAAGATAGCATCGGAGTCATCAATGCCTCAAGCCGACTACGCCGTTTAGGCATTAATGTTAAAGTAAAAGATGAAAAGAGCATGACCAAAGCCAGCGCAAACTATGCCAAAGGCAATTGTGATCTGTTAGCTGGAACACAATCACAACTTGCGGCGGAGCGATCTGTTTTTGATGCCCCTGATGCTCATACGGTTGTGCCTGTTTCGGTAACGCCAATGGTTGTTAATACCCCCGCTCCAGCTGGATTTAACATCCAAGGTGGTGGGCGAATCTCCCCTGAATTTGCCGCCCTATTATTCGGATTAGTGTTATACACCAGTACGTTTGCGGCTGAAATTGTCCGAGCCGGCATCTTATCGGTCTCTAAAGGACAATCCGAAGCGGCCCGAGCCTTAGGCTTAAACGAAGGCCAACGCTTACGACTGATTGTTTTACCACAGGCCATGCGAGTAATTATCCCCCCCATGACCAGTCAATATCTCAACTTAACCAAAAACTCAAGTTTGGCCGTGGCAATTGCCTATCCCGATTTGGTCAGTGTTGGTAACACCGTCCTGAATAACTCTGGGCAAGCAGTTCAGGTCATTATTATTTTCATGACGACATACTTATCTATCAGTTTACTGATTTCAGCCTTCTTAAACTGGTACAATAAGAAAGTCGCCTTGGTGGAGCGTTAATATGACAACGATAACTCAAATAAAAAACGACCCAGCCTTGGATGATTGGCAACCCCTAGATATTGGAGGCTGGTTACGAAGAGATGTATTCGGCACGGTTTGGCACATTCTATTTGCCATCATACTAGTTGGCACGAATTTGCTAGTCATTCAGGCCACATTTAACGCCGCGCCGGTAGAACTCTCATTTACCCTCGCCCCCAATGGAAATATTGGTACGGTTGGGAATATCATCCTTGCTTTAACCAACGGTGCTTTTTTAACCTCGTTGGTACTACTGTTATGGATTGTTGGCGCGGGAGTAGTGATTTGGGGAGTGGTGAGGCATAAACTCTCTGGCCCAATCCAATGGTTAAAAGACAGTATGTATACTGGCTTCTTTGGAGCTTTAACCACGCTGTTCCTCTTGATTCTCATCGTTTTTGCGACGCGGGGTTTGTTGGCTTGGGGACTGTTTGGGGCTAACTTTAGTACCAACCCCGATGCCGTCGCCATTCTACGAGATGTAACGCCTGGAGCAGTGTGGGGGATAGTTGGCGCAAACATGAAACTGTTCGCGGTCGGACGATACCCCTACGATGCAGTCTGGCGAGTTTGGGTTTCATTGGCAATAGTGATTGTTTTGTCAACCCTGAGCCTGTTCGCTTGGAGTCTCGGCTCGCCCCTTAAAAAATATAGACCATGGCTTGTCTATGCTTGGTTAGCCTCCATGCCGATAACATTGCTTTTGTTATATGGTATTCCCGGCACTGACACAGGAATCATGATGACCGTCCGAACCAATCTATGGGGTGGATTTTTGCTCACTGTTGTTATCGCTGTGTTGGGGATTGTGCTATCCTTTCCGATTGGTTTATCCTTAGCTTTAGGTCGTCGGAGTGAAGCGAAAGGGGTTCCCATGCTTTGGTTGATGGGAGGCGGTATTGTATTCTTGTTACTCTACTGGATGACAGGAGGGTATCCGACAGAAAGTGCTACTTTTAATCTACCTATCATCTTTAGAGATCCGCCGTTATACCCTGTTACATTAACCGTGTGGCAAAATACTACCTTACAAGCCTTTGCCGTCCTTGGCGTATTATGGCTAGTCGGTTACTACCTGAATGGAAACTTAATCAAAACCTTCTGTATCGGTTATATTGAACTGATTCGGGGTGTGCCACTTATTACTGTACTGTTTATGGCAAACGTCATGCTTCCCATCTTTTTACCGAAAGAGATTGAGATAGATAACCTGTTTCGAGTCGTGGTAGGGGTGATACTATTCTCTGCCGCTTATCTGGCAGAAAATGTACGGGGTGGACTACAATCGATTCCAAAAGGTCAGTATGAAGCAGCTATGGCGGTTGGTTTAAGCACGAGCCAGTCGATGCGCTTGATTATTCTGCCCCAAGCCTTACGAGCCGTCATTCCAGCTCTAGTCGGTGAATTTATCGGATTATTCAAAGACACCTCCCTTGTTTCGATTGTGGGTCTGTTTGACCTGCTCAAAATTGCTCAAACCGTTATCGCCCAACCCGATTGGCTTGGCTTACAACGTGAAACTTACGTCTTTATCGCCTTTATCTATTGGATATTCTGTTTTGCAATGGCAGCCGTAAGTATACGAATTGAGAAAAATTTAGGAGTTGGGCAATACTAATACAACTTTCGTGATGTGTGATACGTGATAGCTATTCTCACGCATCACGTATCACACATCACGTATTACAAAAATTATGGTAAAAGAATTAGGTGCGCCAGTTATTGTGTGTGAAGATGTTCATAAATGGTATGGTGATTTCCACGCCCTACGAGGCGTGAACACCACGGTACGAGAGGGAGAGGTGGTGGTCATTCTTGGCCCATCCGGCTCTGGAAAATCGACTTGGATTCGGACGTTGAATCGTCTAGAAGAACACCAACGAGGGCGGATTATCGTCCACGGTACTGAGTTAAACAACGATGTACGTAATATCCAAGAGATTCGGCGTGAAGTCGGCATGGTATTCCAACAGTTCAATCTGTTTCCTCATCTGACGGTGCTAGAAAATATTACCCTAGCTCCCATACAAGTTCGCAAATGGTCACGCGACCGAGCCGAAGAGGAAGGAATGAAGCAACTCACCCGAGTTAAGATTCCTGAGCAAGCCAGCAAATACCCGGGGCAGCTTTCGGGGGGGCAACAGCAACGGGTTGCCATTGCCCGAGCCTTAGCTATGCAACCAAAAATCATGCTGTTTGACGAACCAACCTCCGCGCTTGACCCAGAAATGATTAAAGAGGTGCTGGACGTAATGCAAGATTTGGCGAATGATGGCATGACAATTTTAGCTGTCACCCACGAGATGGGCTTTGCTCGCAACGTGGCTGACCGAGTCATCTTTTTTGATGAAGGAAATATTGTTGAAGAAAACAAGCCGAACACCTTCTTCAGCAATCCCAGAGAAGAACGCTCAAAACTGTTCTTGCAACAGATTTTGCATCACTAAGCTAAGGAAACGGGCCCTCATTTTTTGGAAAAATAACACAATTGAGTAAAATAAAACAGCCAGCAGGCCAAGTTTGCTGGCTATTTTTTATAAGTCTATTCGAATCATCGGACTACAGATTTTAAGGACACGGATTGACACAGACTCAGCACCGACAATACTTTTAGAAATAAGCATTAATTAACGTTTGTAGTAGGCGATTTATCGCCTTCTGAGGCACTAAAGTGCCTACTACGAACTTCTTTCCCCCTCGTCTATGTCAATCCGTGTCCTAACCTTGTCCGGTAGGAGTTTTCTATTGTCACATCCATTATTACTCGGCATGTTCCACCGTCAAATTAAAGGCGATCATCATCTATTAGAGTTAGCCCAGCGTCGTTTTACCAAAATGGGATTAGGGGCGGAAATTTACCCCACCAGTCTGAGCGACTTACAAACCTCGCTGGAGTTCCGCCCTTTAGCCCAACCTCGATACACCATGCACCTGTCTCGCACCTTAAACCTGTTACGCGATGCAGACTGTAAAACAATACTCTCTTTTGCCAAACGGAGTCGAACCGATGCTTATGGCATGATTATCCATGACCAAGCAGAGATGGAGACCAATCCACCCGCTTATATCAAGGCAATTCGGGCGATTAATGCCGGACTGCTCGATATTAAACCTAGTCCGTACCTATTTATTGAGTATGTGTCTGGGCTAGAACTTGATGCCTTTGCCTCGATTTTTGAAGCTGTGGCCGATTGTGAGCGAGTTAGCGCATGTATCGACATTGGCCATATCGGGATTCGGCAAGCCCAACGAGCCTACGCCGAGCAGTACCCCGGTGAGGATATCTGCCTGTTGAGCCTAGGACATCCGGCCTTACTTGTGCGGATGGCTGATGTTGTAAGAGCGACAGCTACGGGGTTGCCTGCGGTCCTGACCCTGACTAAACGATTGGCAAAGTTGGATAAACCATTACATCTTCACCTGCATGATGGGCATCCTATCTCGACCTTTAGCCCTTATGGAGTTCACGATCATCTCAGCTTTTCTCGTAAAATCATGCTCCCCTTTACTTATAAAGGAAAAGATAATATCGCTCCGTTGCTGTTCGGCCCAGCAGGTTTGAAAAAGATAGTCAATACGACCTTACGCTCCCTTCCACTCGAAAAAATATCTTTTATGTTAGAAATTCATCCTCAATACGACAGCAAGTATGAGCAGTTGGCACTAGGAGAGTATCAACACCTGTTTCAAACCTGGACGGAGTTACGCAACGCCGAGCAGATGAATGCTTGGCTGGAAGAAATTAGCAAAAACGCGCAACTGCTCCAAAAACTATGCGCGAAGCATCCGTGAAACATGAGGTGTGATTGCTTGCACTTATAACCATTTATAGTAAAATTGAAAAGTCTAGTCGTGGATATAGCGTAACCGTTCACCCGCCCTCGTCCCCAATCTCCAGATTGGAAACGTATTTGCCATAGAAACTTTGTTTCTGGCGTTGCAAGTCGCAAACAAAGTTTGCTTGAGCAATTGTGTTCCAACCCGAGTTTGGGAACAAGGGAAGGTAGTGATAAGGTGATAAGGAGTGCAAAGCTCGCTTTGCCTGCGGTAGTGTTGTTATCTTGACTGATGACGCATCGGAATCAATCCCGATGCTAAAAGCTAAAGCAGGCTGAAGCCAGCACCAATGGCACTAGCTACGCGTCGCTATTTAGGCCGCTTTTAGCGGTCTTGAGCTTTTAGCCTTGTGGCTTTAGCCCAAGGCTATCAGTCAACAGGTCAACACTACCCTTTGCCTGCAAGGCAAGCCTTGCACTCCTTATCACCTTATCACTACTTGTAATTTTCTACGCCATATCTACTACAAGTAAATTAATTATGACAACAGGTTATGTCTTTGACGACATCTTCAAAAAACATGATTACCCCGGTCATCCTGAGTGTGCAGACCGTTTAACTGCCATTATGGGATATTTGGAACAGCATGCACTCCTGCCCCAACTGAGCCAAATTCAGGCGCGTCCGGCCACTATTCCAGAACTAGTTCGCTGTCACACGGCCAATTATGTCAAAATGGTGGAGCAGGTTAGTGAGCGAGGCGGTGGTATGCTCGACCCAGACACCTACGCCAATGAATATTCATATCAAGCCGCGCTTAAAGCAGCCGGTGGCTTAATCGACCTGACCAGCGCGGTGGTTGATGGCACGCTCGACAATGGATTCGCCTTCGTGCGTCCCCCAGGACACCATGCCGTGTTGCAAGGCTCGATGGGCTTCTGTCTATTTGGTACGGTGGCGATTGCGGCTCAGGTAGCTCGGCATGATAAGGGACTAGAACGGGTCGCGATTGTCGATTTTGATGTCCATCATGGCAATGGTACGCAAAATATTCTGGAAACTGATCCACACATCATGTTTGCCTCCAGCCATCAGTACCCTTTTTATCCCGGTACGGGTAACTATAACGAAATTGGACAAGGGAAGGCACACGGCACCAAAATCAACCTGCCCTTAGAGGTCAATACCGACGATGAGGGGATTAAACGGCTGTATAGCGATATTGTATTTCCCATGTTACGCCGTTTTCAACCGCAACTAATCCTTGTTTCTGCCGGATATGATGCCCATTGGCGAGACCCGTTAGCCAATATCGGTCTATCGCTGACGGGGTATCAGTGGCTTAGTCAACAGTTGTTTGAGTTAGCAGGTGAACTATGCGAGGGAAAAATCGTTTTTGCGCTTGAGGGAGGGTACAATTTACCCGTTTTAGCCGCAGGTGTGGGGAACAGCGTGCGAATTTTGTTGGGTGACGACAAGCATTACGACGACCCATTCGGCCTATCGCCCCGTCCCAAGCCCGACGTTGACCAGTTAGTTCGAGTACTGAAACGAACCCATGATTTAGACTAACTTTTATGGGAGATTTCGGGATGATTTAAGTTTTCCATTTTTCCAAACTCTCAAAGCCCCTAATTTGGGGGCTTTTCTTTTTTAGGTATAATTTAGTGACAATATCAAAATCGTTCGATTATATTCGAGGACGATTCATTCTCGCGGCGACCATCATCGGCGCGGGCATGGTCTACTTGGATGGAACTATTATTACCGTAGCCTTAGAGCCGATTCGGGAAGAGTTTACCGCTTCAGTAACCGATTTACAGTGGCTTTTAGATATTTATCTCTTATTTTTGACCGTGCCGATTTTGATGGCTGGCTCGCTCAGTGACCGATATGGGCGCAAAAGACTTTTCAATATCGGCTTGATTGGTTTTACCCTAGCCTCCGCCGCCTGTGGTAGCGCGTGGAGTATGGACCAACTGAACATCGCCCGTGCCTTTCAAGGCGCGTTTGGGGGCATGATGCTCCCCGGTAGTTTAGCTATATTAAATGCGACTTTTCCGCCCAATGTTCGCGGTAAAACGGTGGGAACATGGTCAGCTTTTACGGCCCTGACCACCGCCATCGGCCCGATTTTAGGGGGGTGGCTGGTCGATTTTTCCTCATGGCGAGCCGCGTTCTACATCAACGTGCCATTAGGGTTGATGGCTTTGGCTTTGAGCCTGAAATATATCCCCGAAAGCTGGAGCGATACCGCTCCCGAAAAACAGGATTGGCTCGGCATCGGCTTGGTGACGGCGGGTTTGGCCTTTTTGATGTACAGCCTCATCGAAGGGCCGGTGCATAAATGGAGCGACCCGCTGTATAGTTACACTGCTTTTGCCGGTATCGCCTTTTTAGTCGCCTTCATCATCGTCGAAACCAAAATCACCAATCCCATGATTCCGGTTGAACTGTTCAAATATCGGGTTTTTACCGGCATCACTATTTTGACTCTGGTTCTCTACTTTGCCATGAGTGGGGTCTTCTTTTTTATCCCTCTCCTACTACAACAGACCCATGATTTTTCAGCTACACGCACCGGTGTACTACTCCTACCGCTGATTATTTTGCTGTTTGTGCTGTCTCGTTGGTCGGGAGCCTTTGCTGATAAATCGGGGCCGCGCCAACTATTGATTGTCGGGCCGATTATGATAGCCTTGGGGCTGTTCTTGAGCATGATCCCCGGCACTGAAGTTAAGTCAGTTTTTGGCCTGATGAAGGACTGGACTCCACAAAGCCGCACTTTTATGTCTTTTTTACCTGCCACCGTGATATTTGGTTTTGGCTTAGGGTTGACTGTGGCCCCGCTGACCACCGTCGCCTTGGCCGCCGTGCCGCGTGACATGTCCGGCTTGGCCTCTGGATTCAGTAACGCTGTCTCACGAGTGGCGACCATTTTGGCCGTGGCGATTTTGGGAGCGGTCATGGTCACGCAGTTCACCAATTCGTTTCAAGAAAATATTGAGGGGCTTCCTCTCTCTGAGCAGGATTTTATTTATCTTGAGGCGGAACGATTTAAACTGGGCGGAGCCAAACCACCGCAGGGACTATCGGAGGAGTTAACCAACCAACTACAATATGCCATTGATAGTGCTTTTGTAGATGGTTTCCGTATGATGATGGCATTGTGTGGCTTTTTGGCCTTGATAAGTGCTTTGGTCACGGTGACGATGATTGAAAATAAGGTTGTCTCCCATGACGACAGTTTCTCCCCCAACGAGTTGGAAATTCCAACCACACCCCACTTTTGATCTATTTTGTGAAAATTAAGAGACTATCAACGTAAGCCGAGACATGTAGCACATGCTTCAGCCTGTGCGGCACAGTCTAAAGACTGTGCTACGATATTATCTGTCGCACGTTAAGTTGATACCCAATTAAGACGCTCTACATTCAGACGACCTAAATTTTAAGATAACGGGGCTTCCAATAACCATCCTCTTTATGGAAATCGGCAAAGACATCCGGTTCGGCTTCGATCATGCGTTCCAGCATCATCGAGGCCACGTAGCAAATCTCCTCTTCGGCGGCGGGGGCACAGCGCATGGTGAAGATGTGTCGCAGGGCGCGTAGATTACCTGTCCAGACTCCCCCAGTTGCCACGCCCATGCCAATCAACCGACGAAAGAGCGAGGTCAGTTTTTTCTTCTCCTTAAACTTCTGCAAACTCTCATAATTCCAAATATCGAGCAAAGCTTGATAATTCTCCTCCATTTGGCTGAAGGCTTTATTAAAGACGATTCGAGTCTTCTGCTTGGCCTCGCGCAATTCGGGGCTGTCATCCTCACTATCTCTAATCGATTCCGGAATCCAGTAAGCCAAATCATCAAACCGGATATAACGCATCGATCCTTCGCTCACGGCTAAACCGGCGCGGTGACGGTTAAACTCGGCGGTAAAGACCCGACTGACATTTTCGATGGCGAAGGTATAGTTGACATGCTCAATCACCGAACCATGCCCAACCTTGAGAATATTGTCGATGAAGGCGGCCAAATCGGTGCGAACTTTGGATACATTCGGATTTAAGCCCGGCTGATAGGACATATAGCACCGTTTGCCAGCCAAAGTAACCAACAAGTTGCCGATTGTGGCGGCCTCAGCGGGCGGTAAGGCGAACTCCTTCGCTCCAATAAAGTCGAGCCAATTTCGCATCTCCGGTTGATCGGGCGCAGTTTTGGCAATTAAAAACACATGTGGTTCAACATGACGCATAAATAGCATCCTCTTTTAGGTAAAAAACTTGCTACCCGACAAACTGATTTCGAGAAAGTTAAAACAGTTTCACAGAGTTTCACAGAGACGCACAGAGGGACACAGAGGAAAAAATAATTCGCTTTTCTCTCTAAGTACCGGACAAAACAGTTAGGACACGGATTTTTTAGGCTTATCAGTGTGTATCCGTGTTAATCCGTGTCCCTTTTTTCTTCTGTAACAAGTTCAATCTTTTTTTGTCCTGT
>JAUCGB010000111.1 GCA_030377895.1 Anaerolineales bacterium HSG24
TGCCACTATATTGTTGATGCTGATGGCCTCGATTGGAATAGGGGTTAGCTATGCCTACGAGTATCCATTTCCAGTCGGTCTACTACGGCTCGATGATATTAACAACGAAACTTTTGTACAAGTGCGGCGGATTGAAGCTTTGGGGAATTTTGGGGCTAGGTTTATTTTCCTGAATAACCTGCGGGTCATCATCTTAGCTGGTATCATGTCGCTCTTCTCTTTTGGCTCACTTGTCCTATTTTTAGCCATAGCCAACGGCGCGTTTGTTAGTTTCTTGGTCACACAAATCATCATCCTTGACTATAACCCGTGGTTGTTCATGCTAACCTTTATGGCTCCTCACGGTATTTTGGAGATACCCGCTGTTCTATTGGGCTTCACCTTTGCCCTTCGCATCGGAGCCGGACTGGTCGCACCGCCTCAAGGGTTAGACGTAGGACAAGGATTACTGTTCAATCTAGCCAATTATCTCAAACTGTTGGTTTTCTTGATTATCCCCATGCTGATGGTGGCCGCGATTATCGAAGCCCACATTACACCTTATATTGTGGTTTGGGTATATAGCAGCGGGTAATCATGGTTCAGAATAGGTCATCTTGCTACCCGACAAAGTGATTCATAAAAACTAAAACCGTAACACAGAGAAAAAACGAATTTTTTCTCTGTGAATCTCTGTGTTAATTAGTTCAGGCTAAATTTTCTGTCGGGTACTAAGAGCGACAGAATCAAAAAAGCCCGCCAAACAGTTGGCGGGCTTTTAGGTTAACCGCTATGACTACTTCATCATAACTGGTAAGTAGACAGTGTTGCACCTCTATTGACATCGCAGTTCAAAAAAGGTATGATACAAGATAAGACATGGAGGTGTTTCCAATGGCTGTAACCATAGAAGATATTCGGGCTTTGCGAGGTGATTTGGGTAATACAAATGGCTCGCTCGCCGAAGCCCGTGAAATGTTATACGAACTTATCCAATATTCGACCCAATCTAAAGAGGAATGGAAGCGTGAGCTAGAAGAATCCCGCCAAGAAAGGGATCGAGAGAGAAAAAAATCTCGTCAAGAATGGGATCGTAAAATGGAAGAATCCCGTCAAGAATGGCAACAAGAAATAAAAGAGTCCCGTCAAGAGTTTGATAGGCAGACAGCGATTGCGGTGGCAGACCGTAAACGAATGAATAATTTTCAAGAGAAATTAGCCCATAAATTGGGTACTCTCGTTGAGGATTTTGTCGCCCCTGATATGCACCGGATTCTGCATTTGGTTTCTGGTTGCCCCCTGGAAGATATCTCGGAGGTGTATGTACGGCAAAAACGCCGCTTGCCCCATGATAAAGGGCAAAACATTGAGATTGATGCTTATGTGGAATGTGACGATTTGGTGCTAATCAATGAAACCAAAGAAGTGATGTCGACCCGTTATATTGACCATTTTCTGAACAATCAGCTTGCCCGTTTTAGAGAGTTTTTCCCCGAATATCGGGACTATAAGCTGTGGGGGTGTGTCTCCTCATTCCGCATGGAGCCTAGTTTAGTGACCTACGCCAACAGACAGGGAATCATCACCTTGGCTTTGAGTGATGGGTTGATGCAGATTCAGGATGCTCCCGATTTTAAGCCAAAAACATTTTAGAAACTGGCTATCAACATAAGGCGAAACAACTGTAGCCCTTGATACTCAAGTTGTTTCGCCTTAAATTGGTAGCCCAGTTGTAAATATCATCCCAATGGTAAGATGCCCTTTGCTTCTGCTGTCCATCGCATGTATAATCCATTACTATGACCGAGTTTCAGATACAATTAAGGAGCTATCTATTTCGAGTTGGAGTGCTGTTCGCATTTGCCATTTTAGTCGCTCAACTCTACAATCTACAAATTGTTCAAGGTGAAGCCTACACCGAGTTAGCCGATGCAAACCGTTTTAGGCTATCGCAAGTTCCGGCCTCGCGGGGTATTATCTATGATAAAAATGGTGACCTTTTGGTTCGTAATCGAGCTTCTTATAATGTTCTAATTATTCCATCCTATCTACCTGATGATGCCACCGCCGAAGCAAAGATATTCGCTCGCCTCTCTGAACTGCTCAATTTGCCAGTCACCACCAAACTTGAACCATCAGCCGGATACAATAACGGGCATTTTCATGCCATCACCCATCATCAATATAATCGTCAACTGAATCAGCAAAGTATCAACCCTCGCAGTCGGCGTTACATCAACGCCCCCCGAGGGATTCGGGATGAGGTGGACGAGAAACGTTTTTATGCCCCCTTCCGCCCCATCACCGTGGCCGAGGATGTTGACCCGATTATCATCTCCAAACTGGAAGAGGAACGACTCGACTTGCCGGGTGTTATCATCGAGATTGAGCCGATTCGAGAATATATCTACGGTGATCTGCTCGGCCCGATTTTGGGCTATACTGGCCCGATTCCGCAAGAGCAGTTTGAGCAGTACGAAGCGGACGGGTACGAACTGGTCGATACGATTGGTCTGTCCGGATTAGAGTATCAGTATGAGGATTCGTTGCGAGGCACAAAAGGGCTAGAAAATATCGAAATTGATGCTACTGGGCAAAAGATAACCTGTGTCTCCCGTCCGGCCAGTCAAACCGCGGCCACTCGGATTCGGATTGAGGGCAGTCATCAGACTGGGCTAGGGTAGACCTTGTTGTTTAATCAACTGCGGGATGTCATGCCGATAAAATCGCCATATCGAAAATTTGGCCTCGTTGATTTCATCGTTTCCAGCCTTTTCGACCAGAGGAGGACGCAGAAAATAGTTCTTAAAATCACGCCAGATTGTCCACAGATTTAACTCATCCAACTCTTTGGAGAGAATTTCTTCTCGATTAAAAATGCGGATGCCCATCCGAATCAAAATCAAATTGACCACAAACAGGGCTAACACCACCCACCACAGGGCGGTATATTCGGCATAAAACATGATGATACTTTCGGCCTGCACCAAAAAAGCCATGGGGATGATGATAAAGCTGGCTAATAGGTTGGCCGCTCGGACGGTGGTGGCTTGACTAGAGATGACTACCGCGCCCGAGACCATCACCAGTGCTTTGGCGGTGGTCAACATCAACATTATTAGTAGCAGATTGGGTGAAGGTACCCAAGCTGTGGATCCCATGGCTCGGCTGATGAGGAAGACGGTGATGCCTAGATAGCTCGCCATCAGGGGCAGGAGGAGAGAGGAGAGAATTTTGCCGATATAAAGCTCTAAATCGGTGACGGGCATGGAGAGGATCGGTTCAAGGCTGTTTCGCTCTTTTTCGCCCACAAACGATTCTAGGGCGATGACCAATGAGAAGGACATGGGAAAAAAGCCAACAACCATCAACAAAAATGGATTGAGCCGGTCAACGACAAGGGTGTTTCCGGCGGTGAACTCGGCCACCCAATCGGTGGCGACGCGGGAAGTGAAATTCATCAGAAAGGGAAAGAGGAGGGTCAAGATAAAAATCGGGGTTAAGATGCGCCAGTCGCGCAGGCTGTCTCGTAGTTCGCGCCGAGTAATCACTAGAGCGGTGGCGAGAACTCCTCGCGGCTGACGGGATAATGTTTTTGTAGTCATAAAATGCTCCTTTGCGTGATACGCCTCACGTTTCACGCCTCACGTTTTCACGTTTTCACGTTTCAATCGACGTACCGCTTGTTGTAAGCCTTCCGAACTGTCGGGTGCTTGCTCAACCGGCACTCGAGCCAGAATCGTGGTGCCTTGGTTCGGTTCCGATTCCATAACCAGCGTGCCGTTCCAAGCGATGACTCGTTCATTCATCGAGACCAGCCCTAAGCGACCGTTTCGTCCGACAAGTTCGTCGGGGGTGGCCTTCATGCCT
This sequence comes from Anaerolineales bacterium HSG24, assembly GCA_030377895.1. Lineage (GTDB taxonomy): Bacteria > Chloroflexota > Anaerolineae > 4572-78 > J111 > JAUCGB01. Next base: position 3,850 of record JAUCGB010000111.1, read on the forward strand.
CGCCCTGTGTCTCGAATAGTGATGCTGATCATTGGTTGGGTGCGTAACGTTCCCCATCGAATATTGACCAAAATCTGGTTAGCTTGGGCATGTTTCACCGCGTTATCAATCGCTTGGCGAGTAACGTAGTAGAGGTCACGCTCAAGGTTGGGGTCTTCGATTCGTTCACCGAACCCTTCCCAGGTCATGGTGATGATCGTCTCGGCGGGATTGTTGGGGGGCAGGGGTTGACGGGCGAGGCTGTCGATATGGGTGCGAAGGGCAGCGATGAGGCCGAGGTTGGTTAAGACCGAGGGGTATAAACCGTTCATAATCTCTCGCAGACGGCGGTTTAGTTGGGGCATCCCCTCGCTTACTGTTTCGAGCCAGTTTAGGACTTTTGGGTCTATATTCCCATTTAATTGTGCCAGTTGTGAGCGGGCCATGTTGATGGTCATGGTCAGGGTGGTCATTTGGGCCATCACATCATCATGCAGTTCTGAGGCCAGACGGCGACGTTCCGACTCCCGCGCGTCAATTGTCCATTTGTAGACTGGGCGTAGCTTCTCCAGCGATTCTTCGAGTTGGACATTGCGTAACGACAGAGCCGCTTCGGTCGCCAATAAATTGAGCCAATAGGTCGTCTCGGGGCTGTAGGGGCCACGATAGGCATCATATCCAATACCGACCATGCCCATTAGGGTATGCCGCAACTGAATCGGGATAATCACTTGTAGCTTGAGCATCATCAACCCTTGGCGTGATGTACCTTCTGGCAAGTCGGTGGTATAGTAGGTCTGGTCTAATGTTTCGGGCCGAATATCTAGCGGAAACAGTTCAGCCAGTGAGGTCTCGGTGATCTGTCCCACCGCGTGAGAGAGCAACATATTGCCCGTTTCAGCCTGATAAACCCAAACCAGTACCCGATTGGCTTTTAACTGTTTTTGCACGGTTTGAGCCGTGTATTGCAAAATCTCATCCCGACTAAGCATGGCCCGGATGGTTTCACGATAGCTGGATACAACCTGATTGTAGCCCAACCGTTTAGACCCCATCAGCCATCTGATGGTGTTAGTTAGATAATTAGCAACAGATGTTTTCATTAATATATGACCATACAGTCTTTCAGATAATGGTTTTCAATTCAAGACCAACCTTCCCGCAAGTTCTAAACTTGCGGGAAGGTAACGGCTGAAAATGTTTATCTGAACATCTATAGTTTCATGATGTGGTCAATACTTTAACATAGGAATAGTAATTATAGTGTAAATTTATCTTCCCTCACCGCACAAATCCGCGTTGACGTAGATGTCCCAAAATAATCGTCTCAAATGACTGTTCGGTACTCAGGGTGACGTAGTTTATGTTACGGGCGAAGCAATGTTTCTCGATACTGTCTCGCCAATGTTGGAACTTTTGCTGATAGAGTTGGCGCAGGTCTCCGGTGACGCTGACCTCGCGGCTTTGGCTAGTTTCAACGTCGTGCAGACGTAGGTCGCCGACCAAGGTGGGGTCGATTTCATCGGGCGAGAGGAGGTGCAACAGGTTGACCTCATGGCCGACACTTTGCAAGGCGGCCAGACCTCGCTCGTAGCCATCGGTGGTGAAGAAGTCGCTAATCAAGAACAGCAGTCCGACCCGATGACCACTGGAGCCGATGGTCAGTCGATAGAGGGCTTCGTTCAGTTCGGTTGGCCCTTCGGCGTTGAGCGGTTGCAGGTATTTGAGCAGGGCATGCACATGTGCCCGGCCACGCCGTGAGCGCCAACGGTGGGCTTCGTTGCCACGCAGATAGGAGACGGTCAGCCGGTCGCCACTAATCAGGGTGATGTAGCCGAGCGCGGCGACCAACCGTCGAGCCATGTTCCATTTGTTGAATTGAGCATCGTTGGGCGGCCAGTTCATCGAGCCACTGCCATCCAACACCAGATGCACGGTCAAATCCTCTTCGGCTTCAAATAGCTTGATAAACGGGCGCTCCAACCGAGCGTAGATGTGCCAATCGAGATGGCGTAAATCGTCGCCCGGCGTATAATTGCGATAGTCGGCAAACTCCACCGAACTACCTCGCCGCCGACTCTGATGCTCGCCTTGACCGTGGGCGACGCGGGCACGCCGAATCACGAGCGATAGTTGTTCTAAACGACGCATGAATGTTGGGTCAAATAGTTTCATGATACGTGAACCTGCCTAATCAACCATCAGCGAGTTCCAACTTCAAACCCTTCCGCCACCATCATCGTGTCCAAGGCATCGACCAAATTATTGATATGACCTAAAATTGCCTCATCTACCGTGCCGCTGAGTTGTAGAATCAAGTTAATTTGTTCCACCATGTTGACCGGCACTTTGTGGCATTGCTCGGCGATTTTGAGCAACCGTTTTTCACCCGGATGGGTCTGATGGTTGAGGGCGAACAGAACATCAAAATAACTGGCTAAAAATCCGGCCACCCGATGATTAACGCTGACCGGATCCTCTCGCTGAATTGCCTTTTTGATTTGATTGAAATAAGCGGGGATTACTTGGCGCAACAGTGGGTAATTATGGGCGATAATCGCTTTTTGTAACGGTTCTGGATAAGATTGTTTGGCTTTTTCGACAAGGGCGGTAAGCCAACCGGTGGGGTCATGCATAACCTGAGAGTTGCGGAGAGTGTGGCAAAAGGCAGTACTGTAGCCAACGCTCGGTTGATGATGAACCATCACTCGGTCAATCTGCTCTTCAATCCAAGCCACCTCCCAATAGATGATGTCCACTCCGATGCCGGTCACCGCATCGACCCACTCGTCGCCCGGCCCCCAAAAGGTCAGGCCCACATCGGCCCGAATCGCGCCCGATTCAGCTACAATTCGTTCCCGCTCCGATACAGGAATTGGCTCGGTATGATAAACGTACAGGTCAATGTCGGAGCTATTGTCGGCTACTTGGTTAACCTGCGATCCAGATAGAGCAATAGCCTTAACTTGAGGGAATGTTTGATAATACAGTGTGATTTTTTGAGTCAACTTTTGGTGGATATTTGGTATTTTACTGGTCATGGTTACTCTTTTTTTAAAAATGATATATCGCCCAAACAATTTGGGGATTTGTGTATGATACGGATAAGGAGCGAATTGGTCAAAAATGGAATGAGAAATTTCCCGTTCTATTAAAAACGATTAAACTATCCTCTAACACTGTTCAGAAGTTTATCGACATGGTTAAATGACATGGGGAAATTTGTATGACCACAATTCGAGTATTACCTATAGACGTTGCCAATAAAATCGCCGCCGGAGAGGTGGTTGAGCGTCCCGCATCGGTGATTAAGGAGTTGGTTGAAAACGCTATCGACGCGGGAGCGAAGACAATTAAGGTGGAAAGTCACAAAGGAGGCAAACAACTCATGCGGGTTATGGATGATGGGCGGGGCATCGTTGAGGCCGAGTTGCCCCTTGCCTTCTCACGCCATGCCACCAGCAAGTTGACCTCGATTGAGGAGTTAACGCGGGTCAAGACGTTGGGTTTTCGGGGGGAGGCGTTGGCTTCGGTGGCCGCTGTCTCGCAGATAACCTGTGTCTCCCGTCCGGCCAGTCAAACCGCGGCCACTCGGATTCGGATTGAGGGCAGTCATCAGACTGGGCTAGGGTCAGCCGGTGCGCCTGCCGGAACCAGCATCAGCGTCGAGAATCTGTTTTATAATGTACCGGCTCGACTCAAGTTTCTCAAGGCCGATGCTACTGAAGCAGGCCATATCTACCGAGTTGTCTCCCATTATGCCTTAGCTTTTCCTCAAGTTCGATTTAGTTTGCAAACCGAGAGTCGAACTGTCTTCCAGACCAACGGTAGTGGCAAACTGCTTGATGCGCTGATTTCGGTTTTTGGCTTGGAGACAGCTCGCGAAATGTTGCCCATTGGCGAAGTAGAGCATGACCTTGGGCTGGAGCATGATGTTGATGAGCAGGGGCGACTCAATCTGCAATCGCCGACTGTCTATGGTTACGTTGGCACGCCTTCTCTGCATCGAGGCACGCGTAATCAAATCGTTTTTTTTGTCAACAAACGCTGGATTCAAGATCGCTCGCTCAACCAAGCAGTCATTCAGGCATACCATACCTTTTTACCCGTTGGACGCTTTCCAGTAGCCGTACTGAATATCGACCTTGACCCGGCCTTGGTTGATGTGAATGTTCATCCCACCAAAGCTGAGGTGAAATTTCAGGAACAACGGGCCGTCTTTTCGGCGGTGCAACGGGCGGTGCGGGCGGTGGTGACGGAGCAAGCACCCATCGCCTCGTTTCAGACTCCGCAAGGGGCGGGTGCTGATGGGCAGGGTGCTGATGGACATGGTGCTGATAGACATGGTGGGCATGGGCATGATGGAGGAAAGACGGGTTGGCAACCGCCTCATTTTGGGGCAGAGAGTCGGAATCGGGCCGAGTTGAGTCAATTTGGGTTGGATGTTCAACGCACGCTCGATTTGGAGGGGCAGCCTAATACCAACAGTAAAATGCCCATGATGCGGGTTATCGGGCAGATTCGCCAGATGTATATCATTGCCGAAGGGCCGGATGGGCTGTATCTGATTGATCAGCATGCGGCCCATGAGCGAATTTTGTACGAGAAAATGGCCGCCCAAAAGGACAAGTCTGAGGTGATCCGGCAACAGTTGTTAGAGCCACTCGTCCTCGATTTAAGTCCGATACATTCGGCTATTGTTGAGGCGGAGTTAATCGCCTTGACCGAGGTCGGATTTGAGATTGAGCCGTTTGGTGGCAACACCTATCGTCTGCGAGCCGTGCCGGAGATATTAGGTCAAGCAGAACCGGCCAAAACTCTGGTCGATATTTTGGATGAGATGGCTGATGGGGCAATTCCCCTGGCCAAAGAGATTCATGAAAAGATCGCCATTACCGTCTGCAAACAAGCCTCGATTAAGGGCGGGCAAATCCTGTCGCTCGAAGAGATGCGGGAACTGGTGCGCCAACTCGAAGCGACCACCGCGCCTCGTACCTGTCCGCATGGTCGTCCAACCATGATTCATCTGAGTATAAATGAGTTGGCGCGGCAGTTTGGACGGATTCAGTAGTACCAAGCAACATTACCTGTCCGCACAAGCCACAGCTTTGGCCTTAGTAATCTTCATCAAATCAGTCACAGTCAATTCTACGTTGACCCCTCGTTTACCAGCGCTGACCAGCACTCGTTCCAACTGCAACACCGATTCATCAATATAGACCGAGTAGTTCTTATGCGACAAAGCCAAGGCCGAGATGCCACCTGTTTGTAGGCCAGTGAGCCGTTCCGCCTCTTTGTGGGCGGCCATGTGAACTTTTTTTTGTCCGATAGCTTTAGCTAACGCCTTTAAGTTAAGGGCATGGTTTCCGGCCACCATCACCAAGCATGGTTTTTTGGCACTGGTTAATACTACTAATGTTTTATAGACCATCTTATGAGACAGTTCAAAATAATCCGCCACCCCATCCGCCGAATGGATTGAATCCGGAAATTCACGGGCCACATAAGTAACTTTCTGTTGTTCTAACAAGCGCATCGAGTTGAGCTTTTCGGCCATTCGTTTCTCCTTTCTCTTTATTTTATTGAACAGGTTAAATATCGTTTCTTTCCGCTTGGCAAAAATAAGGCCAAACGGTATAATGGGTTTTGAAGTTTATCGTTTCTCAACAAGATTAGATTTTGGATACGGACGAATTTTTTTGTATCTGTGTTTTTTCGGGTTAAGCCGTGTCCTGAAAATTCATCCTCCGATGAATCGGCAAACTTCTATAAAAAAATTACCTTACTTTGTAACAAGGAAGATACTATGAGTAGACCCATCTCCACAACTGATACTTTACGCGCCCAAACCCTTAACCGAGCGGGGCTTGAACATTATGAACGCTGGGAGATGGAAACAGCGATTACTTTATTTCAAGAAGCGATTCGGTTGGATAATCAAATCCCAGAATATTACTTGAACTTAGCCAGAGCGCATGTTCGTATGGGAGATTATGAGCTAATGCTCCAAGCGTTAGGCGATTATCTCCATATTGAGCAAGATATTATCTTGGTCAACCGATTTCAGACTTTGTTCAGTAATGCCTTAGACAGTGTAGAGGAGTTGCTGACCACAATCATGCGCGACCAAAAAGTTCGGCTGGAGATTATCGGGGCCGCGATTCAGATGTGGCTTGAATATCGAGTCACAATTGGTAAGCGCTATCTTGACTTAAAACATCCGCAGGCGTGGGCCAGTGCGCTAGATTATACGGTACGTAAAGTTAATTTTGAAGAGGTATCATTAGAAACTATTACCGAATGGTACAAAACTGATGAGATCGCAGTCCAAACCAATCAAGCCCAACTGGTTGAAACGCTCGACATTATGCCCTGTGATTACCGTTATTTTAGAGGGAAAGATAATCCGCTTGATAAACTGGTTGAAGCGGCTACTATGTTGGAAGAGTTAGAGAATCGCTTCCGCGCTATTGGTTAAAAACAACGGTAGTGGTGCACATGTAGTCATCACCTACCCGCAAGTTCCAAACTTGCGGGTAGGTAACTGACATATATCACTACTTCTGCACCACTACCAAAACAACAAACCCCGCCTCCTGATGGAATCCGGGGTTTTATTAACGCTGGTTGAGCGTTCGATTGAGTTTACGAGTTCACGCCTAAGTCTTGTCGAAACCGCCTTCGACAGGCTTAGGCTACGGTTCTACATAACGTTTAGCTTGCGGCCATGCGGCTGTAGCCTAACTCATCCATCACGTGGATGATGTCTCGCAGACTGCTCAGATGCTCTTGAATATTTTCATCTAAACGGTTTAAACGGCTACTGCTAAAATCGCCTTTGGTGATGACTAAGAGCATCTCGGCATGAGCCCGAGTTAAGTCACTGGCAATTTTTCGTATCTCTAATTCGGCATGTTGTTGGAACTCTTGCATCTCTTCTAGCGTAACCAGATATTCTCGTTTGCTCTTGAGCAATCGACGCAGGAGTTTGGCTTGTTTGTTTTCTGCGGCCATTAACTCACGACTGATCTGTTCGATTTCATTATACGTTTTGTTCAACTCTCGTTTAATATTACGATGGCTGTATAGTGTAATCAGCGACTCTTCGAGTTGACCCAAACTTTCCAACGATTCATCAACATGTTTAACGGTCAGATTTTTCAAATGACTTCGAATTGGGCCGGGTGGACATTCTTGGGCAGTTTTGGTAATCAGTTGCCCATACTGCCGTGCTTGGCGTAGTGGTTTATATACGGAGCGCGGTAGCCGTGACATTTTAGAGGTATGGTAGAGTTTATCTCGCAGACGCGCCAACAAATTAACCGTCAGATAGATGATCCCTCCCGTCGTTGCTACACTGATTACCATTAACATATATATTAGATATCCTACTTCCATTATTTTTACC
>JAUCGB010000019.1:0-42318 GCA_030377895.1 Anaerolineales bacterium HSG24
TCCTGATTGGGATTTCTTTGCCCTACCAGGGGGTACATAAGGCCATGTCATAAAATATCTCATTTATAGGGACAACAAACTCCTAGCCAAAATAGTATGTCCTGTTTTGGAGGATGGAAAACTCCTATGATTATAAGAAACGTTAGTTCTGGCTAAGGTCGTACTCTGTAAATTAAGTCTTGCGGGATTTTGTCGCCAACACCTACGAGGAACTTCGCACCTCGTAGGTGAGTGATTTCGCGTCCTTGAAGGTGCGTTAGCTCCTTGAAGGTCTGTTTAGGAAACCCCACAAAACACTGTAATTAGGTAATCCATAGGAAGTGATGAACATGCCAAGTTTTGTTCTACTGCGAAAAAACCATAACTTGCAGGAGACAAAGAGGTAATTTATGAGGATCAAACAGTTTTCTTACGAAAACAAACGGCTAGGCTGGAAACTTAATCCGGTAGAGTTTTCTACGGTTAATCTACTTGTTGGGGCCTCGGGGGTTGGTAAGACTCAAATTCTTGATGCCCTGTGAGACCTGCAAAAAATTGCTGATGGGCCATCGGCAGACGGGTTTAATCCGCAAGGTATTTGTTGGGATATGACCTTTGATATCGATTCTACGGAGTATCGGTGGCATGGTGAATTTGAAGCTACCCCTCAAAATAGATTAAAAGGTAGACCTGAGCCAAAGCTTACTTTTGAGACACTGCATCAAGGAGAGCATGTATTGGCTGAACGGGAGGCATCACAAATGTCAATCGAAGGTAAATCGATTGGTATCACCCCCTTATCCTCACAAAGCATGGTCAAAGCATTAGCCGACAATGCCCCATTTTCGGCCATTCATGATGGGTTTCAAAAAATCTTAAAGCATGAGTTTCATCAGAACATAGCCTTACCCGTTGACGATTATGACTGGTTAAAAACAACCTTTCATTCAATTGATGATATTCGGCATAGTTATCTAACCACTCAAGAAAAACTATTATTAGCTTGCCAAAATATACCTACTGCTTTTGACGAGTTAAAACAGGATTTTATTGCTGTTTTTCCTCAAATCGAAGATGTTATTGTTGAAACGGTTAAACAGGGGACGGTTTCTCAACCAAACCTAGAGGTTGTGATTAACTTAAAAGTAGGCGGTGTAAAAAAATGGATACAGCAACCCCAAATCTCAGCCGGGATGTTAAAAACCTTAATGCTCCTAGGAGAATTGTACTTATCACCCGATGGGACGGTTCTACTTATTGACGAATTTGAAAACAGTTTAGGGGTCAACTGCATCGACATCATAGATGATTTGGTTACGCCCTCCAAAAATCTGCAACTGATTATCACCAGTCATCATCCATACATCATCAACAATATCCCGATGGACGAATGGAAAATTGTGACGCGTCAAGGAGGCACGGTGACGGTCAAAGAAGCGAAAGATTTCAAACAGTTAGGGCGGTCTAGTCACGAACGCTTTATGCAACTGATTCAACTCGATGAAATTAAACATGGAGTCGCAGAGTGACAAACTTGTACCTTCTCGTAGAAGGACGCACTGAGGAACTAATTTATCAACAATGGTTAAGTGACCTATTACCGCAGTTGCACCGAGTCCATAACCCTAGCGATGTGACGAACGATAGCTATTACATCTTTAATGCGGCTGGAAATCGAGGCATTATATCGACTCGTACTCACTTCTGAGACTATGTGACGGATGTTTCTAGAACTACAGGTAATGGTGCAGAAGTAGTGATCCGATCCGTTAGCTACCCGCAAGTTCTAAACTTGCGGGTAGCTGACCACTACCTATACAGGATTACCTGATTTTTTACAGACAAAACTACGAAAATATAGTAACTATGGAGGTTTTTATGTTTGACACAGCATCACTCGTTATTTTTATTACTGCCACCTTGGCCCTCTTACTGGCTCCGGGCCCAGCCGTACTTTACATTGTGGCCCGTAGCCTGGAGCAAGGTCGCATAGCTGGAATTGTTTCTGCTTTGGGCATCGCTCTTGGGGCGGTTGTGCATGTTATTTTTGCCGCTTTCGGTCTATCTGCTCTGCTGATGCAGAGTGCCATGGTCTTTAGTCTGGTGAAATATATGGGCGCGGCTTATCTGATTTATATCGGAATTCAAACTCTGCGGAAAAAGACAGAGGTGAATGAGGTTACAGAAATCCAAACCATGACCTATTCTCGTATTTTTAAGCAGGGATTTGTGGTGAACCTTTTAAATCCCAAAACTGCCCTGTTCTTTTTGGCCTTTCTTCCACAATTTGTCGATGCCGAGCGGGGGGGTGTGGGTATACAGATTATCCTTCTGGGTACGATTTTTGTCGGGTTAGCTATTGTGAGCGATAGTTTATACGCCCTTATTGCTGGTACGGCCCGACAGCTCTTGACCGGAAGCATAATGATGATTCGCTCGCAAAAATACATGTCTGGCTCAATTTATATCCTTTTAGGTCTTATGACTGCGTTTTCAGGTGACAGCAAGAGCGCGGGGTGATACGGATCTGTTGGCTACGCGCAAATTTAAAACTTGGGCGTAGCTGAGGATTCTTTTTGAGCATGGTTCATTCTCCGTTAAGTTTGCTTTACAAATAAAACCATTGTAGGTGACGCTTGTAGCGTCACTAAATAAACGCCGTAATACCCCCAAGCAATACAGGGGAACGGTCATTGTCACGCTACAAGCGTGACCTACCCGCAAGTTTAGAACTTGCGGGTAGGTGATCACTACATATACAGGAGTACCAAAAAAGGCCATCCTCATCATGAGAATGGCCTTTTTGGATTCTTTTTGATTCATAGAAAATCTATCGCCAAATGAGATTAGACGACCACTTCCTTCGTACTCCTGATTATCCAAGCAAAAACACCCATCAGTAGCAATGACGAGATCATGACCATCCACAGCATGACTTGCGCTCCAATCGTTTCAATATATTGACCCGTTATCCAAGGTAAGGTCATGCCGCCTAAACTGGCTCCAACAAAAAACCAGCCCGTAATAGCTCCGGTCACAGTCAGATTTCGCTCGGCCAAAGAAAACATGGTCGGAAACATGGAGGCCATCGACAAGCCCAACCCCACCGCGCCGAGACCAATCACCCACAACGAGGCGGGCCAAATCAGCATCAGGGTAACGCTGAGAATACAGCCGACTAAATCGGCCCATAGCATTGTTTTGGGTGTGAAGCGCACTGCAAGCGGGATGGATAACAGTCGCCCTAAAGTGAGCGCGCCCCAGAAGACCGAGGTTAAATAGGCCGCGCTCGTTTTGTCAGCAATACCAAGGGTGGTGGCGTAGGTATAAATCCAGCCGCCAAAGCTTACCTCTGCCCCGACATACAGAAAGAAAAAGGCCGCCATCAGGGACACCAAACGATAGTTTATCGGGCCGTTGGCTTTTGCCTGATTCGGATCATAAGAGGCAGGACTGGAGAGACGAAGCAGGATCAACGCAATCGGAAAAATCAGCAAAGCCAGCGTCCAATATGCCCACGTAATGTTGCCACTGGCTAACACGAGTTGGGCGATGATGATTGGCCCTAAAAACGCACCCACCCCAAAAAAGAAGTGAAGTCCATTCATAAAAGGGCCGACCTCTCGTCGATGTACCCAAATTAACAGGGTGTTGCCGCCCACGTCGATCAGACTCTCGGTGAAACCCAATACCAACAATATGAGAATTAACAGGGTAAGCTGGGAAACTAAGGGTGTTAAGGTTAGCGCAAAAGCCAGCCCCAATACCATCAAACTCATCACTTTGTGACCGGCTAATCTGTCGTACAATCGCCCAGACGATAGCGCGCCGATTAAATATCCGGCAGATCGAGCGATAAATAGGATGCTGATTTGGCTTAATGTGCTATGCGTATTTGCGGCCAAGCTGGGCAAGGTCGGCCCTAACGAGGAGTTGGCTAACCCCAGCCCAATAAAAGCGACATAATAGGCCAGCGTCTTTTTCAACCGATCTGAGGTTAATTTTGATCTGATTAATTGTAATGTGTTCAAAATCATGGATGTTCCTAATTTTGGGATTTGTTGGATAGATGATCACTACACGAAAACTGTGGTTGAGAACACGATTGCTCAAACAAACGACGCAGGGAACAGTTCGGGGAGATATGACCGTAAATTCGCGAATTATCACTCGTAAACTCAGTACCCGACAGAAAAGTTAACCAAAACTAATTAGCACAGAGATTCACAGAGAAAAAGCGATTTATTTTTTCCTCTGTGAATCTCTGTGTTCCTCTGTGAATCTCTGTGTTCCTGTTTTAGCTTTCCCTAAACTACTTTGTCGGGTAGCAAGCTCGTAAATAAATTTGGGGTCAAAAAGAGTTCCCCTGAAAGAAAAGGGAACTCTTTTCGACATCGCCTTCGACAAGCTCAGGCTATAGATGTTCAGATAAACATTTTCAGCCGTTACCTTCCCGCAAGTTTAGAACTTGCGGGAAGGTTGGTCTTGAATTGAAAACCATTATCTGAAAGACTGTACTTAGTTTTTGGGGTTTGATAGACAATCGCTACACGAAAGACGTGTTGTTAACCTAACAATTTTTACCAGCGAACTACCTCCACTCCGAACGGAGCTAACGGCAGACTGGTCACTTTCGGTTGTTCGCTCAACAACGCATCAACTGGCTGAGAAAATTCGACGGTAGTCTGGCTTTCGTGGTGATTGAGCAGGAGTAGCCCCTCACCGCCACCCTCAAAACTGATGCGAGTAGCTTCCACGCCGGCGGGTAGGTTGAAGGGTAGAGCCAACTCGTTCAGCCCCAACGTTTGCCATACGGATGAGGCAAAAAATGGCTCGCTGAGGTAGCCGATGGTGACGGCCACCCCTTGACCAACCTTATTCATGGTCGCGGCGGCCTTACCAGCCCAATATTGGTTGCTATAAACCATCAACGGCTCGGCGGTGGTTGGCTCTAGCACATCGGCCCAAAGTTGGTAGGACTGAATGTCGGTTTGGGCTACATTACTGACCGTACATTCCATGTCTGGCGGAATACCGAGATACTCATCCAACTTGACCCCTAACAATTTGTCTAAGTGAGCGGGTAAGGGTTGGTCAGTCCAGACGCTACTTTGGTTTTTCACAAAAGCTCGACAGGTGATCGCTAATCGTCCGCCCGATTCGACATAGTGCTGCCATGTTTCTAGCTCGGCCTCATCAATCAAAATTGGCGAAGGCACGATGACCGTTTTATACGCTCTCAGATCGGTTGCGCCGCGTCGCACGATATCCACCGAGATGCCAGCCTGCCACAAATGATGGTAGATGGCTTGAACCTGTTTGTGGTAAGAAAAATCATGCTGATGAGGGTCAATTTGAATCGTCCACCAGTCGCTAAAGTCGAACAGAATCGCTACCTCAGCCGGAGTGCGAGAGATGTTGGGCAGACGATTGAGTTCGGCATGCAGTTGGGTGGCCTCATCATACAAACGGGTTTTTGAGCCGTCGTGACGCAACACGCCCATGTGATACTGCTCTTGACCGTATCGAGCGGCCCGCCAACGGAAATAAACCATCGCCTCAGCCCCGTGCGCCAAGCCTTGATAACTCCACATCCGCACCTGTCCGGGTGGCACGGGGCGATTGTAAGGATGCCAGTTGACCACGCCGGGCTGTTGCTCCATGACCCAATACCCCCTCTGTTTGAAGCCTCGCATCATGTCATGATTTAGGGCAATATCGTCTGGCCCTTTGGCTCCCTGCGGATAGTTATCCCACGAGACAAAATCAAGGTCGGCGGCCAAGTCAAAATAGTCTTGCTGATCAACATTGCCGTCGCCCAAACCCATGTAGTTGTGAGTAATCTGATGAGTAGGGGCATATTTGCGGATGATGTCGATTTGCTGTTTTTGATAGGCTACCCAACTGTCGGAGGAGAATCGCCGGAAATCAAGTTGGAGGCTAGGACTCTGTTGGGCTGATGAATACATGGGTAAGGGAATTTGCGACCAGTCGGTATAGGTTGCGCTCCAAAAAATCGTCCCCCATGCTTCATTCAGATGGTCGAGCGTCTTGTATCGTTTCTGCGCCCATTCCTGAAAGGCGCGACGGCAATGGTCGCAATAACAGCGAGTGGTACGATGGCAACTGAACTCATTGTCAACCTGCCAGCCGAATATGCCCGGATATGAGCCATAATGTTGAGCCATAGCCGTCACAATGCGTTGGCTGTGGATTTGATAGGCCGGATTGTTGGCACAGCCATGCCGCCGACTGCCCACATTCAGCACAATACCACGTTCATCCCGTTGCAAAACGTCATAGTTAGCCGTTAACCACGTTGGAGGCGTAGGAGTCGGTGTACCGAGAACCAACTGTAAACCTTCATTTCTCAAAATGTCGATAGCCGTATCCAGCCAATCGAAACTAATCTCTTCTTCGCTTGGTTCAAACAAGCCCCAAGCAAACTCGCCGACTCGGACGTAGGTCAAGCTGAGGTCGGCCATCATTTTTGCATCAACCGCCCATCGTTCTTGCGGCCAATGTTCGGGGTAATAATCAACACCTAGTTTCATAAGTATGTGATGCGTGATGCGTGATACGTGAAACATGAAATGGCATATAGATGTTCGATAAATGTTTTGCAGTTCAAGACCCTAAAGGTTTTAGAAACCTTTAGGGTCTGTCCCAGACCTGACAGGTCTATTTGGACACCTATACAGACCACTCACGTTTTACGTTTCACGCATCACGTGTTAATCTAAAATCCAAAATCGCAAATCGAACTATTTGCCTGACCCCAAGGTTAGACCACCGATAAAGTATCGTTGTAGGGCAAAAAATACGACAAGCGTAGGTAAGGCGGCTAATAACGCGCCAGCTACAATCATCGGCCAATTGGTGATAAACTGGCCCTGTAAGGTTGATAACCCCGCCGTAACAGGTTTTATGCTGTCATCTTGAATCAGCATTAAGGCCCACAGATAATCGTTGAATATCCACGTAAACTCCAACGTGGCAACGGCGGCGATGCCGGGTACGGTTAGAGGCATGACAATCTTCCAATAGATGCCCCATTCCGAAGCCCCGTCGATGCGGGCCGCGTCCATAATCTCACCGGGTAGAGTTTTCATAAAATTCCGTAAAACAAAGGTACAGAATCCCATTTGGAAAGCAACATGGGTGATAATCAAACTCCAGTAGGTGTTGTATAATCCCACCGAGTTGCTGAGTAGAAAAACAGGTAAAATCAAAATTTGGAAGGGTAACATCGTCCCGGCCACGTAGGTAAAGTAGATGAGTTGGTTGCCCGGAAACTTATATCGAGCCAAGGCAAATGCGGAGAGTGAAGACAGAAAAATCGTACCAATTAAGGCCGGAATGGTAATGATAAAGCTGTTTAGTAGATACCGATTGACTCGTCCTTGTATCCAAGCTCTTGGGTAATTTTCGTAAGTAACAACCGTCGGGATGCTCCAAAAACCGTTGATGGTGATGTCATCTTGGGTGCGAAGTGAGGTGATGATCGCCCCAAAGAAAGGAGACATGTAGATTAGGGTAAAACCAATCAGAAAAACGTATAGTAACATACGAGTCATCGGAAATGGTTTTGCTTTAGGTTCTTCAATAATTGTTGATTGTGTAGTCATTTGAGTTTGTTTTATTGTGTTTGGTCAATTGTTTATGTTGTCAAGGTCAATAAACCATCGACCAATAGCCACACTAATACTCCATTTCATCCTTCATAATTCGCCATAGATAACCGACAATAAAGACTAAACTGATCATGAACAAGACCACTGCGGTTGCCGCGCCCAAACCCATTTTGTAATTGTTAAAGGCTTGAATATACATCAGCACCGCCAGCACCGTGGAAGAGTTTGCCGGGCCACCTTTGGTCATTATCCACACTAGGTCAAAAGAACGAAGCGAGTCGATGACCGAGATAACTACCACAATCGTCGTTACCGGAGCTAATAACGGAAAAGTTATATGTCGAAACGCTTGCCATGCGTTTGCACCATCAAGTCTAGCTGCTTCGAGCAAGCGGATATCCACATTTTTGAGTCCAGCCACATACAAAATCATAATGTAGCCAATCTGTCGCCATGCGGCGGCAAGAATCACCGCCCAAATCACCAACTCTTTATCAGATAACCAACTAGGCGGGTCAGCTATGCCGAGCGAAGTTAATAACGGGTTGATGAAACCATCGCGTGGGTTGTAGACCCAAGCCCAAATCAAGCCGATGACGGGCAGAGAGAGTACCTGAGGCAAGAAGATGCCCACCTTAAAGAAACGGTCTCCCTTCACATTTTGATTTAAGACGATGGCTAACCCTAAGCCCATAGCGACCGGAATGGTGATAAAGGTGAGTAACCATTTGAGATTGTTAACGAGGGCATACTCAAATGGTGAGGTACGTCGTTTGCCCAAACTGCCAAACAGAGTTTCAAAGTTGGCAAGACCGATATATTTGGCATCGGGCGAGATACCGTCCCAATCGGTGACACTAAGATAGAAACTGTAAAACATAGGGCCGATAATCCAGACAAGGTAGAGTAATAGTGGCCCGATTACGAATAGATAGGGGGTCGGATCAAATTTTGATTTTGTTCTAACTGGTGGGGATGTTACTGCCATAATATTCTCCTTTCTCTAAAAGACCCTAAAGGTTTTAGAAACCTTTAGGGTCTAAAATTAATTACCTACTCACTATCAAAAATTTCAGCTCGTGTTGCTTCCAAATCAAGAATGATCTCATCCAACATTTCTTCATCATAAGGATCAGCCCAGAAATCCATCATGCCGTTCATGCCGACATCGGCCATTTCGGGCGTAGTGTCTCGGTCAAAGAACTGTACCACCAAATCAGTACCTCGGATTAGTTCAAGCCCTTTCTGTTGCATCGGAGTGAACAGTGCCTCATCAACCCCAGTGTGAACAGGAAGCCGACCTAACTCTTCGACCATCATGGTTTGACTTTCAACACCACCCATAAAGCGGAGGAATGATTTACCGCCATCTGCATTGTTGGCGTTGACTGACATGAAGTAGCCATCGGTTGGAGCATCTTCACCAATCGGCATGTCGGGGTCAATGATCGGGAAGCGGAAGAAATCCATATCTTCGGCCACATCATCAGGTACACTATCCATAATGAACTGACCCATCAAATACATAGCGGCATCACCTTGAGCCAGTGGGTCAATCGCTTCTTGCCAGCTATAAGCGGCGGCATCATCAATGAAGCATTTATGATCAAACAGTTCTTGCCATTTCATAAATACGGCTTTTAATCTGGGATCATCATACGTTTCGTTGCCTAACATAAGGTTCAAGTGGAACTCTGGGCCGTTCAAACGCATGTTGATGTAGTCAAACCAAGCGGCGGCAGTCCAGCGGTACTTGGTACCGATGGTAATCGGGATGATGCCCGCTCCATCTAAGGTGTCACAAGCAGTTAACATCTCATCCCAAGTTTCGGGCGGAGTGATACCATGCTCTTCAAAGATAGATTTACGATAGAATACTGCCCACCAGTACCAGTTACTTGGTAGAAAATAGGCTTTACCATCCACTTCGGACATGGCTCGGAAACCTTTCGGATAATCTTCGTTCCAACCTTCTTCTTCCCATACATCGCTAATATCCATAATCAAGCCACGGTCAATGAAGAAACGGCCGCGGTTACCGGCGAACCAAGTCATTACATCGGGAGCCGGGTCAGCCACGAGATAGGCTCGGATGGCCTGTTTGAAATCTTCGTGCTGAACGACAGAGTGATCCAACGGGGTGTCAGGATTGCGCTCGTTGAATAAGGCGACCATTTTCTCATCAAAGGCACGCGGTTCGGGGTCACTGTTGTAAGAGTTATAAATAATCGGGCGAACGACTTCAACTACTTTTTCGCCTTCAGTTGCTACTTCTACTTCTACGGTCTCAATGACAGTCACTTCTTTTTCGACTACTACTTCTACGGTCTCAACAACTTTGACCTCTTTCTCGACCTCGACCTCTACCGTTTCGACTATGGTAATGGGCGTTGGCGTTGGGCCACCACACTGCGCGGCGATTAAGGCTAAGGTGGCAATTACAAACAGGACTGCAAATTTTTTGGAAAAGTTACTCATCTTTTCTATCTCCTTAATAATTTAAGTTAAAATGTTGGTTAATTTAACCCAATCTATTAGATTGGGTCACGAACACAGGCTGAGGCCGATGCTACATTACAAAATTTTTGGCCTCAATGAATCTTGGATACACTCACCTTCAAAGGCACTAAAGCACCTACTACGAACTTATCTTACAAATGGTTTCTCCTTTTATGCAATTATTCAGGAGGATTGCCGGATAATCAGCTCAGTCGGTAACACGACCTCATGATTTTCAACGGATTTTCCAGCAATCAACTTGAATAATAACCGCGCCGCCGTCTTGCCTAACGCTCGACTTGGCTGGCGTACAGTGGTTAAAGATGGGGTAAAATCAACCGCGGCGGGAATATCGTCAAATCCAACAACGGCAATATCTTGGGGAACGGTTAAACCGTGCTTTTGAATAATTTGGATGGCTCCGATAGCCATGCGGTCATTGAGGGCAAATATGGCGGTGAGTGGGGTATCGAGGGCTAACAACTGCTCGGTGGCTCGTTTGCCGCTTAGTCGAGTGTAATTCCCACCAACAACGAGTTCCGGCTCAAATGGAATGCCTGCCATCTCTAAAGCAACTTTATAACCCGACAATCGCCCATGTGATGTACGTATCGCCCCGGTGGCTGGGCCGTTAATCACGCCAATCCGTTGATGCCCCTGTTCGATTAAATGCAAGGTCGCCTCTTTTGCACCTTGATGGTCGTCGGAATGTGCCATGTAGCCATTTGAGTTAAAAATATCGTACCCAATCACTACATACGGATCATCCTGTTTGGCTAACATGTCGTTGCCAGTGGTGCTGTTAGCAGTTTCAACCACAATCGCGCCGTCGGCTACTTTTTGGGTTAAAAAGCGGTTATAAGCCTTGATGCCATCCTCAGAATTACCAGCGGTTGATAACAAGAGGTTGTAGTCATTGGCGTTGGCCTCGGCATCAATGCCACTAATTTGAGCTAATAGATGGGGGTCTCGAATAAGGTAATCGGCGCTGTAGGGAACGATTAGGCCGATGATATTGGTGCGTTGGCTCGACAGGTTACGAGCCGCAAAACTTGGGCGAAAATTCAGTTCCTCAATCACACCCATGACTTTCAGGCGAGTTTCATCGGTGACACGGCGACTGTTGTTAATCACCCGCGAAACGGTTTGGTATGACACTCCGGCTTCTGCCGCGACATCTTTGATTGTGACTCGCTTCTTTGCTCTCATCATGGGTATTGTGAACGTTCACAATGGCGTTTTTTCCGTTACTATTTAAATGTGAACGTTCACATCTTAACAGAAAACTAACTATTTGTCAAGAGGCAATTTGGAAATTCAATCGATTCGTTTATCTACCCCAACCGTCGCTGTACAAACCAGCCTCGCCCCGGCTGGCCGACAAAACGACCTTCTTCCACAATCATTTCGCCTCGGCTGAAAGTCATCAGCGGCCAGCCGGTCATCACGAGGCCGTCGTAGGGAGTCCAGTCCACATCCTCATGCAGGGTGTCGGTCGATAACGTTACCTCACGATCAGGGTCAAAAATCACCACATCGGCATCGTATCCGACCGCGATATGCCCTTTACGATGAAAACCAAACAAACGCGCCGGAGTAGTACAACAGATATCCACCCACCGATTGACCGAAAAGTGGCCGGATTTAACCCCAAAAGTATACAAGGCTGGAAAGCGCATCTCAATAGATGGCACGCCGCCCGGTATGCGACTATAATCCTGTAAACCTGTTGCTTTTTCAGCGCGGGTAAAAGGGCAATGGTCGGTCGAGACGACTTGTAAGTTGTTCTGGCCCAAAGCCTCCCACAAATAGGCTTGGTCGGTCGGAGTGCGTAATGGAGGCGAGCAGACTGGCAACGCGCCCTGAACGCCAGTTTCATCATAAGCAGTGTCGGTCAAAAACAGATATTGAGGGCATGTTTCGCCATAAATCGGCAAGCCATCTTGACGGGCCTTGGCGATACGCGCCACCACCTCGGCGCAGGAAACATGGAAGATGTAGAGCGGCGTGCCGACCAACGTGGCAATGTCGATCACCCGTCCCGCGGCCTCACCCTCCATGATGTCTGGACGACTCCGCGGATGCCAGCGCGGTTCAATCCGTCCGGCGCTGAGGTTGCGCTGAATCATGCTGGTGATTACCTCCCAATTTTCGGCATGCACCACCGGCATGCCTCCCACATTCCGCACTGCCTCCAAAGCTTGTAAAAGTTGCCCATCATCAAGTCGTAATCCGTAGGCCATGTAGAGCTTAAAACTGGTACATCCGGCCTGATAAACGGCAGGCAGTTGGTCGAGTTTACCAATATCGGTCGGACATATCGTCATGTGGAAGCCGTAATCAATGACGGCCTGAGTAGCTTTCTGTCGTCGAGCGGTTAGCGCGGTCAGCATGGTCTCATCCGCTTGGGTTTCGACGAAATCGACAATGGCGGTGGTTCCACCAATGGCCGCGGCTTGGGTTCCGGTGAAAAAGCTGTCCGCCGAGACAAAGTCGCCAATCGGCATCTCCAAATGAACATGGACATCAATTGCCCCGGGCGTAACCAGTTT
The DNA here is from genome assembly GCA_030377895.1 of Anaerolineales bacterium HSG24. Classification (GTDB taxonomy): domain Bacteria; phylum Chloroflexota; class Anaerolineae; order 4572-78; family J111; genus JAUCGB01. The sequence goes on from JAUCGB010000019.1 coordinate 12,665, forward strand.
GCCAGTCGCGTCAATTTCCCTTGCTCCGCTTAAGTTTTCGCCAATGGCGACAATTCGCTCACCCTGAATCGCCACATCGGCTTGATATGTAATTTCGCTGGTCACAATAGTACCATTTTTAATAACAATATCGGCTATTGCCATGAAATCTCCTTTAATTACTTATTTTTTAGATAACGAAAGAATTCAGTACCCGACAAGAAATCTAACCGAATCCCTCTCAACACAATCATTCAGTCCCTTGTTCCCAAACTGGATTTGGGAACACAATTGCTCTGTTTGCAACTTGCAACATGCCAGAAACAGAGTTTATCTGGCAAATACGTTCCCAATCTGGAGATTGGGAACGAGGGGTGAATAGTTACAAACGGAGATACTCACTCCGTTCATTCACATATTTGCCATTCGCATATTCGCTCATTCACTTAACTCGATAGCCTCAATTTCTTCAACTGTAAGGTCGGTTAAGCCGGCAATTTCTGCGACATTGTATCCTTTGGCCTTCATTTTGCAAGCCATTTTAATAGCTTTATGCTTTTCACCCTTCTCGCGACCTTCTTTGTGACCTTCTTTGTGACCTTCTTTATGACCTTCTTTATGACCTTCCTTGTGACCTTCCTTGTGACCTTCTTTATGACCTTCCTTGTGACCTTCTTTGTGACCTTCCTTGCGACCCTCCTCCCGAGCATGCGTAATAGCTCCCCGCTCATCCTGTATCCGCATCCCTCGATACTCATAAGCCTCCAAATCATCTTGGCTCCAACCAAGCTGATCTGCTGTCTTGTAGGCATCCTGCAAGCTGGGGTCATCAGCATGCTCCGGTATTACATCCAAATCATCCGCATGTTTGATGAAATATACCCATTTCTCCAACAATGTCGTGACTTCATGCTCTTTTTTGTCAAAGTTTGGTAACTCAATAAAGTTCAACTCTAAATCCTTGAACTCTTGACGATGCGTTTCTGTATCTAAGATTTGATGACGACTGAGATACGGTCTGGCGGCACCTTTTTTTCTCCCAAATAAAACGAAGTCCAACACCCCAATAAAAAAGACTTGATTCAACTTGGGATAATCCTCCCCTCGTTTTATTTGGGATGAGTAGGCTTTGGCTAGATAGTAAGCAAACCGTTTGCGGACACCACTGGTGTAAGATATCTGCATCTCCACGATGAAGGTGATACCTCGCTCATCGGTGGCTCGCACATCCAGAATGGTGGTTTTCAGCTTCTCAAGTTTGGGGGTCTGGTAGGGATTGAGAATCCGAACCGATTGGATCGCTTTTTCGTCTTTCAGACCCAACACCGCATTGAGAAAGCTAATTAGGATATTGGTTTTGTTTTGACTACCAAATATCTTTCTAAATGCAACATCATTTTTGGGATTAACAAATTTCATGGTAATTACTCCTTTTTAATGTTTTGTTAAACAGTATTAATGCCTTGCTACCCGACAAAAGGCTACGCTCATTCGTATATTCGTATATTTGCTCATTCACTTAATTCGATAGCCTCAATTTCTTCAACAGTAAGGTCGGTTAAGTCGGCAATTTCTACGGCATTGTATCCTTTGACCTTCATTTTGCAAGCCATTTCAATAGCTTTGTGCCTTTCACCCTTCTCGCGACCTTCTTTATGACCTTCTTTGTGACCTTCCTTGTGACCTTCTTTGTGACCTTCCTTGTGACCTTCTTTGTGACCTTCTTTGTGACCCTCCTTGCGGCCCTCCTCCCGAGCATGCGTAATAGCTCCCCGCTCATCCTGTATCCGCATCCCTCGATACTCATAAGCCTCCAAATCATCCTGGCTCCAACCAAGCTGATCTGCTGTCTTGTAGGCATCCTGCAAGCTAGGGTCATCAGCATGCTCCGGTATTACATCCAAATCATCCGCATGTTTGATGAAATATACCCATTTCTCCAACAATGTCGCAACTTCATGCTCTTTTTTGTCAAAGTTTGGTAACTCAATAAAGTTCAACTCTAAATCCTTGAACTCTTGACGATGCGTTTCTGTATCTAAGACTTGATGACGGCTGAGATAAGGTCTGGCGGCACCTTTTTTTCTCCCAAATAAAACGAAGTCCAACACCCCAATAAAAAAGACTTGATTCAACTTGGGATAATCCTCTCCTCGTTTTATTTGGGATGAGTAGGCTTTGGCTAGATAGTAAGCAAACCGTTTGCGGACACCACTGGTGTAAGATATCTGCATCTCCACGATGAATGTGACACCTCGCTCATCGGTGGCTCGCACATCCAGAATGGTGGTTTTCAGCTTCTCAAGTTTGGGGGTCTGGTAGGGATTGAGAATCCGAACCGATTGGATCGCTTTTTCGTCTTTCAGACCCAACACCGCATTGAGAAAGCTAATTAGGATATTGGTTTTGTTTTGACTACCAAATATCTTTCTAAATGCAACATCATTTTTGGGATTAACAAATTTCATGGTAATTACTCCTTTTTAACGTTTTGCTCCTTTTGATTTGAACGCGGATTCGGTGAATGAAATGGAGGCTATTCGCCATTCGCCATTCGCACTCCTTTATTCCCGAACTACGCTATTATACGAAGGCTACATTCATTCGTATATTTGCATATTCACTTAATTCGATAGCCTCAATTTCTTCAACTGTAAGATCGGTTAAGTCGGCAATTTCTACGGCATCGTATCCTTTGGCCTTCATTTTGCAAGCCATTTTAATAGCTTTATGCTTTTCACCCTTCTCGTGACCTTCCTTGCGACCCTCCTCCCGAGCATGCGTAATGGCTCCCCGCTCATCTTGTATCCGCATCCCTCGATACTCATAAGCCTCCAAATCATCCTGGCTCCAACCAAGCTGATCTGCTGTCTTGTAGGCATCCTGCAAGCTGGGGTCATCAGCATGCTCCGGTATTACATCCAAATCATCCGCATGTTTGATGAAATATACCCATTTCTCCAACAATGTCGCAACTTCATGCTCTTTTTTGTCAAAGTTTGGTAACTCAATAAAGTTCAACTCTAAATCCTTGAACTCTTGACGATGCGTTTCTGTATCTAAGACTTGATGACGGCTGAGATAAGGTCTGGCGGCACCTTTTTTTCTCCCAAATAAAACGAAGTCCAACACCCCAATAAAAAAGACTTGATTCAACTTGGGATAATCCTCTCCTCGTTTTATTTGGGATGAGTAGGCTTTGGCTAGATAGTAAGCAAACCGTTTGCGGACACCACTGGTGTAAGATATCTGCATCTCCACGATGAATGTGACACCTCGCTCATCGGTGGCTCGCACATCCAGAATGGTGGTTTTCAGCTTCTCAAGTTTGGGGGTCTGATAGGGATTGAGAATCCGAACCGATTGGATCGCTTTTTCGTCTTTCAGACCCAACACCGCATTGAGAAAGCTAATTAGAATATTGGTTTTGTTTTGACTACCAAATATCTTTCTAAATGCAACATCATTTTTGGGATTAACAAATTTCATGGTAATTACTCCTTTTTAGTGTTTTGTTAAACGGTATTAATACCTTGCTACCCGACAAAAAGCTACGTTCATTCGCATATTTGCTCATTCACTTAATTCGATAGCCTCAATTTCTTCAACTGTAAGATCGGTTAAGTCGGCAATTTCTGCGGCATCGTATCCTTTGGCCTTCATTTTGCAAGCCATTTTAATAGCTTTATGCTTTTCACCCTTCTCGTGACCTTCCTTGTGACCTTCCTTGCGACCCTCCTCCCGAGCATGCGTAATGGCTCCCCGCTCATCCTGTATCCGCATCCCTCGATACTCATAAGCTTCCAAATCATCTTGGCTCCAACCAAGCTGATCTGCTGTCTTGTAGGCATCCTGCAAGCTGGGGTCATCAGCATGCTCCGGTATTACATCCAAATCATCCGCATGTTTGATGAAATATACCCATTTCTCCAACAATGTCGCAACTTCATGCTCTTTTTTGTCAAAGTTTGGTAACTCAATAAAGTTCAACTCTAAATCCTTGAACTCTTGACGATGCGTTTCTGTATCTAAGACTTGATGACGGCTGAGATAAGGTCTGGCGGCACCTTTTTTTCTCCCAAATAAAACGAAGTCCAACACCCCAATAAAAAAGACTTGATTCAACTTGGGATAATCCTCTCCTCGTTTTATTTGGGATGAGTAGGCTTTGGCTAGATAGTAAGCAAACCGTTTGCGGACACCACTGGTGTAAGATATCTGCATCTCCACGATGAATGTGACACCTCGCTCATCGGTGGCTCGCACATCCAGAATGGTGGTTTTCAGCTTCTCAAGTTTGGGAGTCTGGTAGGGATTGAGAATCCGAACCGATTGGATCGCTTTTTCGTCTTTCAGACCCAACACCGCATTGAGAAAGCTAATTAGGATATTGGTTTTGTTTTGACTACCAAATATCTTTCTAAATGCAACATCATTTTTGGGATTAACAAATTTCATGGTAATTACTCCTTTTTAAAATCAAAATCCGCGTTCTTCTATCTTGACTGAGATAACTAATAATTCCGATATTTTAATGGTCAGTGAATCGGCTTTAGAGTCACATAAATGATTTTTCACCTCCTTAAAGGCGAAGATTTGCGTTATTTGAATTATGTACAAACAAAATCAAATTCAATTATAAATGGTAAATGGTGAATTATAAATGGTAAATGAGTGTAAGCGGCAACTCTATGCGCCCCTAAGCTAATTTACCATTCACCATTCACCATTTACCATTTATAATTGAATTTCACCCTGCATAATTCTTATGACGCACTTTGGGGACAAAAAATCGTTTATGAGTCATACTTAACCCAAAATTGAGATAGTTCAACAATTTTCGGAAAATAGATTTGTACAGAATTTGGAATTGTTATTGTCGCCATAAATTATACCTGCTCAGATTACCTTTACAACTTACTGGTCAATATCAAAATTGACGCTTTTGGTATACATGGCCTTATCTTCCTGTAATACTTCGTCTGATTATTCAAATCACAGGGAACTTGATAAATCATGGCATAATTGCCAGAGGACAAGCTATCTTCATTGGAGGAGTCATGGAAACTGATTGCTACTCATCCGAGCTAAACGCCTCATCAAACGCGACTGAGGAAGGGGCAAAGTCGGTGCGACGGATGAAGGCGAGGGCATCCGGCGCGCCCCAGTCTCGATCCATGCCGCTGTCTTCCCACTCAACCGACAGTGGCCCATCATACCCGATGCGATTCAATGCTCGGAAAATCTCCTCAAACTCAACATCTCCATGCCCCGGTGAGACGAAATCCCAACCTCGGCGAGAGTCGCCAAAGTTGACATGTGAGCCAAGGATACTGCGTTGCCCGTTGTTGACCCGTACTTTAGAATCTTTGACATGCACATGGTAAATCCGGTCGGCAAACTCCTCCACAAACGCGGCGGAATCGAGCAGTTGATGCACCAGATGGCTGGGATCAAAGTTAATTCCAAACGTCTCCCGATGATTGATTGCGGCCAGCGTTTTTTCGGTGGTCACAAAATCGTAGGCAATTTCGGTGGGATGTACTTCGAGAGCGAATTTAACGCCAACCTCGTCAAAGACATCCAAAATCGGATTCCATCGCTCGGCAAAGGCTTGATAACCGGCTTCAATCTGCTCAAAATCGTTGGGCGGAAAAGAGTAGAGCATGTGCCAAATCGGCGAGCCGGTAAAACCGTTGACGATTTTGACTCCCAACTCGGCAGCAGCGCGGGCGGTGTTCTTCATCTCCTCAGCACAGCGCTGACGCACGCCTTCCGGGTCGCCATCTCGCCAAAGCCGATCAGGGATGATACCCTTATGACGGGCATCAATTGGGTCGCAAATACATTGTCCCACCAGATGACTACTGATGGCCCAACATTTCAGATTATACTGCTCCAACAAATCCAGCTTGGCTCGGCAATAGGCATCATCAGCCAAGGCTTTATCCACCTCAAAATGATCGCCCCAACAGGCAAGCTCAATTCCATCGTAGCCCCACTCATTCAATTTTTGGGCTAACGTTTCCAACGGCAGGTCGGCCCATTGGCCGGTAAACATTGTAACTGGTCGTGACATGATAATTCTCCCTTCATATTAAAGATTAAAGACTCCGCATAAAGTAGATAATCTACTCATCCGATGACTAAATGACGAAATAGCAACTTAAAAAGCCAAGTTTCAAATCATAAAATCCATCTTTAAGCGATAAATCAGTCATCGGATGAGTTCTGCGGAGTCTTCAGTTTCATATATCATAGGTCATATTTGTGTCTCACTCATATTTGTGTATAACAAGGTGAGTTTATAATTTTATCACTCACCAAGGAGATATTGTAATGACTAACCAACAAAGAATACAACGAAAACTCAATTTTGGTCAAATCGGAGGGGGGCGCGATTCTTTTATCGGCGCGGTTCATCGACGAGCGGCGATTTCAGATGGCCTAACCGAGTTCGTGGCCGGAGCTTTATCTAGCAATCCAGAAAAGGCAAAAGCCTCTGGTGAGGATTTACTCCTCGCACCCGAACGGAACTACAGCTCATGGCAGGAGATGTTAGCGACAGAGAGCGACTTACCGGATGGCAAACGAATCGACTATGTGTCCATTGTCACCCCAAATCATGTCCATTTTGAGCCGACGCTGGCTTTTATTGAGGCTGGTTTTAATGTGGTCTTAGACAAGCCTATGGTTCATACTAGTCAGCAGGCTCAAGCCTTAGTGACCGCAGTCGAGAAGCATGACGTAATTTTTGGGCTGACTCACAACTACACTGGCTATCCGCTGGTTAAGGAGGCCCGTCATTGGGTGCAGTCGGGTCGGTTGGGTAAACTACAGCGGGTGGTGGTTGAGTACCCGCAGGCGTGGCTGTTGACCAAGTTAGAGGAGCAAGGCTTAAAGCAGGCTGAGTGGCGCACCGATCCCAACCGATCCGGCATTGTGGGAGCGATTGGCGACATCGGCACCCACTGCGAGAATCTGGTCAGCTACATCACCAGTTTAGAACTTGAAGCCATGTGCGCCGACCTCTCGACCTTTGTGCCGGGGCGGTTGCTGGATGATGATGCCAGTATCTTGCTTCGATTTAAGGGGGGCGCTAAGGGGATTCTGTGGGTCTCGCAGATTGCCACTGGAAGCGAAAACGGTCTGAATATCCGAATTTATGGTACTGAGGGAGCCTTATCATGGAAACAGGAAGAGCCGAACTATCTCAATTTTTATCCGGTAGGTGGGCCGATGCAGGTTTATAGTCGGGGCAACGACTATCTATGTGAGGCGGCTCAACGAGCCACCCATCTGCCATCCGGTCACCCCGAAGCCTTTTTTGAGTCATTCGGTAATATCTACCTGAACGTGGGCGATACCATCCGAGCCAAATTAGCCGGGCGTGAACCCACCGCTTTGGAACTCGACTTCCCCACCGTTTACGATGGCGCACGCGGAGTTAAGTTCATGGAAAAAGTGGTCGAAAGTGCAAAAAGTGACCAAAAATGGACTTTGTTTGATTAGGATTTAGGGTAGTCAAACAAACATCAGCTGAAATGATTACACCCCGCCAAGTAATCTATCATTTTCTGCCAGCGCGCCATTCCTCAACCATTGAACCGGAGTTTCATCCTCATTAATAGGGTTTACCCAAACTATATTAGCAAATTCAGGGAGTTGTTTTGCACAAGTTGAAAACAAAGCGCGTATCTTTTGGGTGCAACCATCTGTGTTTGCCAAGGTAGATAGCGTCAGGTAAGGCCATAGGAGGGAAGGGGAGTAGGTTTAGAACAGCTCAACTGTTTCGCTGAAACCTATTTTCATCATTGGTGGTGAACGCAGTTAATGGATAACTCCTTTCGAAAAGGCTGGTGTCAACGTTGAAGACTAACATTGCTTACTCCTTTGGATTTTAGATTGATGATGTCGCAGATACTATAGATAACAGTACAACGAATGATGGGAAAAACGAATAAAATCTCCCACATGAGCAACTTTAATCTCATTTTGAAGACTTCTTATATACGAACAAGCCATATTCGTTGTATTCTAAATTCGTTGTTGTGTTGTTTTCAACGAACCAAGGAAAAAGTTAGGATAAGAGAAATTGTAATCCGGTTAATGCCTGTGGACAAATAACGCATCCCTGTGCGAATGGGCGAATGGACGAATGGCGAATATGCGAATCCACTTTTCACTATCCACTATTCACTTTTCACTATCTTCTCCGTGCTACCACCTAGCCCCATGCCCTAGCAACCCATGACCCGCTTTCGTGGTTACTATCGTTGAGAGTGCCGCCTCAATTTGTTACTATAGAGCCAGATAAAAAAATTAGTTCTTATCCACACGACGAAGGAGGCTTTATGGAATGAAACGAGTTAAGCAGAAGTAATAAACTGTTCCTCCTGCTATGTACCCGAATGGGTAGAGGTGTGTTTCTCCCACATGCCCGAATGGGTATCGCAGGTGTTGATTGAAACGAAAACAAATAACAAATTAACCAAATAACTAAAATTTATGGAGGATTATATAATGAAAGTTCAACGAATTACGATCTCAATCGCCCTTGCTTTGGGCATGTTAGTATTATTTATGGTGCCACTTACCCTTTGGCAAGGCGCAGAAGAGGCGCATGCTCAAGATGTGGGGGCGGCACGTATTAGTGGGATAACTGTTGATATTACCCCCACCGCAGGCTTGATTTTGGACGTTAATGACCTCGGTGATACTGAAATTCGGATTGATCCGACCTCAGCTTCTATAGTGTCACCAACAACCGCCATTACCCTTTATAAAGCTCGTTTTGAACTTAAGTATGATGTTGATTTGGTCAGACGGGTTTCTCTTGATGCGAGTACTGCGGCTCAAACATTTGGTGGCGTGGTACAAGATATCAATGATGACAATGATGGTACGGTATTTTTCAACTTGACCTTTGATGCTGCAACACCGATGACGTTGACCACCACGACCGTAGAAAGTTTGGTCGATATTGAATGGCAATGTTTAGATGTTGGTACGTCGGTGATTGATTTGGTTGATGTCGATCTAGATATGACTGATGGTCTTCAATCGCCTGACACGGCAACTGATGGCAGTGTTATCTGCGACCGCCCTGCATCAGCTATTGGTATTGAACCCGAAGAATCTCGCACTTTTGAAATTGGCGAAGATGTAGAAAGTACCGTTGTCGTGACCGATGTGATGGATGTGTATGGAATTGACTTTGGTGTCAAGTTTAACAATAACGTGGTAGAGGTAAAAGACGTGCAAGCTACTGGTTTATTAGCCAATACCAATCCTACTTGGGAAGTGCGAGGGGACTTGTTACTCTTCTATGGTCGAGCAAGTGATGCCCTTGATGGTAGTGGTCCAATTGCAAATATCACTTGGAAAACTTTAGAAGCAGGTGTATCGCAACAAACCTTTGACGGTGTAAACACTAAATTTCTTGACCAGAACGGACAACAAGTTAAAAAACTTCAGCCTTCAGCCTTACAACCAGAAACACGAGTAGCTGGTGGGGCAATCATCGTCGAACCTGCTCCGGCTGAATTGTACTTTGAAAGTGCGGCTCTAAGTGTTGGGGCTGGCTCAAGCACTAATCAAGATGTGAAGATTTCTGGAGTAAGCAATATCTGTGAAGTTTTATATCGAGTAACGTTTGATCCCAACGCAGTTCAAGTTGTTGATGCCGACCCCAATTTAGAGGGTATACAAATTGAAGTTGGTAGCTTGTTCAGTAGCAATGTCAACGTTTCGGAAAATGTGGTCAATAACGTTGCCGGTACCATTGATTTCCGAGTTCGTTCGCAATCGGCTCTCAGTGCCTTAACGACACCCGGACAAGTTGCTCAAATTACATGGGAAGGCTTGACAGGCTCTACTAATCTCTCTTTTGTACAACACTCAGTTTTCGATTGTGACAATGACAACATCCAACACGAGATTCGAGCCGACTCCGCTCCCGGTTCCATCACCGTTAGCGGTACCGCAGTTACGCCAACCCCGACCACCAATCCAAATGACCCGACCTCTACTCCAACTCCAACCACCAATCCAAATGACCCGACCTCCACTCCAACCACCAATCCAAATGACCCAACTGCCACCCCAACTCCAACCACCAATCCGAATGACCCGACCTCTACTCCAACTCCAACCACCAATCCAAATGACCCAACTGCCACCCCAACCACACCATCAAGTGGAACCAGCATCAACGGTCAAGTTCGAGTACAAGGCCGAGCCAGCAACGGCGGCGCAACCATCCATGCCGGAAACGTACCTTGTGACCAGTTTACAGCATCGACCAGCAACCAAGTAACCACCACTGACGATACCGGAGCGTTCAGTTTCGATAATAACCAAACTTATCTCTGCTTGGTCATTGTTCGAGACGGACACCTGACTGCTCAACGTAGCAATCCATCCGGTGACATCGGTTATATCGAACTACCCGGCGGCGACTTCGCTCCGGCTGGCAGTACCGATGACAAGATTGACATCTTCGACCTCTCCTACGCCGGTAGCAAGTTTGGTAGCGCAGACAGCATAGCCGACTTCAACGGCGGTGGCGATGTTGACATCTTCGACCTAGCGATTGTGGCTGGTAACTACACCCTCAGCGGCCCGGTTAATAACTGGCGCTAGTGTAATCAAGAATGGTTCAAGATTGAATCTCTCAAAGATTGAACGATAAAAAAAGAGCCTTACCGGATAATCCGGTAAGGCTCTTTTTTTATCACACCCAAATCAATTCACTAATCAATCCCCATATCCGGTGGTTCAGGCGTGGTCAGGGCCGACTGTATTTCTGGAGCGATTGACTCATATTGAGAACAGGCCGGCGTGGTTGGATGTAAGTTAGGGTCGGTAATAAACTGATCCAGTTCAGATTGGGTCAGATTGCGTCCGGCGATATGACAGGCTTTATCTTTCCATGATTTTAAATCAACATCCCACATGATCACTGATGAGTCATCACTGCCAGAGATGAGCGTGGCCGAGATAGCTTGATTATTGCTAAAGACAACACTATTGACACTGTCGGTATGACCGCTTAAGGTGGTAATCTGTTGCCCACTGGCTGGATTACTCACATCCCACAAGATTACCGCACTATCCCCTCCGCCTGAGGCAAGGGTTTGACCATCAGGGCTGAAAGCAACCGCTAAGACAAAACTGGTATGTCCGACCAAACTACTTTGTCTGTTTGGATTGCTCGGGTCGGTAACATCCCATAAGAAGATGGCGTTATCAGAACCAGCAGAGACGAAGAGATTATCCTGTGTGGGGCTAAACGCGACATGATTAACCTGTTGGGAATGGTCAGGAATCTCAGACCTAAGTCGTAGATCATTAAGATTACTCGAATCCCAGATAATAATCGCGCTATCGTCACTGCCAGAGACAAGGATTTGTCCCGAATGATTAAAGGCAATGCTGTTAATTGGTCTAGTATTGATCCGATTTTTAGATATCGGATTGTCTGGCTCTGTTATATCCCACAAAGCGGTATAACCATTTTCTCCCCCTGAGGCCAATATTTGTCCATCAGGGCTAAAAGTGACGGCTCTAACCGGACTATTATCGTCAACGAATGGAGAACCAACGGATTGAGGGTTGGCAGGATCAGCAATGTTCCACAAGATAATGCTCCCGTCCTCACTTGCTGAGGCTAATCGTTGACCATCAGGACTAAAGGCCAAACTGTTGATTTGAAGAGGATGTCCAAATTGGCTGAGTGGTTGTTGGGTCTCAATATTCCACAAAACGATCTGCCCGTTACTATCGCCGGTGGCAAACAAGATACCTGCTTGAGCCACCGTTTTGACCTGCCCGAACAACCCGTTTTGGGTCTCAGTAATCCGTTGCCCCAACCGTAACCCTGCTTCCATATCCCAAAAGAACAACGCCCCTTTACCAGTCCCAGCCACCAAGTTACGTCCATCGGGACTGAAATCCACACTGTAGACAATACTGCCGATACCCACCAACTGCTCTTTTTGGATGGGTGTATTGGGTGTAGAAACATCCCACAGGATAACGGATTGGTTAGCACTACCAGAGGCGAGAAGCTGTTGGTTAGGGTCGTAACTTAAGCTATATATGATGGAGTTGTGGGCGGTAGGCATGGCCACTAAAACAGGGCTAGTTGGGGTTGAAATATCCCATATCTCGGAAGAACCATCTGTGCCGCCTGTAGCCAATAAATTATCGTTTCCCACAAAAGCAACGCTAAAAATCTGATATGTTGTGGTCATTCCCCCAATCAGGGGAAAACTATCGAAACTAGTGGTGTCCCATATCTTAAAGGATTTGTCATCCCCGGCTGAGATAAGTTGGGTACCAACACTGTTAAAGGCAACTGCCCGAACATCATCCGTATGCCCTCTCAAAGACGTAGAAATTCCATTATTGATATTCCATACCAAAACCTCTGGGTCATCACTCCCAGAGGCTAACAGGGTTGGCGGCGAGGTTGGGTTGAACCCTAATCCCCATATCCCACTCCCATGCTCACTACGTGAGAGTTGGTCAAAGGTGGTTGTATCCCATAAATAAATATCACTCGAATTATCCCCAGAACTGAGATATTGCCCATCGGGGCTAAAGGCAAGACTTAAGACTCGGCTTCGTGGCTCGGTTAGGGTATGAGTAGACTCTGGATTAGCCGGGTTTGAGATATCCCATAGTTTTACCTGTGTATCCTTACTTCCGGAAGCCAAAATTGGGTTGGCGGCGTTGGGATGTATGGCAACCGCTCGGATGGTGTCGGTATGACCATATCGGATCACTAAAAGTTTCGAGTTGGCTTGTAATACCTCTGCTAAACGGCCTCGCCCCTCTACAATATCTGCGATTTGATTGGCTTCCAAACTTAACAATAAAGCTAAATCGTACTCAATATTACTAAAATTAGGGGCTTTGGCGGCTAGTTCGCGAGAAGTGGCTAAACGAGCCAGTTCATTCGCTCTTTCTCCTTCTGCAATAGCCGTTTGTTCAGCTTGAATCGCCCTGGTCGATTCTGCTTGAGCGGTAGCTTTAGCAATCGCTTCTTGAGTTGCGCCAGCCTTAGCAGTTGCTTCGGCTTGGGTTGAGCGAGTCGATTCAAACTGAGCCGTTTGTTCGGCCTGAATTGCTCGGGTCGATTCCGCTTGGGCGGTGGCTCTAGCTTGCGCCTCTTGGGTTGCTCCCGTCTTCGCTGTGGCTTCTGCTTGTGAAGAACGAGTCGATTCAAACTGAGCCGTTTGTTCGGCTTGAATGGCGCGGTTGGCCTCGGCTTGGGCGGTCTGTTCGGCTTCAAAAGAGCGGGTAGAACCAGCTTGAGCGGTTGATTTGGCAATCGCTTCTTGGGTTGCTCCCGCATCAGCGGTTTGTTTCGCCTCTAGGGCTAACTGTGATTCTGCCCCCGCTACTGCGGCAGCGGTGGCTAACTGAATCTGTCCGGCTTGGGCGGTCTGTTCGGCTTCAATAGCCCGCGTCGCCTCAAATTGGGCCGTGGCTTCGGCGGCCACCGCGGTTTGGAGTTGGTTTTGAGAGGCCGCTTTGGCTAGAGCTTCTTGGGTCGCGGCGGTCTCAGCCCGTTGTTGAGCCATTGCCGCAACCGTTGCTTGGGCTACTGCGGTAGCTTGGTCGGCCTGAGCCGCTTGTCTCGCTTGAATTTCTAAAGCTTGGGCTGTTTGTAAGGCCAAGGAACTTTGTTGAGCATAATAGCCAAAACCTCCGGCCGCAATAACAGCAATGAGTAATAAAACTGCAAGACCGATTATTCCTATAAGCCAAACACGGAATCGTTGTGCGGCTTTGGCTTCTAATTCAGCCCGATGAGATGCTTCTTCCGCTCGTTCTTGTTCCGCTTTTGCCCGTAACTCTTGTTCAATGGCTCGTTGCTCTTCTGCCAAGAATTTTTTTTCTTGTTCGAATCGTTGTCGCTCCAAATCAGCTTGTTTTTGTTGAGCAGTAACTTGCTCTTTCACACGCCGTTCCGCTTCTTCGGCTCGCAATCGATCAGCCGCGGCAGTTTCTTCCTGTAATTTAGCAAAGGCTTTGGTGCGAGCCAATTCAACCGGATCCGCCACATTCTCTCGTTCTTCAACCTCCTCAACCCATTTAACGGTAAAAACCGTCTCATAGATGCGATTTCGGACGCGTAAATATTGACCGTCTCGTTTAATAACTCCCGATAGTTTCAAATGGGCAGTAATGACCGACTGTTCGTTATCTGGAATATCGAACCCTTGTCGCACCACCCGATAGATGGAGAGAACCCCGGCCAAATCGGGGGCCCATTTGGTCAACATATCCCGTACAAACTCAAGGTTGTTATCTTGGATGCTTTGGTCGCCCAAGAATATATCATGCACCAACTGATCGATCTGTGTTTCAGTCCAAGTCGTCTGTGTCTCTTGTGCTAGGCCTGAAAATAAACGTTGGGTTAAGTAGGGATGTCCGCCTGTCCATTGTAAGACCCATGCTAAAACCTGTTGGTAGGATGATGTTTCTAAGCCCAACCCGATAACCAAAGGTTCTGCCTCTTTGGGGGTAAAATCGGTCACATCCACCCGTTGACCGATATTAAAAGGGGTGCGTTTGGGGTCGTTAATCAGGTCGCTGGGAGTGGCCACGCCGAGTAACACAAAGGAGAGCCGACGAAACACCGGCACGGTGGAACGAGCGTTGTACAGATAACGAATAGTGGTAAAAAAATCATCGGTAAAACTACCCATGCTCAAGGTGGTATCAATCTCATCCACAAAGATGACGATGGGCTGATCGATTTCGGTTAAGACAACATCCCGAAAGAAAAGGGTCAGCCGTTGGGCCAGTCCCAAATCAGTTCGTTCTTGCCACCATTGGGTCACATTAACATCTAACTCCAACTCATCATCGATGATGTTTAACAAACCGAGATACCATGCCTCTGGGGTTATCTCTTTGGCTCCAAGCTGGTCTAAGGAGATGATCACCGGAATAATCCCCTCTTCATACAACTGCTTGGCGACGCGGACCATTAAGCTCGATTTACCCATTTGTCGCGAACTGAGAACATAGGCAAAGGCTCCCTGCTGACACAAGGCCAATAGGTCATTATCGGCTTGGCGAGGGATATAAACACCCTCACCCGCGCCGACGGTGCCACCAACGGTATAGATATAAGGGTTAGCCATCGACCTGAACTCCTTCCTGTAACAGGTAGTGTTGCCACGTTGACTGATGATCATGTCACTCTGAGCGTAACGAAGTGGAGAGAAGAGTCCCTCAAAAGTTTATAGGACGAGAGATTCCTCGGTTCCGCTACGCTACACTCGTAATGACATGGAAGGCTTATCAGCACTACCCTTGCTTTTTAATGACGCGAAATCTGTTGCCATTTTAGCATACAATAACCGAAAGTTGAAGTAAGGCTAAAATTGGGAGGTTTGGGCTAATGCTTTGGGAGGGGGGATATGGTAATCTTGATAAGATTTACGACACCTTTAGCTGTTATTAAATAATATCATTAATATTTTGTTTGTTAATTTAGATGATTATTTGTTGATGAAACAAATAGCTATTTAAGAGGAGAAACGACTATGTTTAAGATACAAATAAAGAAATTAGCGTTAGTCATCGGTTTAATATTTATGGGCTTGATGATATTACCTCAACTGACTCAGGCTCAAACTGCTACCTGTACATTTACAAACAGTAGTGATGATTATTGGGAAACGTCTAGTAATTGGGATTGTGATTCTGAACAAAGGTTGCCGGGACCTACAGATACTGCCATTATCAATGGTATGGCGGTAATAAGCTCAACACAATCTATATATCGATTAGAAGTTAGTTCCAATGGAAGTGTGCATGCTCAGGGCACTCTAAATGTTGAAGAAGATGTAATTGTTAAAACTTATTTTTATAGTAATGCACCAGTCAATATTAATGGCGATTTATTAGTTGAAAGTCAAGGCTTTTTTTGGGTTTATGATGCTCCTCTGACAATCGGTGGTAATGCAACGATTAATGGGGGAGATTTTGAGTTTCATCATGATTTTTTGATAATTGACGGTAATGTTACTATTACAGAGGGAACTTTTCAGGTTAATCCCATCATTCCTCCTTCTGTCTCAGGTAACATAATTGTTAATAATGAATTTAATACATCAGTCGATGTTAATGGTGATTTATTAGTTGAAGGTTCTTTTGGAATTGATAATGCCCTGTTGACAATCAAAGGTGATACAATTATTGTAGGAAATTTCATGCTTCAAAGCCAGACGACTGATATTTCAGGTACGTTATTACTTGACTCCAGCGATGTAAATTTTAGTAACGTTACTGTAAATGTAGGGGAGCTTACTGTAAATAAGACTATTGATGAAGATATCCTCAACTCCATATTCGTAAGGGAGGATTTTACTATAACGTCAGGTACCGTATTTACTCAATCATCAGAGATAACAGTAAATGGCAACCTAAAAATAGAGGGACAGTTTAATGGTGATGGTGTTAATCCTATCACGGTCAAAAAAGATTTAATTATCGGTGAAGACGCGGGAAACGGTCTTTATAATGGTAATGGTACTCAAATTACGGTTGATGGTAGCCTGATTATAAATGGTCAATCTAGCTATTCTAATCTCATACCACTTGAGGCACAGACAGATAACCGTGGCCTCGGTGAAAACGATGCGTGGACGGAAAGATTTGGACATAATCTTTATATTCGCCAAAATGGTGACTACAGAAGTGATTACTGTACTAAATTATACGCAGATCAAGATCATGATATTTCTAGTAGCAACAATAAAGGCTTTCAATTCGGAACATTAGAATTAAAAGCCTACAATAAACCTATTAACCTTACAATTGATGCTCGTATCACTGTTGAAAACCAATTCGATGTAGACGGATCGTCACCTGAAAAAATGGTTAATATTTCTGGTAATCCTACCATTGTTTTTTCTAATTCCAAACAAAATTCTGAATATATCACAGTAAAAGGAACAACCGTTGAAAAAAATCGCCTGATAGTTAATAGCGGTAAAAATTTAGGAGGCAATAATGATCTTATTGAATTTAATAATGGCGAAGCGGAGATAACCGGCCATATAAACTTAATAGGTCGCTCTAATGATAGTGGGGCAAGCGTATTTCTTAGCCCTGATCAATGTAGCAAATCTGCCCACCGTATTACTCAGGTCTCTACAAATGAAAGTGGTTATTTCTCTTTAGAACCGTCATCGGGAGCCATTTACTCCTATTTATGTGTAGTAGGGCCACTTGAGAGCTATCTTGTTGGGCAGAAAGAAAATCCACAGGGGAATATAGGATATCTATCTCTCCCTATCGGTGATTTAGATGATAGAAATATATCGGTAGATATTGATGATTTAAAAATATTTTCAAAAAATTTTCTTAACCGAGAATATCTTTTGGATCGTGCCGATTTTGATAAAAGTGGTCTGGTGGATATTGATGATTTAAAACCGTTTTCAAAAAGTTTTCTTAGACCAGCAGATATGTGGCATACGGAAGAACAGAGGGTAGGAATGGTAAATACCGATAATATAAATAACCCAACAGTATATATGGAAGTTTCTGATGCACAACTTCCTATAGGCGAACATACAACATCCGTTATTAGGCTAGAGCAGGCAACGAATGTTGAAGCTGTTTATTTTCGTTTGAGCTTTGAACCAAATATATTACGAATTGTGGATGCAGATGAAACAGAAAAAGGTATACAAGTTCAGTTTGGATCATTTTTTGATGACGGTAATTTTTTGGTGGCACGTAACCAAGTTGAAAACGGTATCGTTGAGTTAGCAGGGGCATTACATTATCCTACTGAGCCAATTAATGGTGATGTTACCATTGCTTTCATAGAAATGGTTGGTCTGATGAAAGGAATTTCAGAGATAAAGTTAGAGGAGCTAATTGTGATTGACTCCAATGACCAATCATTCGATTACTCTGGTCATAAAATCTCTATTGAAGTTCTTGAGCCATTCTCTCAAGATATAGTTCTAGGTGATGTAAATAACGATAATATTATAAATATTTTCGATTTGTCAGTTATTGCCTCCAAATACAATACCTCTGATTCTATAGCCGATTTAAATGAAGATGGTATCGTAAATATTTTAGATATTGTATTAGCCGCTAATAATTACCAACCCTAAATGGTTTATCAGGGGTACTACTTAGAGCTTCAACAATGTTAATGCGGACATTATATCTGTATTAACATTGTTGAAGCTCTTTGTTTTTTATGGGAAACTAGGGGCACTAAAAGATAGATTAACTTACTAAAACTGTGGAGGTTTTAAAATGAAACATTTGTTTGTATTAACCAACTATTACTTAAGTCGTTTAATTGTTTTTATAATGATTTTTTCAATTTTAGCAACTGGTCAGGCATCGGCAAGGCTAAATCATGAAAAAGCATTACAAATTGTACCCTGTCAAATTAGTAGTGTTATATTTGACCAAAGCCAATATCAAGTGGGAGACCCGATTGAGGTGACGATACGTTTGGCCGATCATCAAGGCACACCATTAGGAGGAGCTAAGGTAATTGTGGATGTTGAAAAAACTGTTGCTCGTGTTCAAACAACTACTGGATTTAGCTTAATTGATCGTATCGGAGAATATGATGGTGTTTATATCGATACCGATGTCGCGGGTTTATACAAATTCATGGCTACCGCTAGTGACCCAACAGGTCAAAATTTTACTCCTTGCTCAAAAACAGAAGCTCTTTTAGTAACTTCTGTTCCAACAAAAACACCTACTCCCACTATAACTCCTACGGTACCCTCTCCTCCTAATCCCACTATAACCCCTACAGTACCCTCTGGTGTAAGAGCTACAATTGACCCAAATCCTTTGGTGATAGATAACTGTGATGCTGAAAGTAATATTACAATAATCAAGGTAATTAGTGATCAATCATTCGATGGTTTTCAAGGGAAAATATTGTTTAGTCCCGACGTTGTTAGTGTACGTGATGATGAAATAGAGGTTGATCCAGATAAAAATCTAAAAGGGGCCAAAGTTGAAGAAGTAAATAATGAAACGGGCTTAATTATTTTTGGAAGATCACAAAAAACTGATGAAACTGTAAGTCCAAATACAGAGATTAAATTAGTAACAATAGATTGGCATTCCCAAACGAAAGGAGATAGTGTCTTAGAGTTTCAAGATTTTCTAATTACTACACCTGATAGGGAGCGGAAAAATATTTCTTTAGAAGGGAAAATTCAAGTCACAGTCGATTGTCCAGCACCCGCCTCACCCCGCGTCACTCTGCAAGGACAAACTGATCACAGCGGTATCCAAGTCACCACCAGTCATGGCGAACAGGTCGAAACCGATGCGTTAGGCCAATTCACGCTCAATCAGGTAGGAACTGCTACCTTTAGCCATCCGGGCTACCTGACTGTGCAGGCCAATTTGGAAGCCATGACCCAAAATTTAGAACTTGTGGATATTGTGTTACTCGGTGGGGATATCAATAATGATGGTCTGATTAACATCTTCGATCTGGTACAAACCTCTTCATTATACGGATCCTCAGACCCAAGCGGTGACTTTAACGGAGATGGGGTAGTGAATATCTTCGATTTATCGTTGATTTCGGTCAACTATGGGGCACAAGGGCCGATCAGTTACTAAAAAACCATTACGATTAGGTGTTGTATAAAAAAAGGGTCAGCATTTACGCTGACCCTTTTTTGTTGTGACCATGAATCTTGCGGTAGGCCCCTAAAGGTTTTGGAAACCTTTAGGACAACCGTTCTCTAAAATAATTAGCATACAACGGACAACGGGGTAATACCTGTTTACCCCCATTTTTAAGCCGCACCAAGCCCGCACTTGATAATCGATAAGCTAGTTTGATATCACAGGTTTTATTTGCAATAACTTGTTGTAATCCGGTTATTAACAATTTGTCCTTGTGCAAATTAAACAGATGGTGGCGTAAATGGCTAGCAAACGGCCCTGAGTCGCTAGTGCCCTTTTGAAACAAATCGTTCGGAGTGTAGTTTTGTTGGGCCAGTTGATACAAGGCTTGGCGGGTTAGGTAGGGATGTCCCGCTAAGAGGGTTATCAACTGTTGTAGGTCTACATCATTGAGCGGCGCGCCATGCCGTTCATTCAAATCGGCTACCTGAGATGGGGTGAAATCCTCTAGGTGTAACTGTAACCCCACATTAAACGGTGATTGATTCGGGTTTTGAATAAACAAAGAGGGTTCAGTAGAGGTAACCAACCCTAAATAGAGTTGTTGCCATATTTTCCCCTTTCTGGGGTGAGCGCGGTTGTTATGCCAGCCTCGTAACATGCTAAAAAAGTTATCTTGAAACGGTTTGCCAAAAATTCGCTCCACTTCATCCATCGCCAGAAATAATGGAGTTTGTAGCGAGGGTAACAGATGATGGCTTAGGTAACGGGTACAGCGGATGGTATAGTCAGAATATCGATCCCAATATTCAGTCACCTTATCCTCAATCTCCAACTCATCCGATAAACGGCTACAAAAGCGCTGATAGAACAGATCAACATTATTCAAGGTGTCATAATCCATAAACTGAAAATCGAGAAAAGCCACCTGTTTATCACTCTGTAAGGCTTCTTCAATAATACGCATCAACAACGAACTTTTACCCATCTGACGGGGTGCTTTAATGGCGATGGTAGCTCCCCCTAAGCGATGTATCTCTTTTAAGGCCATGTTGTCAGCCGTTCGTTCAACATAAAAGCTAGAATCGGGTCGTATCGTGCCACCCGGCTCATCCAACTGCACCGCAGGCCGAAATTGAATCGGTTGAGCAGTCGCGGTTGGTTCATTGTATGCGTGTGACTGCCTGATAGGAAAAACCTTTTGTTTCAATTTATCATCAATCGGCAAGATACCTCCAGCAATCGCTTTTTGGAGTTCCTTAATCAGGCGTGGCGTATCGGTCTTCTTACGCCAAAAGGCCCAGTTAATTGAGTTTAAGTAGCGACTTAATGGATAAGGAAACGGGTCGCGATAAGCTAAACGGACGGGTAAAATTTTAGGCCGCCCCTGCTGTTCATAAGCTAACTGATGCGCCATCTCAATCTCAGTCAAAACCATCTCACTATGAACCGAATGAGTTGATAAAAATGTAATCAGAAAATCGGAAGCACGTAACTCTTCTTCGATTCGTTGTACCCAATCAGTTCCCACAGCTAGGTTTTGGTCGATGAATACCTCATAATGAGGTTTTAGGGCCGCGTATACCTGTTTTGCCACCGCCTCATCAGGATATTTATCTCGTTTATAGCTAATAAAAATACGGGGACGGCGATTAATTTCTTCGGTTAATTGTTGGGCTAACTGATCTATTTCATGGTGTAACGCATCATCTTCATGAAGGTTGTCGCGCAAAACCTGTAGAAATAGGATTAATCCATTCTCACCGTCGATGTTAAACTTCTTATATAGATAATTAATCACTTTGCGAATCCGGTCAGCGAGGTTATCGGTTTGTGGTACTCCTGACTGCCAGCGATGTATTCGTGAATCCACAAAAATAGCTTGCAAAGCTTGATCGTTATCAAACGAATCGTATCTTATCAGTACTTCCTGCAAACGTTGATAAAGTTGTTCTGGAATACCTGTCGTTGATATAGGTAAGGTTAGTCGCAGATTTTGGGCCAACGAACCCTGTTTTTCCGATTCAGGTTTAGGAACTTTTAGCCCTTGTTTAGGAGGCGAAACGATGGTCGCCATGTCAACTGCCCCCATAATTGGGCGGCGTATCAAACCAGCAGGAAGCTCTCGAATAACCGTTTTTATATCGTTGGACATGGCCCATACAGTGTCATAACGATGGTTAGGGTCTTGGGCCAAAGCCTGTATAACAACGGATGCAATCTCTTGAGGAATATGAGGATTGATTGAACGTGGAGATGGTAAGGAGGCAGATAGCTGTTTACGCATAATAGCGACTGGAGTTTCGGCATTATAAGGTGTTTTACCGGTTAACATCTCAAACAACATCACCCCTAAAGCATAAATATCCGTGCGATGGTCTATACCTTGCCCCTGCCATTGCTCCGGTGACATATAAGTCGGCGTACCCATCGGCACACCTCTAAAGCTTAAATCTGAGGTCTCTTTTGTTATCTTGGCCAACCCAAAATCACTCAGTAATACTTTTTTCTTATCCAGTAACACATTGCTCGGCTTCACATCACGATGAATAACCCCTTGCTGATGAGCATAGGACAACGCCTCGGCAACATAGAACACGATTCTGGCAATCTCTAACAGAGTTAAGGGTTTATCCATTTCATCTCTCACGGTTCTAACTTGTTCAATATAAGGCATTACCAAATAACTCAGACCATATTCTTGCCCAAAAGCATATACTGGTAAGATATTATTATGTTTTAAGCGAGCCGCTGTTTTGGCTTCACGCTCAAAACGTTTGGTAAAGTTTGGTTGCCGAGCATAATCAGGAGACAAAACTTTTAAAGCAACGTAACGGTCAAGCGGAAGTTGTTCGGCTTTGTAAACAGTCGTCATCCTTCCCTGCGTAATTTTTTCAATAACTTGATATTGTCCTAATGTTTTACCTATTAAATCCATAATTTTTCACCCTGAGTATTTCATACATACAATTATAGTTTAACTTAAAGATTTCTCAAGAGGACATTAGTACATTAATGCAATGCAACCGTTGAAGAACTTCTGATAATAGTTCGTTTGACAACTAAGTACCGGACAAAAGTTAGCCACACGGTGATAAATCACCGTGCTACAGAACATCGCCGTATAAATAGGGCTTACCATGCCGCAGTAATTTAGTATCCGACAGAATATTTAGCCTGAACTAATTAACATAGAGATACACAGAGAAAAAGCGAATTATCTTTTCCTTCTGTATATCTCTGTGTCCCCGTTTTAGCCTTCCCTAAACCAGTTTATCGGGTAGCAAGTTTTGGATACATAGTTTTGAATAAAAGCGACCCTCCACGCATCGACGCTCAGGGTGACATCCCTCTACTCCCCGAATCAAAAAACTCAAGACAATTTTCCTCACAGAGACGACTCGCATTATAATAAACCCGTTTGGTAGAGATTTGGAGGATAGTTTTGTCTTATATACAATGTATTTTATGCCTTAGTTTTATTTTATTATCCCTCACTGCCTGCGGAGAACCGGCCACGCCCAAACGGCCTATGGCTCCTTTGGCGGTAGATGTGTTGCCGACTGCTGATTTGAATGCGATTCCGACTCCCACCAGTACCTTGGTGGTCGCCCAAGTGACTCCGACGGCCACACCAACCGTCACGCCCATCCCTGATGAGGTGAAGGGATTTGTGGTTGATGTGCTTGACGGGGACACCATCGCGGTGGTTATGGAGGGTGACTCTTTTCAGCAAGCCTACGTGGTACGCTATATTGGGGTGGACGCGCCTGAAAAAACGGCTAAAACCCCTTGGGGACAGGTCGCTTATGAACAAAATCGAGATTATCTTCAGCTTAAAGTGGTGCGCCTCGTCCGAGATCAGGTCGATTTTGATGAGGATGGAAACCTGTTGCGATACGTCTATTTGGGTGAGCAGTTGGTTAATCTGTGGTTGGTTGAAAATGGCTTGGCCAAGGCAATCTCCAGCGAGCCAAATGTCGCTTTTCGGCCAACGATTGGGGCTGGTGAGGTGTTAGCCAAAGAGAGTGGCTTGGGTTTGTGGGGGCCTGACCCCACCCCGCGACGCGTCCACCCGACGGTGACTGTGTCAGAAACGCCCGATGTTAACTCCACAACAGAAGCCCCCAACGCCGATACAACGGCAATCGCGACCTCTGTCCCTCCGTTCCGTAGCCTCAACATCACGACATCTACGCCAAGATTTACCAGTACCACCACCATCAATCAAGCAACGGTTGAACCTGTTGTCGAAGAAAGTGAGTAAACCGATAATCGTTTACCCCCACGTTCCCAATCTGGAGATTGGGAACGTATTTGCCAGATAAACTCTGTTTCTGGCATGTTGCAAGTCGCAAACAGAGTTTGCTTGAGCAATTGTGTTCTCAAACCCAGTTTGGGAACACAGGGGAAACGTTTAGCCAAAACTAATTAACAAACACAGAGATTCGCAGAGAAAAAACGAACTATTTTCCCTTTATGTCACTCTATGTTCCTGTTTTAGCCTTCCCTAAGCCACTGAAAGATTTGATATTAAAAAATTTTTACGTTTATCAAAATTCAAAGTATTTACAAAGGAGTATATACCTAACATTAACGAGGTTTGTGGGTAGATGAATTGAAACCCTGAAATCTGCTGGACCATGTCTCTCTGAACGTAACGAAGTGAGTGAAAAGGCTCAGCGGTTTATCATTGGTTTTTTCAGCAGTTCAGTGTCTCAGTGTTTCAAAAACTACTCCCACAAAAAACGTTAGCATAGGTATATACCAATGGAGCAAAACAGCATGTTAAAACAAGCAATACTAAACCGATTTACGATTTATCGTCTTAGCCTCGTCCTTATCGGCGTGGTTTTGACCAGCCTATTTTATGTCCCCGCGGCTTTGGCCGATACGGAGATTACCGATTGTACGGAGGCCCGCTTGAAACTCGCCATCGCCAACGGAGGGATTGTTACCTTTAGCTGTAGCGGCTCATCAACGATTACCTTGGGTAGTGAAATCGAAATCAACTCCAATGCGACGATTGATGGGGGCGGAACCGTCACCCTTGATGGAGGCGGTAGCCGTATTTTTAAAATCCCGAGCGGACGTAAATTAACCCTGCAAAACATCACCCTGACCAATGGTGGTGGTAGTGAAGGCGGAGCCGTTTATAACAATAATGGGACGTTGTGGGTGATTAATAGCACCATCCAAAACAGTACCAACTGTACTGGCTCTGGAGGGAATAATAGTTATGTTGGCTGTGGTATTCTTAGTTATGGTGGAGGTTCGACCTTAAAAGTGATTAGCAGTACGATTAAAGGAAACTCCGTTACAAACGGTAATGGGGGCGGGATCGCTGTTAATGGAGGTCAGTTTGATTTGATTCATAGTATCATCGAAAATAACACCGCTGCCGTCCGAGGTGGCGGAATCGCCATCAACAAAGTGACTAACGTCAACATAAAAAATAGTGTTATCCGTAAAAATACCGCCACTGATATCGGGGGAGGGATGTTTGTGCATGAGGCAAAATCCATGCTTATTGAAAATAGCTTGTTCGGAGGGCTGACTTCGACGGATGCAAACCAAGCTGAGCGAGCGGGAGGTGTTTATTTTACTGGCGACACTTTGACCACCAAACCACCGCTTTACATTCACAACTCCACCTTTAGTTATAACAAAGCTACTGGCTCAACGAAACCGGGTGGTTTGGATTTGTTAAATGTGACTGCGGATATTAGAAACAGCACCTTTAGTGGCAACGAAGGTGGAAATCCTGGCGCAATCCGGATAGAGGATGACGGGGTTGATGTAACCATTGTTAACACTACCATCGCCAATAATATTGCCACGCTGGGAACTGGAGTAGGTGGAATTCAATCGTTCACCACAGGATCAAGCACCTTAGCCATCCAAAATAGCATTTTAGCCAATAACACTCCTAAAAATTGCCGAGTGGATGTGGTACTTACCACAAAAGGAGGCAACGTCCATTTTCCATCAGGAGGCAACGAATGTGGGGGCATGGGCAACACCAGCAATCCTAGTCTGAATGGATTAGATGATTACGGTGGAGCCATGCCGACTATGAGTCATGACAATAATTCGATCCGGATTGCGACAAGCTGTTCCAGCACCGACCAACGAGGGTTTACTCGCCCATCAACCTGCGACGCAGGCTCTTATCATTTGGGGGGCACAGTTCCCGACACCCCCAGTGTCACAACAGCCGTAACCAAAACGGCTACCGCTGGTGAACCAGTCTATGAACTGACGGTGACAGGCACGGATTTTAACAAAAATAGTATCGCCTATTGGAATGAAAAACCATTGCCGACGGTCTATAATAGTGCAACCGAACTGATAGCTTACGTTTCGATTGCCGATTATAATAATTCGTCCGGTATGATCACCGTTAGCGATGGTGATGGTGGCACCTCAGATCCTCCCGTACTGGTTGGCCCGCCAGTGCCACCAGACAGTGTTACTATTGTGGGTACAGCAGATGGTCTTATCAACAGTAACTTTAGCTTTACGGCAACGGTTTTGCCTGCCAAGACCACCCTGCCCTTAACCTACACCTGGGGTGGAGACTATGTGTCAGCCACTACTCATATTGCAGTGGACAGTTTGAGTGATACGTTTACGGTTAATCTGGACATGGCTGGAAATCAGGATATTACGGTCACTGTACAGAACATGAATGGCACAGTCGTCAACGGTTCCCACAACGTCTTGGTGATTATCCCACCGGATGCCTCGCTCATAGTCGCCACCAAAGCGCCGACCACCGCTGAGATTCTGGATGATGTTGAGTTTGAGGTCTCTGTCCCGACCACCACCACCACGCCTATCACCTATATATGGGAAGCAACGGAACAATCACCCATCACCCAAACCGATACCACGCATGGCTTCAACCCCAAACATAACTATACATGGGTCACCTCGGGAACGAAATATATCACCCTGACCATCAAAAACCAAGGTGGAGAGGACCAGAAATTTTTCTCCATCACCATCACCGTTCCGCCCATCGGGGTGGGAATCAGTGGCCCAGACAAAGGCGGCATCAACACCAACCACACCTTTACCGCTGCGGTTCTGCCTGATGATATAACTCGTAATATCACCTATCAGTGGGAGGCCACCGACATCACCAAGCCACCTCCACAAATAGGCACCGCGGTCATCACGACCGCCTCTTTCTCATGGACAACGGCTGGTAGCAAAATTATCACCATAACTGCCTCTGATGCGACTGGCACCAAAACGGTCTCAAAAACCATAGTCCTCGATACGCCACCCCTAACAGTTTTGCTCACGGGGCCGATGCATGGTGAGGTTGGACAAGCTTACACCTTCACCGCTATCTCTGATCTGTCCACCACTACGCCGATTACCTACCTGTGGGAGGCGGATGGTCAAACGGCTATCACGCAAACCACTCAATCTGGAATCTACACCGATACCGCCTCATGGACATGGGACAGCCCCGGTCAGAAGATGATTACCGTGACCGCCAAAAATCTGTCGGGCGAAAAAGTCGCTGAACATGCCATCGAGATTGTCATCTCCCCCGCCGGCCTGATGTTGAGTGGGCCAACCGTTGGTCGAGCCGGAAACAGCTACAACTTTAAGGCCATCGTCAGCCCGACCACGACGACTAGGCCCCTGACCTATACATGGCAGGCGGATGGGCTAGAGACTAAGGTGTTGACCTCGACCATTTTGACCAGTTCCATGTCGTTGACATGGATGGACGCTGGCACCAAAACGATCACTGTAACGGCCTACAGTTCGGTCAACAGTCAAAGTGAAGCAAAGCAGTTTTTAGTCTTGGACATGGATGCGACTGGTATCATCACCCTGGATGGTACAACCGACGGTACGACTGACCAGACCCATTCCTTTACAGCCACGCTCGATGGTCAAGCGGCTACCGAACCGGTAACATATACATGGGAAGCGACAGATAAAGACCAGCCGATTGTGCAAAGTGGCGGTTTGACCAGCACCCACCCCTTTACATGGGATTTGCCCGGCATCAAAGTGGTCACGCTGACTGCCGAAAGTCCTTGGGGAACGGAGGTTACGACGCGAGAGGTTAATATCAGCCTCCCCGTCTACCCACCGATCTCGATTGTGATTGAGGGGGTTGAGCAGGGTAATGTTGATAATAGTTATCAGTTTGAGGCCACCGTCAGCCCGACCACGACCACCACGCCGCTGACCTATACTTGGCAGGCGACAGATTTCCCCGAAGCGCAGAGCCGAGTCATCAAAACTAGAACCATCCAAACAAATACTCTGACCGACACGATTACCTATACCTGGGCCAT
Organism: Anaerolineales bacterium HSG24; assembly: GCA_030377895.1. Classification (GTDB taxonomy): domain Bacteria; phylum Chloroflexota; class Anaerolineae; order 4572-78; family J111; genus JAUCGB01. Next base: position 40,639 of record JAUCGB010000019.1, read on the forward strand.
ATCCGGTGAAAAGGTGATCACCGTGACGGCTGAGAACGCCTCTGGCATGGTGACGACAACCTATTCGGTGATGGTCTATGTGCCGCCGTTGAGTGCAACCATCGAAGGGCCGATTACTGGCTTTATCAACACCGGATATACCTTTACCACCACCATCATGCCGATTAGCCCCACCATGCCGATTACTTACGTTTGGTCGCCGGAGCCGATGGGAGGGGAAGGAGCGGTTATCTCATACACATGGGATACGACCGGCACACGTACCATCATTTTGACCGCGACCAACGTCGGCGGTTGGATAACGACCAGCCACACTATCGACATCAGCATCAATGACATCAACGATAAGCTACCGGCCATCTACCTGCCGATTGTAGTTAAGTTGAAGTAGTAGGAACAGTCATCACCTTCCCGCAAGTTTAGAACTTGCGGGAAGGTTGATCCTCTCCTACGGAGGCACAATGAAATGAAACCAATCCCTTATGGATTAGCCAGTTATAAATCGATTCGTGAAGATAATTGTTACTATCTTGATAAAACCCATTACATTCCACAATTGGAAACAACGGGCAAGTTTCTTTTCTTCATCCGACCGCGCCGCTTCGGCAAATCATCTTGGTTGACCGTGTTGGAAGGCTATTATGACATCAACCGGGTGGATGAGTTTGATTTTCTGTTCAAGGGAACATACATCTATGATAATCCCACCCCAGAGAAGAACAGCTATCTAATTCTGAATTTCAATTTTTCGGAGGTAAGCCCCCAACTTGATGAAGTTAAAGAATCGTTCTACGAATATACAGACGAGTGCTTCTACTTTTTCGGGGTGACATATCGAGAGTTGTTGGGTGATGAATACTTCAGGATGATAGAACGAAAGAAAAGCCCGCATGGGAAATTGAGATTTCTGCTAAAATATGTTGGCATGCTAGGTCACAAAGTCTATATTCTAGTAGATGAGTATGACAACTTTGCCAACACCATCCTGTCCACAGCCGGACAGACAGCCTATCATGAGTTGACGCGTGGGGCTGGCTTTTTTCGCTTTTTCTTCAACTTGTTGAAAGGTGCGGCTGACCGAATGGATACCGGCGTGGGTCGCATGTTCATCACGGGTGTTTCACCAGTGACGATGGATGATGTAACCAGTGGTTTTAATATCGGTCAACAAATCAGTTTGTACCCTGAACTTAACGAACTGCTCGGATTTACGAAGCAGGATGTCATCAACATCTTGGAATATTATGGTCTTGAGCCAAACAATTTGCTTCCTCTGATACAGGAATGGTACGACAATTACCGATTTTCATCACAGGCAGAGCAGGCGATGTTTAACACCGATATGGTGCTTTATTTCATCAAAAATTATCTGCGACGTAATGCCCCCCCAGAGGAGATGATAGACCAGAATGTGAAGATAGACTATGGTAAATTACGTCATTTGATAGTCTTAGACAGGCGATTGAATGGTAATTTCAGTTATCTGATGGAGATTATCGAAACGCAGGAAACGAAACATACTCAGGTCGTATCAAGTTTTCCGGTGGAGCATCTAACAAAGAAGGAGAACTTTGTCTCGTTGCTGTTCTATTTTGGGTTATTGAGTCATGCCCCCAATGGGGAGGACACAGAGGGGGTCTTACAGATACCGAATGAGACGGTTAAGCAGTTGATGTATAG
>JAUCGB010000019.1:42415-47916 GCA_030377895.1 Anaerolineales bacterium HSG24
TAAATTGAAGGAAGAATTAGCGGAGGCCAAGACACAGTTACAAAAATATGCTACCGATGCTAGAGTCATCAAGCGGAGTCAGGGTAGCCAACTAATCAAGGTGGCCTTGGTTTTCGCTGGTTGGGAGATGAAGGGGATGAGCGTCATCGGAAAGTAGCATTGGAATAAATCCCCTTACTTTTATGCTAAAACTACTAAACATCGCTCGCGAAGAGATATGGTTCCATGCTCGGCAATGGACATTTTACCTCGTTACCTTTGGCGTGCCGTTACTATTTGCCGCCATTGGAGCCATCCCTCGGATTCAGGTTGCTGCCAAAGACGCGCCCTTGCCCGATGTGGAGACGGTCTTCACTATTGATGAGACCATCACCGAGCCGACGGGGTACGTTGATCATGCCGACCTGATTACCTTTGTGCCAGCCGATTTGTCGGAAAATCTGTTTCCTTTTGCCGACGAATCGAGCGCAGAGCAGTCGTTACAGGCCAAAGAGATTGAGAGCTACTACGTCATCACCTCCGACTATATCAGCTCTGGCTTGGTGACACAATATAGCAACAATCCTCAACTTTTGGCTCATACCGATGGCCCGATTCGGGCACTGTTACGGGATAATTTGCTGGAAACGATGCCCGATCCGCTGATTGCGGCACGGCTAGAAATGCCAGTTTATATCATCAACAATGGCCCACCACCACCGCAATACGGTTTTTTGCCGGTTGATTTGGATTTGCGACAACTTTTTTCGGCTGGACTAATCGTCAGCCTGTTTGCCTACACCATCAACGTCAGCGGCTCGTTGTTAATCCGCTCCCTGCAACGGGAGGTGAAGATGCGAGTCATGGAAATTCTGATTACCAGTACCACACCGCAGCAACTGCTTGGAGGCAAACTAGTCGGCTTGATTAGCTTATCCCTGTTTCAGGTCAGCCTGTCGTTATTGGCCGCGGCGTGGGTCTATGGCAACAATCCAGACGGTTCCGGCCCAGCGCAACTGTCTCTCGTTGCTCTTGCCTACAGTGTGCCATATCTTTTTTTTGGCCTAATTGCCTATTGTGGTTTTGTGATGAGTTTGGCCGCGATATGGCCGAATCCGCGTGAAAGTGGCATGCTGTTGGGCGGAGCCAGAATCATCGCCATGAGTCCGTTGGGCGGCATCCTTTTTATCCTGCCCGATTTAGATGGCTGGCTGGCCGTCATCTTGACCATGTTCCCCCTGACTGCGGCCCTGTTGATGCCGTTTCGACTTTTACTGAGTAGTGTGCCGATGTGGCAATGGCTGGTAGGGTTGGTCTGGTTGATTCTGTGGGCTACCCTAACGGTTTCCCTAAGCATCAGATTGTTCCGCGCCCGTGGCCTGATGACGGGACAATCAACCTCGATATTTAACCTGCGTCGGATAATTCGGATAAATATTCAGTAAACTCGCCAAAAAGAGCGTCAGGTTTCTCAAAGAACCCCGGTTTTTTTGAGAAATCGGAATCAAAAAAGGCGGACATCAAATTGATGCCCGCCTTTTTTCGGAAAGTAAGATTAAACGCCTTCGTTCAAATGTTTAGACTGGGAATGCATGTTTAGACTGGGAGGCTATCAACTTAACGTGCGACAGATAATATCGTAACACAGTCTTTAGACTGTGCGGCACAGGCTGAAGCATGTGCTACATGTCTCGGCTTACGTTGATAGCCAGATGATAGCCAGACTGGGAGTCTTCCAGCCTGCCGCAGACAAGATATCTGCGCCGATAATGCACACGTTAATTAATACTCCTTACTTATAAGTCACTGGTCATGATGAACAGCGGTTTCATCTCAAACCGTTTGTAATAGGGGCGTAAACGCTGAGTATTGTAATGGTCATCAATCCTAACCAATTTTTTGGTGCTGGTGACGACTTCCACCGGAACATTATCGTACCGACCATTTTTCAAGACGACCAAACGCCCATAAATCCCCCCCAAAATCAGGTCGAGGGCTAAGTTACCATAAGCCATGGGAACTATTGAATCGATGGCATCAGGGTCACCGCCCCGAACCATGTAACCCAATTTTTGGTTAATGACGTTGACGTTTTTGCCGTTATTAAATTTGGCGGAGATGTTTTTTATCTCATCAGAGACCAAGTCACCGATACCACCTAATTTGGCATGGCCGTAAGCATCCGTAGTTCGGTTTTGGAAAATCATCTCACCCCCCTCATACATTGCTCCCTCAGAAACAAGAACGACGGAGTAGTTGCTGGGGTGTTTAGCTCGGTCATACAACATGAGTTCAGTCAGTTGTTCGATGTCAAACTTATACTCAGGGATGACACATCGGTCAGCCGCGCCCGCCATAGTGGGTATCATGGCCGTATAACCAGCATAACGCCCAAATACCTCCAACACCAAAACACGCTCATGAGAACCAGCTGAAGTACGCAGGCTGTGAGTCAGTTGAATAGTCCGCGTTACACAGGTGCTAAATCCGATACAGTAATCGGTTCCCGGCACGTCATTATCCATCGTTTTGGGAATAGCCACTACCTTTAAGCCTTGTTTATAGAGATGTACCCCATAACTGAGCGTATCATCACCACCGATGGGAATTAAGTAATCAACGCCCAACCAGTCTAAATTTTTGATCACCTCTGGGGTAAGATCATTCATCTCCTCGCTATAGACTTCTTTCAAGTGGTCTGGAACATTTGTTTTAGAAACATGACTCGGACGCGTCCGAGAGGTATGTAAGAAGGTGCCGCCAGTTCGTCCGGCCCGATTAACGATATTTTCGGTTAAAACTTGATAATGGTTGCTATTGTCAACCTCTTTATCGGGTATCATCTCGATAATACCGCCCCAACCTCGGCGTAGCCCAATCACTTGGTAGCCTTCTCGGATGGCTCGAATAGTAACCGCTCTAATCGCTGGATTCAAACCCGGCACATCACCACCTCCGGTTAAGATAGCAATTGTACCTTTTATTTTTTTAACGTTTGCCATTTTTACTAAACCTCCAATGGTTTATAAGAAGGGTGGTGATGACTTATTGATTGATAGGTTTCACATGTCATTCCAAGTGTAGCAAAGGAAGCGAGGAATTTCTCGACTGATATGAATTTGAGGGATTTCTCACTCTACTTCGTTACGTTCAGAGTGACATGGGCATCAGTCAACATGACAACACTACCCATAGGAAACTCGCATTAGTTCCTGAAAAAGTGAATTTAAGTGTTACAAATCAACCAAGATGGCGATATAAAACAATTACCCTACCAAAAACTATCTGGTCAATCTGCTCACCAAGCAGTATAATGCAAAAACGGCAATTTTGCCAATGTTTATCTATGGTCAACACGCGGCTAAAGCGGATTAGATTAGTAGAGAATACGCAATAATTAAGATTTAATCAACTAAAACACCTTGTAATGAGACTATCAAACATGATAAAGCATATTGTTGCAAACTGTCGGGTCTAAATCGCTAATTACAGCTTTAATGAGGAAGCGTTTTGCCTATTCATTATTAGACATGATATAATACACTAGACCTTGGCTCACAGGAATCTGTCACCATAAAAATTGGGTAGTGGTGCAGAAGTAGTGATAGGTCAGTTACCTATCGCAAGTCTGGAACTTGCGGGTAGGTGATCTCTACATGTGCAGGACGTGCAGGACTACCAAATCCTTAACTTAATGATATGGTTGAATACAATAAGCCCCACAACTTATGGCTTGTGGGGCTTTTAGGTAGCAAAAATATGTTTTATCAATCAAATACAATTTGGAGTATATAATATTATGGAAATGAAACGTTTGAGTGGGATTTTATTACATCCAACATCATTCCCCGGTTCACATGGCATTGGTGATTTGGGTCAGTCGGCGTACCAATTTATTGATTTTTTGGTACAAGCTAAACAAGGACTGTGGCAAATACTACCGCTTGGCCCGACAGGATATGGCGATTCACCTTACGCCTCTTTTTCCTCCTTTGCCGGTAATCCCTTGCTGATTAATCTGGATAAGCTCATGGAAGCGGGTGATTTGGAAGCCTCCGATTTGGCGGATCTACCACCTTTTTCACAGGATAAAGTCGATTACGGATGGGTCATTCACTGGAAACTTCCGTTGCTGGAAAAAGCAGCTCGTAACTTTATTGCCAACGGTAGCGCAGAACGTAAAGCGGCCTACAAGACATTTTTGAAAGAAAATGCTGATTGGCTAGATGATTTTTCCCTATTTATGGCGGTTAAGGAATATTTTGATAAAAAATCCCAAGAGGAAGAAGTACCTGGAGCTATGTGGAGCAACTATTGGGACGAAGATATTCGCCTGCGAAAAAAATCGGCCATGAAACAATGGCGAAAGAAAAAAGCAAAGTCTATCGAAATCAAAAATGTGTTACAGTTCTACTTTTTTCAGCAGTGGGGCGAGCTAAAACAGTATGCCAATGACCGAGATATTCAAATTATTGGCGACATCCCTATCTTTGTCGCTTCCGACAGCGTTGATGTGTGGGCCAACCGAGAGATATTCTATCTCAACTCTAAAGGTCAACCGACCGTGGTGGCTGGTGTTCCGCCTGACTATTTTAGCGCGACCGGACAGTTATGGGGCAATCCGTTATATAACTGGAAAGCGTTGCAAAAAACGAACTTTACATGGTGGATTAAGCGGATTAAAGCCATGTTGAACATGGTCGATATTGTGCGGATTGATCATTTTCGCGGTTTTGAAGCCTATTGGGAAGTTCAGGCTGACGCGGAAAACGCCATCGATGGTAAGTGGATTAAAGTGCCGGGGCATGAGCTATTTGAAGCCATCAAAAAAGCGTTGGGAGATGTCCCCATCATCGCGGAGGATTTGGGTATAATTACCAAAGAAGTTACCGCCTTACGAGATGATTTTGATTTTCCGGGCATGAAAATTCTTCAATTTGCCTTTGATAGTAATGAAAGTGGTCTGAACGCGGACAATCCATTTTTGCCCCATAACCATGTCCCTAACAGTGTCGTTTATACTGGCACGCATGACAACGACACCACCTTGGGCTGGTATAAGCATCGGACTGATGTTGAAAAAGATGTCATCCGGCGTTATATTGGTCGGTCTGATAATGATATCGTCTGGGTATTTATGCAAATGGCGATGTCGTCGGTTGCTCGCTGGGCAGTCATTCCGCTTCAAGATGCCTTCAAATTGGGGAGCGATGCTCGGATGAATACTCCCTCTCTGTTGGGCAACAACTGGGCTTGGCGCTATCAACATGCCGATTTAACCGAAAGCACCATTTGGATGTTGCGCGATTTGGTCGAGTTTTTTGGTCGACTGCCTCGTGTACCCGATGATGAATAATGGGCATGGTTCATTAGGAATGAGTCCTAAATAAGTTGAGCGTTTGGCAATCGTAGGGGCTAGGCAAGGCGGTGTAGCGTTGGTTTGAAATCAGAACTCCAATCCGCCTTGCCTCGCCCTGAATCCACGGAATGACGGGCGAGGCAGGGACGGAGCGGAGATGGTC
>JAUCGB010000112.1 GCA_030377895.1 Anaerolineales bacterium HSG24
GTAAAACCCTTTGGCTGGTGGAGTCCACGGTTGAGCCACAATAAAAGGGCCACTGTTGATCATGTTTGTGTTGGCATCAATCCGCTCTAGCGTGCCGTTGATGTATAGCTCCACCTTGGCGATGCCTTCCGCATCAACCGAGGTCGATTGAATAGTCGTCTCTTGCTTGGGCAACACAAAATCCCCAACACTAGGGCTAGAGATACTGACCTCCGGCGGGGTACTGCTGACCACGGGGGTCTCGTCGGGCCAAAAGCTGTTGCAGGCCAAAGTCGTCACAAATAGAATAATCATTAGTTTTAGCCTCATGTAATATCCTCCAAAATGGTTATCAAGAGTTTGTCGATTCTATGAAACTACAATTTTTAGGTAGTCCTGCACAAGTAGTGAAGGAAATTCCGGGGGTGCAAGGCTTGCATGCAAAGCAAACTTTGCACTCCGGATCACTACTTCTGCACCACTACCCAAGCATAATTATCATCCTCTTTTTTGCCATTTGCCAGCCCGCAAAAAAGAAACGCCTAAGCTAAACAAGAAAAAAATACTCGCACCAAACATCCCTTGCGAGAGCATAACATCGCCATTGGTATAAGTTATATAGGCAAATCCGCCAAAAAACATGACAAACATGCCATAAAGTAGCTGATGCCCCAAGGCGTAAATCAGGTTGGCAATTTCTTTCATTCCCTTTATGTTTACTTCTAACTCGCCCCGATTGGTTTTGCTAAGAAAAGTCTGAATATCTGCGGGAACGGTAACGACCGAAAGGGCAATATCTTTCACCGCCGCTTCAATTAATTTGAGCCAATTTTTATCCTTGCCCAAAACAAACTCTTCTAAATAGGGTTGAATCGTTTTCATGGGATTCATGGTTGGGTCGAGGTGGGTATACAGGCCCATCAGCAGTAAAATTGTGCGCTCTAATAAGACCCAATCTTTCGGTATTTGGAACGTTGAGGTAAGTTCTCGTAAAGAGATGTCCATTTTTGATAGATCTGCCATGATTTCAAATTTTGTTTGTATATCAGCATGAATATCTGACATTTTCCAAGAATCGAGGGTCATCTGCTCCAGAAAATGGCTGTAAGCATAGTCAACAAGTTGCTCGACAATCTGTTCAACATGCCGATCATCGTCATGCAGGGCGATAAATCCCATCTGTTTTAAGGCTGATGAAATCTGGTTATTGTTTCGTTTGAGAATACCCTCAAAAAACTGGATGATACCCTCTCGCATGTCATCCGATAGTTTAGAAACCGCCCCAAAATCCAGAAAAATTATCGTTCCATCCGGCTGAACAAGAATGTTCCCCGGATGAGGGTCAGCATGATAAATACCGTCACTGAAAATCATTTGGCAATAGGCGGTTAGTAGCCGTTCTGCAACCTTTTGCCGATCTATATTGAGTTCGTCCAGTTTTTCCAGATTAGATATGTTAATTCCCTGTATAAATTCGGTGGTCAGCACCCTTTCTGACGATAGTTCAGGAATAACTGTCGGGAAAGAAATATATGGATCACCACTAAAGTTGGCTGATATGGTTGCGATATGCTCTGCTTCTCGACGAAAATCCAACTCGTCATGGATCATTTCGCTGAACTGAGTATGAATGTTTCCAAGTCCTTTTATTCGCAAAATAGCACTGTAAAAAAGGAGTAACATTTTAATAGTCTGCAAATCTTTTTTGGCGGTGGCTTCAATATCTAAATATTGAACTTTCACCGCCACTTGACGACCATCATGAAGGCGGGCTAAATGAACTTGCGCCAGAGAGGCACTGGCCATAGGATTTTCATCAAACTCGGCAAATAAAAGGTTGGTATCCTTATTAAACTCTTGATGAATACGACCTGTAATTTCGGTTATTGGCCGAGGCGGGATTTTATCTTGCAACTCTTCTAACTCTTTACGGAAATAATCCGGCAAGAAATTACTTAAAATGCTGATGAGTTGACCCGCTTTAATAAATATTCCCCGCAGTGAAAGAATCAGCTCCTTTAATCGGCGGGCATTATGGCGATAAATATCTGTTTTTCGATTGTTTTCCCATTCTGATCCGAATAATTTCCCTAACAGGTGAAAGGTGTTTAAGCTAATAAAGATTTTTAATGTCCCGACAAAGGCTCGGAGGAAACGGAATTTGATGGGGTGATTATTTGGGGCAGTTGTGGGTAAATCATCGTTTTGAATAGTGTGCATGTTATTTGTCCATCATAGATTGTCTACTAGTTTGGGAACACAATTGCTCAAGCAAATTTTGTTTGCGATTTGCAATATGCCAGAAACAGAGTTTTTATGGCATATACGTTCCCAATCTGGAGATTGGAACGAGGAGGGTGAAATCAAGGAGTTGGTAGCAAGTGGTCTTGATTGTAGTCCCATAGTCATGCTCTGTCAAAATAAAAGCTAGTCGGATTAAGCCATCAAATCCCACGCGGCCAGCATAGCCCCGCCCACAATTAACAAACATGCTATGCTTAACAACCAACTCGCCTCGGTCAAGCCAAACAGAACCAGTAATATCGTCGAGAGTAAGGGGGCAAAATAGGCCAGCGCGCCGAGCAGTTTGATGTCGCCATGCTTTATCCCATAATCCCATGTAAAAAAGGCCAAGCCCACTGGCCCTAAGCCTAAGGCTAACACGGCCAGCCACTCTGTCGCCATCGGCCAGACCGTCTCCTCGAACAAAAAATGACAGCCAAAGGCTAAAATCGCCGTGACTCCGCAAAACCCGCCCACGGAATCGGTTGGCACAGAGCCAAACAATCGGGATAAGACCGAATAGCTTGACCATGTTAAGGCAGCCATTAAAGCGGCCAAATAGCCCCAACTGTATTGGACTTCAAAACTAAACCTCTGTCCTTTTGTGACCAGTAAGGCCGCCCCGATAAAGCCCATGCCCGCGCCAACCACATGAAACCAGCGTAATCGCTCGCCGGGCAACATGGCTGAGAATAGTACAATCAACAACGGCCACAGATAGGAAATCAAACTGGCCTCGACGGTAGGGGCGTTTTGCAAAGCCAAAAAGTAGAAGAAATGAAAGCCAAATAAGCCACCTACTCCAATTAGCCAGACAATTTTGGGTTGTTTTAGATGACGCAGAATCCCCTCGCCTCTAATCAGCCAAAAGATTACTCCGATTAAAAAGGCGATGGTAAAGGACATGGCGGTCAGTTGGAAGGGGGGAACCGTGCCGCTTAGGGCGGTAAACAGGGCTAGGGTAGACCATATTAGTATTGTGCTTGCCCCGATAAGGGTCGGTTGGAGTTGGTTAGGTTGCATGGTTATTTTACCTCAAAATAACAAAAAAACGTCTTGAGTTATCGTAAATTCAAGACGTTTTATGTTCTAACAAACGACTATGGCTATGTATCCAGATCAACCTCGATTTTACCGTTAATCATATCAGCTTCGATGTCTTGCATGATTTTTTGGATGGAGGGGGTGATCAGTTCAAACATTTCGGGACGAATGGAGGCCATCCTTATGCCGCCATCAGCTAAACCGTAACTTTTGATAATTCCACCTTGAAAACGGTCTTCAATCACCATTTCGACCGCGTCAAAAATTGGTTTACCCACATCTTTAATCCGACTGGTCAACACTGAGTGGGGGGCTAAATCACTATGATCCGCGCCTGTGCTGATAATTAGCTTTTCAAACTCTTTGGCGGTTTCAATCGCCCCTAAGCCACATCGCCCCGCCACTTGATAGATAACGTCCGCTCCCAAGGTGTATTGGGTTTCGGCCAATACTCGTCCAGTGGCGGGGTCATCAAACTCGCCCACATAGTCGGAGATAAAACCGATTGAGGTATCGACACTTTTTACCCCTTGAGCAAAACCAGACTCAATCCGTTTAACAATCGGAGTCACGCCGCCACCAATAAAACCAACGATTTGTGAGCGAGTGACTAAACCGGCCATGACCCCAACCACATAATCGCCTTCGTATTCACGATAGATGGCGGACAGAACGTTATCACCTTCAGCCACATAATCAACAATGGCAAAGTGGCTATTAGGATAATGAGCCGCAACTTTACGTAGTGGCTCGGCATTGCCATAACCAACGGCTACGATTAAATCGTAGCTTGATTTTGCCCAATTTCTCATTGTCATGGCATTTGCTGTTGGGTTTTGCCAAGAAACAGTCTCAAACTGGACATTATATTCTCTTTGGGCCGCTTTTAGCCCCGCGTATGCAGAATCGTTGAATGACAAGTCGCCCAATCGACCTACACTAAGTTGAAGTCCTACTTTAATCTTTTTTGACATTAGAACCTAACCATGATGTATCAGATAGAAATGTTAAGATTTATTATAACATCTCTCCATATTCTTGACAATAGTTATCGTTAGTTAGAAAAACAGTTGCAAACGATTATTTAAGTACCGTTTGATGAAAATAAATAGAATTTATTCGGAAATTTATTGTTTCTCAATCTTGACACGGGTAAACGTGGAATTTTTTTATCTTATCTGTGTTTTTTATATTCTTTCGTATCCAAAAAACCTGTCGATTGATGAATCGACAAACTTTTGTCATGTAGGAATCTGAATTAAATAAGTTGCGCGTTTCGATATCATCTTCGACAAGCTCAGGCTACGTCCGCCGCTGAGCGTTCGGCTGATCTTACGCCGAAGTCTTGTCGAAGGCAGACTACCAGCATGACTAAGTTAATTAATACCCATTTCTTAGTTCATTTAGACCGCAGTATGCCAACTGTGAAAAAGCCCTTGCTGAAAAAGCAAGGGCTAGTTAAAGTATAAGCCTGATTTGTTATTTAATTATTTAACTTATGAAAGAAGGCTGTTTCCGGCAACAAAGGATCAGTTTGTATAGTTTACTTGAAAAATTTTGGCCTTCCTTGAAAAATTTTGGCCTTCCTTGAAAAATTTTGGCTATCGAGGAAGGTCGAGAGTTAGTCAGAAGTTATTTGGAAAACTGTATGCAGGTCACAAACGTAGTTAATTATTTTCCAAATCGTTATACATCAGCGATTCGCGAACCATTAAGTTGGTTTGCCTAATCTTAAAAGAAAGATCAGAAGCTAAATTTCGCATCACAATATATCCCATAGGTTTGTTTTCTTGTAGCAGTTGGATAAAATCTTCTCGATCAATCACCAAGAGTTTAGCGGTTTCAGAACCACATCGAGCAGTCGCAGAGCGGATACCTTGGTCAACTAAAGCAACTTCGCCAAAACATTGTCCTCGACGCAAAATGGCAATAGTGCTAGGTTCGTAATTATCCGACCCATCGCCAATGGCATCAGGGTCAACTTGAATCTCGATCTCGCCGCCTATAATTATATAAAACTCTTTACTGGGCGAATTTTCGCGAAAAACTATGTCACCAAGTGTATAGATTTTTGGCCTACAAATGCTGTTTATCTGTTTCAAGTATTCGGTTTCTAGGTCTTCAAGGATATCTACTTGTCTCAATATGTACAAGTTGGTCATCAGGTGATCCTCCATCACAGTTTCTTGTATAGCCATCATGTCACACTCCTTAACATTAAAAATAATTAGGTAAATCTTAACATGAGCGCAGGCCAAAATCAATGGGACTTTTGGGCTTTAAGGAAAGAGGTACACTTAATATAGTAAGTAGCGTTTTAGGCCATCAGGATATATTTCAGTTTTTTTGATCAAAACCGGATTCATTATTATTATAACTGAGTTGGACATGATGAACAAACCTCAAAAGGTTGTCGCTTCGTTTAATTACAAACTTTAGCGGGTCGCTCGATACTCACGGGCGCGGGGAACGGTTCGGGGATATGACCGCCAATCAAAAAACCCGCGAATTGTCACTCGCATGATGAATTTTGAGCCAAAAAGAGGTCTGTTGTCGGCGGTGACTCATTCGCGTCAACTGGATTAGCGGTCATATTCTGCACTCCCCAACTAGGAATGGGCATTAATTAACATGCTGATAGTTCGCCTTCGACAAGACTTCGGCGTAAGTTCAGTCGAACGCTCAGACTACGTCGCGTCACCTGAGTTTACGCCGAAGTCTTGTCGAAGGCGAAACGCGCAACTTATTTAATTCCGATTCCGTTAGCGTCAGGAAATTGCCTCTCTGTTGCCTTGTGATATACTTACTGTTTATAAACCTATGTATTGTTAGGAGCAATTAATGATTCCGTATTTTACATTTTTGTTATCCGTACAAAAATGCTGTATTTTCGATACTCTCTGGAGCAAGCCATGATTATTAATGAAAACGAAGTATTTAAGCCAATACTGGAAATAATTGATTTCAACTATCCTACTCAGCGGGAAAAAGACAAAGTTTACCGAGAGAAAACGATTTTCTTTGAACGGGTATTTTTTAGAACGCTTTCGCATATTTGTCAGGAATGTTTGGTGAATAGTGATAACCCCTCTTTTTCCAAAGGATTGCCTAACAAGATTTATATTACAAAATATATTCCAAATTTAGTCGTTAAACAGGCGGATTGGGAAAAAATTAATAAAGAGACAGGTTTTGATATTATCGAAAACAGAAGTGCCTGGGCAAAGTTGGTACTTGAGTTTACGCGTCATAGACTTGATCTTGCTAATAAAATATCATTGCCTGAAGGTATTCAATTTTCAACAATTCAGACCATACTTCTTATCCAATTTTGCTATTTTTACTATTTTGGCAGAGAATACGCTGCATTGTCTTCTGAACGCAATGAATATGTGTTACCTGAAAAGAAAGATATTACCTGGGCCTTATTTGAACCAGGCGTAATTTCGGAGTTCATATCACCTCTCCGAAAATTGACGATTTTCAACCAATTTGATGAACGTGAATTAGCTCAATTTTTCAAATTAAGTGGAAACCCTTTGAAATCTTTGAGATGGATTTTAAAACCTGTTTATAGAGAATGGTTTCAACCGTTGAGGCGTTCCCTTATGAAGTTGAACACAGACAAAATCTTATCCGATGCTCGGTTTTCTTTAGCTGTTTTGGCTGAAGATCAAGGCAACAATATGATGGAAAAGATGTCTCCGTCACCCATACAAAACCCCACCTATTTATCACTCCCTCAGGTAGATACAGAAAACCATAAAGAGGACGAAGAAAAGGACATTCTGGCAGAACAGGAGCAAAAGAACTGGGAACAACTGTATTATGAAAAAATTCTTGAAGTCCAGAGACTCCGTCAACAACTCATGGAAAAGACAGAAGGTATATCCAACAATGAAATATTAGAATTATTTGAAGAATTGTTGAGATTTCCCGGGGAGTTTGATGTTTTATTTTCAAAAGTATTGCCATACAGAAAAGGAGGTCTGAGTAAAAAGTGGAGAACATTAGAACGGACGATGTTAAATCTCAGATCGTTATTTGTAAAATCAGAATTTGTTACGTTTGGCAGAATCAATGAAATTGTTTTTATGAAAACGGTGGCTTGGCCGTATGCTATTGATGATCGCGCCTCCATTACAAATCCAGATATTGCATACAACAAATGGAAAATTACAAGAAGAGGAGTGAGAAAGAATGAAATTATTATCCTCCCTGCTCTGGTGCAACCCTCTTAGAAAATCAGGCTGATATAAAGAATATAAAAAAAGGGAAAGATTATGGAAAAAATCAGTGTACCAATCATCGGAATTGATTTGGGAACAACATATACGGTCTGTGCGTATTACGATCAGGAAGAGAAAACCTCAAAAATCCTTCCGATAGAACAGCCCTGGAATGGTTGGGAGAAAGACAAATTCAAGCAAAGCAAACAACTTTCTTCTACAGTATTTCTTCATCAAAGTGAAAATGCCTTAACTTATGCCTATGTTGGTCACTTTTGTAATGAACTAAGAAAATATCCGGTTCAAGATCAAACATATCGCTTGTTTAAATCTATAAAAAGACAAATGGGCACAGGGTGGAAAACACGTTTTAATGATACGATCTGGACACCACCAATTATATCGGGAATTATCTTAAAAACTGTGTCAAATTCTGTCCAATCCTATTTTGGTTGTGCTCCTGAGCATGTCGTTATCACTGTTCCGGCCGCTTTTTCAACAGAGCAACGTCGAGAAACAATTGCGGCGGCAAAACTAGCTGGATTCGACCATAAAAAAATACGGCTGATTGATGAACCAACCGCGGCGTTACTTTATTATATTGTGAAAAACCCCCAAGAGTTCATAAATCAAGAACAAAAATATATAACTATGCTTGATATTGGGGGAGGTACATTTGATGTCTCAATTATCGAAGTATCAGGCTCTAATGACAAATTAGCTATAGATACCATCGCCTGTTCTCGTTACAATGAAGTCGCCGGTGATGATTTTGATTTAAACCTAGCGGCCTTACTGCTTGAAAAAATGAAAGGTGGGCTTGCCTATTTTGAAGGTTTGGATAAACAAGAACAGCGTAATTTTGCATGGAGATTGCTGGCTGAGGCTGAACGTATCAAAAAGGAAATCTCTATTTCTGCCTCTCAAAAATCGAAAGTATCACGAATAGAACTAAAAAGAAGCCCACCAGAAAGCCCCTATAGAATCGATGAATTGCCCCAAAAACGTCGTTTGGCAGATACAATCATATTTCAAGAATTGACCGCCGTATTAGAACCATATTTCTATTTAGACAAACAAAATAAGAGTAAAAACCTCTATTACCCGACAATTTACAAACCTATTTTGGAAGCTTTTGATACAGCCAATAAGGTATTAGAAATGACTGATTTTGGACACGACACCATTGACAAAGTGTTTTGTACCGGAGGGAGTTCTCGTCTCTATCATTTCCAAGAGGTAATAGGTAAATTTTTTGGTCAACAGCCAAAAATCATCGATCCTGATTTTGCGGTGGCTAGGGGAGCGTCACTTTTTTATCCGATTACAGATAACAAAGTAACTATAGGGGAGCAAAGTATAAAAATAAGTTTTAAGAGAAGACTTTTTGATGGAGTTTATCTAAAAAGTGAGAAAGGAAAATTACTTGAAATTATTCCCCCCAATATTCCAATCCCTTCAGAACGTGGTACGCAAGATATAGGGTTGGTGATGCCTAGACAAGATTACCGGCTAACTATTGAAGTGTATATTGGACGAGGTAGTGATGATTCGTTGATGCTCTCATGTCCTAAACAAGAGATACATTTTAGTAATTTGATTCCTGAAAACACGCCTATTCATATAGGCTACACGATTACTGATGACAACCAGGTACATCTTGCTTTTACGACAGGTAATCATGAGGGAAAGCTACAGATTGTCGATGATTACAATCTTGGCTTAGATAAGTTTCGTTTGCCAGAGGTTAATAGGGTATCAAGATAGATAGAAGGATAACAGATTATGAATCTACTGACAATAAAAGATAATGCCCGTAAGTTAGCGACTGCAATCAATAGTTCAAATGAGATTGAAGAAAAAACTCCTCCGTTTTTAACACACCGCATCTCTGAAATTTACGGGAACAATTTACGAGGGATTGGTGATTTTTTTAAACCGACAAAAACAATCACATTTTCCCAACAGGTAGCCTGTGCCATCAAACAATCATGGCAACTCCCTTATGAAAAAGTCCCTAAAATTACTCAAATTCTTCGGCAGGAACTTTTTCGGGTGACGACCGAGGAAGAAGAAGCAGTTACCTGCCTCTTGAGAACAATATTTCTCCGTAGTCATGGTAATCCCTTCGATATCACAGCCCGTCTTCTAACTGTTGCACCTGTCACTGAGGCAGAAATTTTTCTGATCAATGATAAACGTTTTGATTTTGAGGTAAGGTTAAAAATTGTTAAAAGGTTGTTCTCCGCTCGCAATGAGATGACTTCTATATATGCTTCTGAATTTGTAAATTTTATCGGGAGCCTCAACGATTCTTATAGAAAAGATGAGCGAGACGAAGTTCTTGAGTTAGCTAGGAAAGCTCATTTGCTGCCATATAATAGAATGTTATCATTAATCCTAACAAAATTAAGTAATTATATAGATATTCATCCTCAAGGAGCAGGTGCCTTAAAGCTGGCTATGCTTTCTTTTGACGAAACTGTTATTGAGAAAATTCTTACTGAGAAGTTGTGGGAAAGTAATTTGCCATTTTGTCGATATATTATTGATTCCCCTTGGCCTTATAAAAGAGATACGATTCAGAAACTCATCGAATTATATGAGCAAGATATATCGAGTGACTTAAAAATAGTTATTTTAGAAAAATTAAAGTTCCTCTATAAAATCCCTTCTCGTGAATCAGCAGATGATGTGATCCAGGAATTTGTCATTACTCAAAAAGAAAGTGAAACCGACCTAAAATGCCAGAATTATCTCAGTACATTTGACGAAGATGTTAATCCAAATGAGTTAATTGCCAAATTCCTGCAAGACCCTGACAATTATTCGCGCCTAAAGCAATTACGAAATAACTCATTTTATGTTGTCTCACCCTTACTAGAAATTGTAAAAGACAAAGAAAGAAGCCAGCGAGATAAAAATGCCACTTTGTATGCCCTAAGTAAAATCAACAACAGGTATTTTGATCAGAAGATAACAAGCGAGATATTGGTTTTATTAAAAGAAGAAAAGCGAGAATTTAGTTCTACCCATTACAAAATGTTTGATTGCCTTAAGACAGATTTTCCTGGATTAAAAGAATATCTCGAGGAATTGACCTCAAGCAATACTTCAGATGCAATGATGAAAAAGAAAGTGATTTCTGTGTGGGACAGAATTTATCCCGATAGTCCACGCCCAAAGAAATTAAACTGATTGGCTTCGCTTCTAATATCACCTTTGCACAGTAACAGTTTAAACAGGATAATTTAAATCAACGCTTCCTGTCTCTCCGTTAGCTGGTGTTTTCATGCAAAATACTAGCTAAAAAATGTCATTTTGATAATATTTTAACTGAATTAATGAATTATTCGTTTAACAAGGGATTTCAATTCAGTAGTCTCATTAGTGCCATCATCAGACTAAAATGTA
>JAUCGB010000020.1 GCA_030377895.1 Anaerolineales bacterium HSG24
AATGGCCTTTTATGGTAGCGGCCAATGTCGGTATATTTGAACCCAATGAGCCGAATATCGTACCAGATGTGTTCATTAGTTTAGGCGTTCAAGTTACTCCAGAATGGCAGAATAAGAAAAATCGCTCATACCTTATATCGGAGTTTGGCAAAGCTCCAGAGATAGCGGTAGAGATAATATCGAACAAAAAAGGTAATGAGAATCGCAACAAAATGGCCCAATATGCCAGAATGGGTGTATTATACTATGTTATGTTTGACCCACTCTATCAGTTGAGCAATGAGATATTGCGGATGTATCAACTTGATTCTCGAAGCGGGATGTATCAAGCCTTGAATCGGGCTTGGTTTCCAAAGTTGGGGTTAGGCTTGACGCTCTGGGAGGGTGAGTTTGAAGGTACCCATGCGATGTGGTTACGGTGGTGTAACAGTCAGGGTGAACTCATTCTCACTGGTGCAGAACGTGCTGAACGAGAACAGCAACGGGCTGAACAAGAACGGCAACGAGCTGAACGAGAACAGCAACGAGCTGAACGAGAACAGCAACGGGCTGAACAAGAACAGCAACGGGCTGAACAAGAACAGCGTGATAAAGAAATAGCTCTACGCCAAGCAGAGCAGGAACAGCATGATAAAGAAATGGCTCAACGTCAAGCCGAGCAGGAACGGCAACGGGCCGAGCAAGAACGACAGGATAAAGAAATAGCTCAACGCCAGACCGAGCAGGAACGGCAAGCCAGCAATGAGCGAATATTGACCGTAGCTCGTAACCTATTAGCTTCGATGGATGATGAGGCAATCAGTCAGGCGACAGGGCTTGAGGTTATGACTATCCAACAGTTGCGAATTGCGAATTAGTGAATTATCCCCCTACGGAAGGCTTCGCTCTAAATGAAAAAGTGTCTCGTTTCCAACATGGAACGAGACACTTTTTGTTTTCACGCCTCACGTTTCATGCCAACATCTACGAGAAGTTTCGCGCCTCGTAGGAGAAACGCAACACGCCTCACGTTTCACCTTCCACGTCCCAACCTCCATTTGACATTCAATGGGAACACAATTGCTCAAGCAAACTCTGTTTGCGACTTGCAACATGCCAGAAACAGAGTTCATCTGGCAAATATGTTCCCAATCTGAAGATTGGGAACGAGGGAGTAAACGGTTCATTTTGAGCAGTTCGTCTTTACAAATTAGGATAATTTGCAAGATTATTCGATTTGGGCTATACTTTTATTAACGTCCACTCTAAATCTTTAATTTTATAACTTTCTTTACTTCATGTCCTCCAAGAAAGTATTCTCCTTATATTTTTGACATAGGTGGCGTTGATTTTCGTTTTAGTCACAACGTTTATAAAACAATTTTTGACTACAATCAAAAAAGGAAAATAGAATTATGCTAGTTAATGTGGAAAAACTTCTGGAAAAATCGGCTAATCTACACACTCATCTTTGCCCCCGTCAGGTTTTAGGAGTTCGGATGGGGTTGTTTGGCGGACAAATACTAGACTTACCTGTACCCCAAAAAAATAAGCGGATGTTTGTTTTTATGGAAACCGATGGCTGTGGGGCGGACGGGGTGAGCATTGCCACCGGGTGCTGGATTGGTAAGCGTACTATGCGAGTGGTTGATTTTGGCAAGATGGCCGCTACCTTTGTTGATAGCTTAACCGAGCAGGCTATCCGAGTTATCCCACTTGCCACTGCCCGCAAGCGAGCATGGGATTATGCCCCATCTGCATCTGATCGTTGGTCTGCTCAACTATCAGCCTATCAACAAATGCCTGATGAAGAACTGTTCACCTATCAATATGTTACCTTAGCCGTCTCGTTGAGGTATATATTGAGTAGGCATGGCTATCGGGTCAACTGCGAAATATGTGGCGAAGAGATTATGAATGAGCGAGAAATAATCAGAGAAGAGACCGTTATGTGCCAATTCTGTGCGGGGTCGTGCTATTACAGTATTAAGGAGCAGGAAAGTAAGAAGTAAAAACAAAAAGTCTAATTTCTTGACAGTAGCTTTATATGACTAGAAATTCCCGATCCGCTATATGGTATTATAGATTCACAGATATACCATATAGCGGATTTTACAAATCGAAAGAAGTTGCACATGACGGCATAGTTCAAACTGAAAGGAATCAGCTTTACAAATTCGGCATGGCGATACCAGAGAACTTCTGCCGAGGAGAGAGCAGAAACGCACAATTTATTTTAGGAACGGGTATTAATTAACGGTAGCGTTGCCATGTTGACTGATGACCATGTCACTCTGAGCGTAACGAAGTGGATAGAAGAGTCCCCCAAGAGCTTATAGGACGGGAGATTCCTCGGTTCCGTTACGCTATACCTCGGAATGACATGAGGTCTTATCAGTCAATAGGTCAGCACCACCTAATTAACTTAGTCATGCTGGTAGTCTGCCTTCGACAAGACTTCGGCGTGAGCTTAGTCGGACGCTCAGGCGGCGGACGTAGCCTGAGCTTGTCGAAGGCGAAACGCGCAACTTATTTAATTCCGATTCATTAGGAGCAACATCCCACAATGGATAACATCACAATACCACAACTACAACAACCATTTGACGTGACAATCAAAATCCCCGGCTGTAAAAGTATTACCAATCGGGTGCTAGTCATAGCTGCTTTGGCTGATGGTGAAACCGTTTTAGAGGAGGCCCTGTTTAGCGAAGACACCGAACTATGTGTCAACTGCTTACGGGCGTTAGGGATTCCGGTTGAGGCCGACTCGACCACCAAGCAAATTACAATTCAAGGTCAAGGAGGGCAAATTCCGGCTGACCATGCCGATCTGTTTGTGGGGCTTTCGGGTACAACCGCTCGCTTCGTGACCGCCTTAGTCGCCTTGGGCGAGGGGCGTTATCAGTTTGACGGAATCCCCCGCATGCGAGAGCGTCCCATGGGAGACCTGCTGACGATACTTGAGCAACTTGGTACAACGGTTAATTATGATGGTGAGCGAGGCTTTATGCCCTACAGTATGCAGGCCAATCGCTTTCCGGGCGGACACCTCCAAATAGATGCCAGTAAAACCAGCCAACAGCTATCGGGCTTGCTGATGATTACGCCCTACGCCCAACAGGACACCACCATACAGATTACCGACAAGTTAGTCTCAATCCCTTACATCGACATTACCTTGCAGATGATGCGTGATTTTGGCGTTGAGGCAACACATGACAACTATAAACGATTCCATATTAAAGCTGGTCAGCGATATACCTCTCAACGCTATCTGATTGAACCGGATGCCTCAAACGCAACCTACTTCTTCGCCGCGGCTGCGCTGACGGGTAGTCGAATTAGAATCAACCATTTAACCAGCGCGTCCTGCCAAGGTGATGCCCAGTTTGTGCAGGTTTTGGCTGACATGGGTTGTCAAGTCACCGTGACTGATAGCTATACCGAACTGGTCGGGCCGGAGCAACTGCATGGGCTTGACATTGACCTGAATGGCATGTCGGACACCGTGCCGACTTTAGCCGCCATCGCCCCGTTTGCCGATTCGCCGGTCACGATTCGGAATGTGGAACATATCCGCTGGAAAGAAACCGACCGCATTAGCGCAGTAGTCACGGAGTTGAGACGATTAGGGGCAACCGTCGAGGCGTTTCAAGACGGTCTAAAAATATACCCTAGTCCCCTACAGTCCGCTGAAATTGAAACCTACAACGATCATCGCATGGCTATGGCCTTTTCTGTGACTGGCTTGAAGGTCGAGGGGGTAGTGATTAAAGACCCAATCTGTACCCATAAAACCTACCCTGAATTCTTTAATCAGTTTTTAGATATTCAAAATCCTAAAGGTCTTAGAAACCTTTAGAGTATGTGTTCCTGCTAAATTTTGGGATAACAAAAATAGTTTTTTAAAAGGATAATTACATCATGATTTTCGATTATGCTATTTTTAATGGCGAATTATTACCTGTTGACAAGGTGCAAATCTCTCTTTTCACCCGATCATTATATTACGGCTATGGTGTATTTGAATTTGTGAAGATTGATCAAGGGCAACCTTTTTATTTAGAGGAACACATTCGTCGCTTATTCAAATCTGCCATGATGCTAGACCTGAAACTAAAAGTTGATGCTGACACTCTGATGGCTTGGTTTCAGAAATTAATTGAAATCGACCCGCAGGTAACATGTAATATAAGAATCTTAGCTCTAGGAGAAATAGATGCTAATCCTGTGGTTGCAATGAAACCCGAACCTTTACGCATTTACCCAAAATCTTTTTATCAAGACGGTGCTACAGCTATTTTATGCGAAGGAGCGCGGGTTGTTCCTACTTGTAAAAGTCTAAACTATGTGGTGAACTATATGGCACGTCGTGAAGCTATTCGAGCAGGTGCGCTAGAGGCACTGCTTCATCATAATGGCTATTTGGTTGAAGGTGCCTTCTCCAATTTTTTTATTGTTCAGCAAGGGCAACTTATTACTTCACCAGAATCAGAAGTACTTTCTGGCATTACTCGCAATTTGGTTATACAGATTATGCAGGAAACCGAATACCCCGTTATCGAAACGCAAATTTTGTTAGATTTATCACAGTATGAAGAATGTTTTATCACAACCACCAGTATGCATGTGATGCCCATCACTCAAATCGATGGACAACTTGTGGGAGATGGTCAAGTAGGTACAATTACTAAAATGGCAATGTCTCAGTTTGAGACCCACTATCAAGAAGTCATGGCGAAAAATATAGGTGAAAATAAATGATGTTCGCACCCAATATCGTCCTAGCGGGTTTTATGGGCACGGGTAAATCAATCATAGGGAAACAGTTGGCTCATAAACTCAGCCTCCCTTTTTTGGATATGGACGAGCTGATTGAGGAACGAGAAGGTCGCTCCATCAACCAGATTTTCGCGACCGATGGCGAGCCGTACTTTAGGCAACTCGAAGTGGCGCTATGTCAGGAGTTGGCCAAGCGATCCGGCTCGGTGATTGCTACCGGTGGTGGAACTTTGATTCCAGAAGCTAATTTTAAGGTCATGGCCGAAACAGGGTTGGTTATCTGTCTCGATTGCGAACCAGATGCCCTCTGGCAACGCATTGGAGACAGTGAAAACCGGCCTATGTTGGCTGAACAAGATGAGACTCGCCTTAATCGTTTAATGAATCTATTAAAACAACGCCAACCGGCCTACCAACGGATTCCATACCACATCGACGTAACCCACCACAGCCCCGTTGAACTAGTTGAGCAGATTATCAAAAATTTACCCTCGAGATGAGCTTGACAATGTCAGATTATAAATATTTGTGATTATTTTAGAAAACTGGAGGATAAACTGAATGTCAAAACTACGTCCGCGATCCGTCGCCATCATTCTCAATAAGGATAAAATCCTCGTCATGTACCGTAACCGAAAAGGACGGGTATATTATGTCTTTCCCGGTGGTGGAATTGAACCGGATGAGACACCAGAACAAGCCTGCTTCCGAGAGGTGACAGAAGAAACGAGCCTCCAAGTTACCCTCTCAAAAAAGCTGTTTACGTTTGAAAATCAGGGAAATTTGGAGCATTATTTTTTGATGAGTCAGCCCCAGGGTCAGTTGAAACTCGGTGGGCCAGAACTGTTGAAACAATCGCCGGAGAATCAATATCGACTAGAATGGGTTTCACTCACAGAACTCCCTCATCTTGGAGTTTTTCCCCATGAGGTTATCGCACCCCTGTTAGAACATCTCACTTATACAAAAGGTAAATAAGGCTATCAACGTAAGCCGAGACATGTAGCACAGGCTTCAGCCTGTGCCGTACACAGTCTAAAGACTGTGCTACGATATTATCTGTCGCACGTTAAGTTGATAGCCGTAAATAACAATGAATATAGCAACTAATTTGATTTTAGGTGACTGTAAAGAAGAGTTAAAGGCACTTGATGATAATAGTATTGATTTAATTGTCACCTCACCGCCTTACGCTGATAGTCGCTCAAAGACTTATGGTGGGATTAAACCCGATAAATATGTGGAATGGTTTCTACCCATTAGTAAAGAGTTACATCGAGTCTTAAAACCTGTCGGCACATTCATTTTGAATATCAAAGAAAAAGTCGTTAAAGGTGAGAGACATACTTATGTTATTGAGCTAATTTTAGCTCTGCGTAAACAAGGCTGGCTGTGGACAGAAGAGTTTATGTGGCATAAAAAGAACTCTTATCCCGGAAAATGGCCGAATCGGTTTCGGGATTCATGGGAGAGGTTGCTACAGTTCAATATCAATCGAAAGTTTAACATGTATCAAGAAGAAGTTATGGTTCCGATGGGAGATTGGGCCAAAGGTAGATTAAAAAACTTAAGTGAAACCGATAAGATACGAGATACTTCTAAAGTTGGGAGTGGTTTTGGAAAAAATGTGTCTAATTGGCTCACCCGAGATAAGGCTTATCCCACAAATGTTTTGCATAAGGCAACAGAATGTAATAACAAGAGTCATAGTGCGGCATTTCCAGAGTGGCTTCCAGAGTGGTTCATAAAACTCTTTACTCAGAAAAACGATTGGGTACTCGATCCATTTTCTGGTTCTGGAACTACGCTACATGTTGCTCAAAGATTGAGACGTAATAGTGTGGGTATCGAAATCCTACCCAAATACCACATGATCGCTAAAGAGCGTGTAAAACTTCATCAACGCCAACTATTGATGGCCGCATAGATTGGTCTTCGTTCACCCTACGTTTGTCAAACACAGAACTTATTTAGGAATGAGTACTAATTAACTACAGGATCATTATCATGAATACAATTACAGTCACCCACCCAACCGGAAGTTACCCGATTTATTTAGCAGAAAACGCCCTTAACCATGCTGGAACATGGCTGGCCGAGCTTGGTCATGCTGGTCGGTGTGCCGTCGTCACCAATGAGACCGTCGGCCCGTTACATGGCTCGACTCTGTTAGCTAGTTTGCAGTCGGCAGGGTTTGAGCCGACCCAAATCGAGCTACCGGACGGCGAACAGTACAAAAATTTGGACACCGTCGCCAACCTATACAGCCAACTCATCGAAGCCAAGTTAGACCGTAATAGTCCGATTATCGCCTTGGGCGGTGGGGTCGTTGGGGATACGGTTGGTTTTGCCGCAGCCAGTTATCTGCGCGGGGTGCCATTTGTGCAGATTCCCACCTCGTTGTTAGCCATGGTCGATGCCAGTGTGGGCGGTAAAACGGGCGTGGATTTACCACAAGGCAAGAATCTGGTTGGGGCGTTCAAACAACCGGAGATGGTTCTCATCGACCCTAACGTTCTCAATACTTTGCCCGATGTGGAGTTTCGATCTGGCATGGCCGAGGTGCTTAAACATGGTGTGCTAAGTGGAGAATCGCTGTTTGAGGCGTTAGAAATCAACAGTCAGAAACCGGAGACTCAAGCCAAACCACACTATATCTTGTCCACCGAACTCCTACATGATGCGGTGATGGTCAAGGTGGAGGTGGTACAAGAAGACCCGTTTGAAAAAGGCCGACGGGGGATTCTGAATTTGGGGCATACCTTTGCCCATGCCTTTGAACGACTGGCAAATTTTGAAATGCGGCATGGAGATGCGGTTGCTATCGGCATGGTCTGCGCGACTCGGTTAGCCGTCCGACTGGGGCATTGCTCTGCCAAAACCGCGCACCGCATCGAAGCAGTGATTACCCAAGTGGGCTTACCAACCCAAATTCCCGACTATGCCCCAGCCGACATGTGGGCGGCAATGTTTACCGATAAAAAACGAGTTGGAAACACTGTGCGCTTTATTTTACCCATAACAATCGGAGATGTGGGTATTTTTACCGATGTGCAAGCTGAAGATGTGTTAGCGATTTTGGCTGGCGAATACGTGAATGTGTGATACGTGAATATGTGAATATGTGATACGTGAATGTGTGAATATGTGATACGTGAATAGCGAATAATGCCTCACGTCTCATGCATTAGATGAGACAGTTATGGTCGAGATTCTAAAAAATATATTTTTGTTTGCCGACCTGTCCGACGAGGATTTAACGACCTTAAGCAGCATGGTCGAACTCATTAACTTAACGGCAGGGATGGTGTTGTTCATGGAAGGGACAAAGGGCGAATGGGGTTATGTGATTCAAGAGGGCGAGATTGAACTCCATAAACAAACCCTTAACGGAGAGATGTTGTTAGCGGTGCGAGGTGCAGGCGAATTTATCGGCGAAATGGCCCTCCTTGATGAAGCCCCTCGCATGGCCAGTGCTACCGCTCGTACCAACAGTAGCCTGCTGGCGATTAATCAATGTCAATTTAACCAACTCATTGACAACAGCCCTACCGCGGCTCGGTCTATCCTCAAAATCCTTATGCCTCGTTGGCGTAAAACCGAAACTATCCTCAATCATAGTCAACGCCTTTCGGTTGAACGAACTCAGTCACTCGAGCAAAAAATTCGGCGCTTGCAAAGCCAAAACAACAAATTACTCGAACAGGTTAAGGGGTATATTAGCGAACTGACCAGTAGCGCCACGACTCTAACTGTACAAGCACAAGAACGGGAGCATATCGAGAAAGCGTTACGAGATAGCGAAGATCGATTTCGGATCATTGCCGGCACAATCCCAATCCCGATTATTATTAGCCGCGTCAGTGATGCTACGATTCTGTACGCCAATGCCCATTCTAGCTTGATGATTGGCTTGTCGTTTGATGGTATCGTCGGATGTTTGTCAACAGAATTTTTCCACAGGCCAACAGACCGAGAACATATCCTAGAAATTATCGCCCAAAATGAGTATATCGAAAACTACGAGACCCAATTTAAACGATTAGATGGTAGTTTATTTTGGGCAGCGTTGTCGTCTCAACAGATTACCTATCAAGGTGAAGAGGCTTTGTTAAACGCAATTTATGACTTAACTGCTCAAAAAGAAGCCCAGCAAGCCTTAGAAAACCATAAACAACAGCTAGAACTCGAAGTGAGTCATCGCACTCAAGAACTGACCAAGACAAATCAGGAACTCAAACAAGAGATATTAGACCGTCAACAGGCCGAGGCTATGTTGTGGCAACAAAACGAATATTTGGCAGTAATGCACGACACCACCTTGGGTCTGATGAGTCGTCTGGAGTTAGACGACCTTCTGGAGATTCTGGTCAAACGGGCAACGGAGTTACTCAACACCGAACATGGATTCATCTACCTCCATGACCCTAGCCAAAACTCGATGATATTAAAAATCGGGTGGGGGCTGTTTTTAGAGCAGGTTGGCAAAACAATGGTTCCACATACATGTGTCGTTGGTAAAGTTTGGCAAACGGGGCAACCGCTCATCATTCATGATTATGATAATTGGGCTGAACGTGACCCTACATTTCCTATGAATACAGTCAGCATTATAACCGGAATCCCCTTAAAAGCAGGCTCTCCGATTTATGACTCGACCGCGAAAAGTTCCGATATGAGTTTTCATAAGAGTACAATGGATGTGGTCGGGGTGTTGGGGATTGCTTATTCAGCCAATGCAGCCGACGAGTTTGATAATCGGCAGATTGAACTGCTTAGTCGATTTGGGCAGTTAGCTTCGATTACGCTTGATAATGCCCGTTTGTATCAGCAAGCTCAGCGCGAGAAGAACTTTTTTGAGGCAATGGTGCTGAATAGTCCGGTAGCGATTGTCACCATCAATCTCGATAATCAGATTTCGGCTTGGAATCCGGCGGCAGAACGTCTATTTGGCTACACTCAACATGAGGTAACAGGGCAAAATGTGGATGAAATTATCACGATTAATAAAAATTCGCACAATGAAGCGAACGACTTTAGTCGGCGAGTTTTAGCTGGTGAAGTTATTCATGCCATCACCCAACGTAATCGACGCGACGGCACAGCAATCGAGGTTGAACTGTTTGGTGTGCCGGTTATTGTTGGCGATAAACTGGTGGCGACCTTTGCCATGTATCATGATATTACCGATTTGCAACGAGCCAAGGTCGAGGCAGAGGCGGCCAATCAAGCTAAAAGCGCATTTTTAGCCAACGTCAGTCATGAACTGAGAACACCCTTAACCGCGATTCTTGGTTTCTCTAAGGTAATTGAACGAAAGTTGACCCAACGTGTTTACCCTCATCTTGTCGCCCATGATCCCTCAACGGCTAAACTGACCAACCAACTTACCGAAAATATTGGAATTATTGTGAGTGAAAGTGAGCGGCTAACCAGCTTAATTGATGATATTTTGGAGTTGGCTCAAATTGAAGCGGGACAAATTGAGTGGCAGGTTCATCCGATCAATATCTCGGCTGTTGTACGCCAAGCGGCCATGACCGCGTCGATGCAGGCCAAAGAAAAGGATGTAACTATTGAAACCGTTATCCCTGATAAATTGCCTGATATTATGGGCGACCAATCTCGCCTGCTTCAGGTGCTAAACAACTTATTTTCCAATGCGGTCAAATTTACCGATGAGGGTCATATATTATGCCGAGTGCGTCAGGATAAGGATGAGTTTATCATCAGTGTGACTGACACGGGAGTGGGAATTAGCGAATCGGATCACACCAAAGTGTTTGATAAATTTTATCAAACAGGTAATATTTTGACTGACAAGCCGACAGGTACCGGACTAGGGCTGGCGATTAGCAAAGTCATAGTGGAGCATCATGGCGGACGAATATGGGCCGAAAGTGTCCTAGAACAAGGGAGTACATTCTCTTTCACCATTCCCATCTCCGAATTGCCAGATAAAAATATATATCTGTGAATAATTCTCGCGTGTAATGCCCGTCTATTTTAGCCAGCCAACGTTAGCCGAAATTGGGTACGAAATCGCCAAACGTTTGATAAATGATAAATGGTGATTTTGGAGCAGACTAACTATTGGCTCAAGAGTGTTGCATAGAAACGGAATTGGGTTATACTTGCATTAACCTCCTTACTATCCATATTTGACGGATATAACATTATGACAAACAAAGCACAAACAATCGAGCAAGCATTGGCAAATCAACAACGGCTTGAGCAAGAAAACGCTCAGTTACGAGCCACGTTAGAAAAGACCAACCAAATCACCAAAACAATTCAGGCCACGGCCTTAGCCTTAACCCAAAGTCTTGATTTGGATGTAATGTTAGATACTTTACTAGAATATCTAGCCCAATTGGTTTCTTATGATAGTGCCAGCATTATGTTACTAAATGACGAAAATGTTTTAACGGTGCAGGCGACGCGTGGTTATGAAAACTGGACAGACCCCCATAATTTAGATAATCTGACTATTTCTTGTACAAATTCAAGCAATCTAAGCCACATGTTTAAGTATAAGACCAGCCTGATTATTCCCTCAACCAAAGATAATTCCGGCTGGGTGCAAGTTGAGGGGATGGAGTATATTTTAAGTTGGATTGGGGTGCCGCTCATCGTTGGCGATGATATGTTGGGCTTGTTCTCATTAGATAAAGCTGAAGAGAATTTCTTTGTATCGAGCCATGTACAACTGATTGAAACCTTAGCCGCCTACGCCGCCGTCGCCATCGAAAATGCCCGCCTCTACACTGAAACCGAATATGCTCTACGAAACTATCAGCAAATGGAGGCAATTTCAAACAAACGAGCACGCAGATTTTACGACCTCGTAGAAAATGCCCAATCCATCATCCTCGAATGGGATACCAAGGGGACGGTTATTTTCATGAATCGGTATGGGCTGACTTTTTTTGGTTATACGGCTAATGAGCTAGTCGGCCAAAATATCATGGATACCATCGTCCCTCAAACGGAGAGTGCCGAAAGAGGCACAGATGGACGTGATTTGTCCGCCTTGATGGATGATATTATCAAAAATCCAGAAGTGTATATCAATAATGAAAACGAAAATATCACCAAAACGGGTGAGCGGGTTTGGGCGGTTTGGTCAAACACCCCCCAGTTTGACGATGATGGCAACCTGATCGGTATCCTCTCCATTGCCAACGATATTACCGTAAAAAAACAGACAGAAGCCTCATTATACCGACAAAATGCCTATTTAGCCGCACTCCATGAGACTACTTTGAGCTTAATGGGCCGACTCGATTTGAAGGAGTTACTGGAAACGATTATTATTAGAGTAGGTCAACTTTTAGGCACAACCCACGGCTCAATCTACTTGGGTGAGCCGGGGGCAAAAGAGATTCGTCTTGAGGTTGGGGTCGGGATATTTCGGTCGATGGTTGGGGTGGTGTTACAGAGTGGCGAAAGCATGCCCGGTAAAGTGTGGCAAACGGGGCAACCATTGTTTGTGACCGACTATACCGATTGGAAGGGAGTTTCACCCAATTTTGATTACAGCCAACTTCGAGCTGGGTTAGGTGTGCCGTTGCGCTCAGGCAATGAAATCGTCGGGGTAATTGGGCTTGGTTATAGCTACTACAATCAGAACGTTCCAGATGATGAAGCCGTGCAACTGCTGAATCAATTTGCCCAGTTAGCCTCAGTGAGACTTGACAATGCCCGCTTATACAACGACATGCAAAAAGCCCGTGAGGATGCCGAATTTGCCAACCAAACAAAAAGTGCCTTTTTAGCAAATGTTAGCCATGAACTTCGTACACCCTTGACCTCTGTCTTAGGATTTGCCAAAATCATCCGAAAACGGTTAGACCTAATCTTTCCTCATGTGCAAGGCAACGAGCGTCGCTTACGCCGAGCGATGCAACAAGTGGGACAAAATATCGGAATCATTATTGCCGAAGGGGAAAGATTGACAGCCCTGATTAACGATGTCCTAGATTTAGCTAAAATTGAAGCGGGCAAGATTGAATGGCACATGGAGCCGCTCGATATGAGCGACATCATTGAACGGGCATTAATGGCTACCGCATCGTTATTTGAAAACAAAGAGATAACGCTAGTACGTGAATTTAGCCTGAATCTGCCCCAAGTTATTGGTGACCAAGATCGGCTGATACAGGTTATGATCAATTTAATATCAAACGCGGTCAAATTTACCGATGCCGGGGCGATTACTTGTCGTCTTGAACAAAGTGGTGGCGAGATTCGAGTTGCAGTTATTGATACCGGAACAGGTATTTCGGAGGAAGATCAGCCTAATGTGTTTGATAAATTCAGACAGGTTGGCGACACCTTAACCGATAAACCGAAAGGGACGGGGTTGGGCTTGCCGATTTGTAAAGAGATTATATTGAACCATGAAGGGACGATTTGGGTTGAAAGTGAGTTAGGGTCAGGAACGTCATTTATTTTCACCTTGCCAATTTTGTCACCGGCCCAAAGTCCCATTGCAGAAGCATGGATTAAAAAACTGGATATAGATACCCTCCTGCAACAGTTTGAGACCCATCGAACTGTTAGCGCAAATATATCAGAATCTCAGAAAAAAGTAATTTTAGTGGTTGATGATGAAACCTATATTCGAGAGCTACTCAAGCAAGAACTAACCTCAAAAGGTTACGATATTCTGGAGGCAGTCGATGGGTTAGAAGCAATCTCTCAGGTCAAAAAACAACACCCTGATTTGATTATCCTTGATGTGATGATGCCCAAGATGAACGGCTTTAATGTAGCCGAGTTATTAAAAAACAACCCTCTTACGGCAAATATTCCTATCATTTTACTGACTATCGTCGAAGATAAAGCCAAAGGGATTCGGCTTGGGATTGACCGTTACTTTAGTAAACCGATTGATACGCCCAAACTTTTCAAAGAGATTGACGTGTTATTATCGCAAGGTGGCTCTCGAAAAAAAGTTTTAATCGTAGATAAAGAGATTGAATCGGCTCAAATATTAGCCAACGTGCTACAAGAACAAGGATATTCGGTAAGCATCACCTCTAATAAACAAGATGTTTTTCTGCCCAAGGCCATCGAGTTCAAACCGGATATGATTATTCTGAACTCTCTACAGTTGGCTCAACATAAGGATGTGGTCAAGGCGTTACGCTTTGAAAAAGGGATGGAAAATGTGATGATATTCTTCTTCCAAGAGCCTACTTGAGTTTATCCAAATGAAATCGTAAATCGTAGACCCAATTAACAGCTTTTACCCAAAGATATCTATGTCGATACACCGTCTAATAAAACGTAATCAAGCTAAAAAATTTTTTACACAATTCGGAAACCTCATGCCCACTGAGGCAAAATTAGCCTTGCTACGAGCTGATAATCAATTTTTCGTGGGTATTGGTGAATGGGACAAAAACGAGGTTTCTGACTTGGTGGCCCAACATGACCAAACTCAGCCCCGCACCATGAATGAGTTGAGGTTTCATCCGCTTTATGTGAGTGAGAAATTTGTCGGATCATTGGTCACACCTCAATCCGCGCCAGAAATTGTCGTTCAGGTCTTATATAACAGCTTGATGATGCTCCTAACTCAATCGCAAGAAAAGCGAGATGTCGCCAGTGAAGCCTTAGAACGGTATCGGGAAATCAACCTACTGTATGATGTTGCTGAAACCATCGGCGCGACCCTCGATATTAAGGCAATTCCCAAACTGGTTTTAAGCGAAGCAACTCAAGTGATTCAGGCTGAACTTGGTGCAGTATTTCTCCCCGATTCCGGCAATGGCGACCAATTAGAGGTTAAATCTAGCTTTGGAACTGATATTCCTGAGACCCTATTAGATGACCCAATTGGCTATTTAGTCCGACAAATTTACGAAACCGGACAACCTAGTATTTACACCGGGTTGTCGCTGGTCTCTAGTATGATTGAGCAAGTTTTGTGTGTCCCGCTCAAGATGCAAGATAAAATTATGGGAGTAGTACTATTAGGGCGTACCAATAAAAAACAGATATTCACCGCCAGCGATAAGAAGTTGTTAATGGCTTTGGCTAGTCAAACGGCGATTGCCATTGATAAGGCGTGGTTACACAAACAGGAGATTAAACGACAACGGCTCGACAAAGAGTTAGCTGTGGGACAGCAGATTCAACTAAGCCTGCTCCCCGAATCCTCGCCAACTATCTCTGGCTGGGAGTTCGCCTCGATTTACCAATCGGCTAGACAGGTTGGGGGCGATTTTTACAACATATTTGAACTGCCCGGCTCTCCACATCGGATTGGCATGCTGATTGCGGATGTGACCGGCAAAGGCGTGCCCGCCGCTCTGTTTATGGCTTTTAGTCGGACTATTATCCATACCACTTCCCTACATGGAGAAAATCCGGCCACAGTCTTACAACAGGCCAATCGACTGATTTATCAAGATAATCGGTCTAAGATTTTTTTAACCGCATTTTATGCTATTTTGGAAGTGGAAACCGGACGGCTCACTTATGCCTCAGCTGGTCATAACTGGCCGCTGTGGATTTCGGCTAAAACGGGCGACTATCGAGAACTTAGCGCAGTCGGTTTTTTATTGGGCGCGTTTGATGAGATTGAATTGGAAGAGTGCGAAATTCAGATTGCAACCGGCGATGTATTGGCCTTTTTTACCGATGGTGTCCCCGAAGCGATGAATGTTCATGGCGAGATGTTCGGCGAAGAGCGTTTGCAAACAATTCTGACCACAAGTTACCAAGGCAATGCCAAAGAAGTACTACAATCCATCGTTGACACAGTACAAGAATTTACCGGCAATACTCCACAATCAGACGATTTTACCTTGTTTGTTGTCAAACGCGCATAAGTTTTAGCTTGAGGCTAAATCGTCAAGCTAAAAGCGAAAACCAGTTCCTTACTCACCACTTTATTAGGAAAATTATGGATCCAAAAATATTAATTGTTGATGATGAAGCTCATATCAGACTGCTGATTGAGCAAACTTTAGAAGAGCTTGAAGATGAAGGCGTTGAACTTCTAACTGCCAACAACGGAGCTGAGGCGTTAGAAATTATTGAGGAGGAGCATCCTAAACTGATTTTTTTGGATGTGATGATGCCTAAAGTCAACGGATTTGATGTTTGTCAGAGAGTTAAACATGACCTCAAAATGGATATCTATATTGTCATGCTAACCGCCAAAGGACAGGAGTTTGATAAGCAAAAAGGTCAGGAGGTTGGAGCTGATATTTACATGACCAAACCGTTTGATCCAGACGAACTGTTTGATAAAGCGGTTGAGATTTTGGGGATTGATATATAGCGTAAAATAGATAGTACTATGGTAAAAATTCAGTAAAGCCGCCCTAAAAACCCGATTTCTTTAAGAAATCGGGTTTCTGACGCTCTTTCTGGTGAGTTCACTGAATATTTACCCAGTAAGGCAGTTCCAACTTTTAAATTCTCTCAAATATCGTTGGCTGAGTCTGTCGAAGCCAATCCCTTCGACAAGCTCAGGGAACGTTGGGAGATTTATTTTTCTGGAACTCCCTAAAACCATTATGAAACCAGAAACAGTTATCAGTAAAGAAACGCTTTTTGAAGGACATATTTTAGGACTTGAGCTACGCCAAGCCAAACTGCCCGACGGTACGCCCGTCAGTCGAGAGGTGGTCATTAACAAGGGCGCGGTGGTAATCGTGCCTATGACCGAGAACAACGAAGTTCGGCTCCTCAAGCAGTATCGAGCCGCAGTCGAAAAATGGATTATTGAACTCCCCGCCGGGGGGTTGGAGTTGAACGAAGACCCCGACCTCGCCGCACCTCGCGAACTGCTTGAAGAGACTGGCGATCAGGCCGGAACATGGCAGAAATTAGGTGGATTTTACTCTGCCCCCGGTATCTTAACCGAGTATTTGCACCTCTATCTGGCGACCGATTTGACAGCCGGAGAGAATCGGCTTGAGTTTGACGAGCATATCGCCGAGGTGCTGACCGTGCCGTGGGCCGAGGCAATAGCCATGATTCGCTCTGGTGAAATTGAAGACGGCAAAACCATCGCCGGATTGATGATGGCCGGTATACAGTTAGAGTTAATATCATGACCAAAGTTCTATTATTACATGGCCCGAATCTGAATCTGCTCGGAACGCGTGAACCAGAGGTGTACGGATCCATGACTCTATACGACATCAACGCCGAGATTATCAAATTTGGCGCGAAACAAGGGGTTGAGGTGCGCGCCCAGCAATCGAACCATGAGGGGGGGCTGATTGATGCCCTGCACGAGGCTCGCCATTGGGCCGATGGCGTAGTTTTTAACCCGGGGGCATATACCCACACCTCCGTCGCCCTGCGAGATGCCATCTCAGCCATTGCCCTACCTGTGGTTGAAGTCCACCTGAGTAACGTCCATGCCCGTGAACCGTTTCGGCACAAAAGCCTACTGGCTCCGGTCTGCGTGGGGCAAATCAGTGGCTTCGGTTGGCGGAGTTATCAGCTTGGGCTACAGGGAATTATGGGAATAATCTAACCGATCTTGCTACCCGATAAACTGGTTTAGAAAAAGCTAAAACAGGAACACAGAGTTTCACAGAGACGCACAGAGGAACACAGAGGAAAGAATAATTCGCTTTTTCTCCGTGAAACTCTGTGTTCCTCTGTGAAACTCTGTGTTAATTAGTTCAGGCTGTCGGGTACTAAGTAACCGATCAGCATGCCAAATAGTTACAATATCACAGGGATAATCCCCTTCGGCGTAAGCTCAGTCGAACGCTCAGGGAACGTTGGAGGTTATTTTTCTGGAACTCTCTTATAAGGAGAATTTCATGCAGTTATCATCAGATGATGCTAAATTATTCTACAAAATATTATGGCCATTATATTTTTACACCAATCAACAACTGAACGTGGTGGAAAACGTCTCAGCCCCTGAAGACTTTGAACAACCCCCTCAAGAAAAAAGTTTTAAGGTCAGAGATGCCTTATTTAAGAATCTCCAGTTGATTGATCAGTTTGTGGCGGCTAATCCAAATAAGTTAAGCGAATCGGAACTCAAAATCGCACACAGTTGGAAAAAAATAGTCGTTGGTCGATTTTATATATTTCGTTTTCTAAAACGACATGCCATCTTTGTGTCAGCAGAAGGAACAGACCAAATTTATGGCGTGCTTGGCATTACTAATTCCATTCAAGAGATGTTTTATGGGGCCAAGTTACCATTATTAGTCCATACTGCTCTCTTACCTTTTAAGGGAAAGATTATTTATGATGGTGTAATATCACCCTATTCTATTAGTTTCGGCAGTGGGATACGAGGTAATATCAACGAGGCTTATCAGCGAGCCAAACAAAACAAACGACTGATTGTCACGTTTGAGCCGGAACTTCAGACCTCAACGCCCAAAAAAGAACTCCCCGATTGGCGACCCACGCTCAGAGAACTAGTAGCAACCACCAAACGTTTAAAGGGAGCCGATAATATTCTACAAACCAAATCCTACACCGTCCTAAAAGCCAGTGCCGAATTGGCGCATGCCGCGACGTATGCCCCCGATGATTTAGGTTATCTGGACAAGTTAACTCGTAAAGTGGAACGGGCCATAAAACAAATGAACACCGTTATTAAACGAGCGGAGTGGGAATAGGTTATCTCTTCCATCGTCGGATATAGCATGACAGCGGTCACTATTCATGCCACAATAGAAACACCGACATGGCTCCGCTGGCAACGCCTTGCCGAGTCGCGGTCAGATTCATGTTGAGGTGTTTTTATGACCACAATTGGCGTTGACATGATCGAACTCAGTCGCATCCGACAGGTATGGTGACAGATTTGCTGGCTTCCCTGTCCTATAATTACACCATCACCATCGGTGGTTTACTAAGCACCCAAATCGAAGAGGCCAGTTCATGTCCAATCACCTGCTCGTTTTGGCCTAATTTCAGGCGTAACGGCCCATCAAACGGCGCTCGACTAATTAGCTCAAAACTAGCCCTCGGCACAAGGCCGATACTTTCCATATACTGTAATTTATCTTCATGACGCTCTCGTACTCGGCTAATTTTGCCAGCAGTTCCGGGAGGGATAACATTGAGTGGTTTATCCCCCAATAGAGGCATGACCCCACTCTTAGTCGGAATTGGATTGCCATGCGGACAGGTTTCCGGATGACCCATCAACCTATCAATCCGGTCTTCTAAAATTTGATTGATTCCCTTTTGTAACACATCCGCTTGGTCATGTGCCTCATGCCAGCCAAACTGTAGCTGATCGACCAAAAACCGCTCTACCAACCGATGACGGCGAATACTCAGCAAAGCGACTTTCTCGCCCGTTGGCAGTAATTTTACCCCTTGATATGGTACATGCTCAACCAATCCCAACTTGTCTAAACGGCGAACCATCCGCACAGCGGCAGGGCCAGAGACATCAAGCCGCTCGGCAATCGCAGTATTGTTGACCCAAGCCTTTCCATGCCCTAAACGATAAATTTCGGCTAAATAATCACGCATGGTATCGCTGATTTTATCATTGGAAACTGACACAGTTTTTCTTGACATATAAGTTTTATGACATGCTACGCTAACCGAAACCTTAAATGATTCAGCCCCCTTGTGCCCAAACTAGGTTTGGAAACACAATTGCTCAAGCAAACTCTGTTTGCAATATGCCAGAAACAGAGTTTCTATGGCAAATACGTTCCCAATTTGAAGATTGGGAACGAGGGGGGATGGAAAATTCTTAACCGCTTAATGGCTTCGGTCAAGTAGTATACGTTAATTTGATTTTTAACCACTGTTAAATTTAAGGTTCAGCAGATCAATCAATTAACTTAACTTCAGCTATTGCTTGTCTGAACCGTTCCACATATTATCTTCAATTGTCTGTAGCTGGCAAATTCACGCCTATTTGATTAAAAATTCAGATACCTTACCAATTTTTCCGCCAATTCGCCACCACAATCTTCAGTACTCGACAAAAAAGTTAGCCAAAACTATTTTATTGGGCTCAGTACCCGACAGAAAGGTTAGCCAAAACTAATTAGCACAGAGTTTCACAGAGGAACACAGAGTTTCACAAAGAAAAAGCGATTTATTTTTTCCTCTGTGCCCCTCTGTGCGTCTCTGTGAAACTCTGTGTTCCTGTTTTAGCCTTCCTTAAACCACTTTGTTGGGTAGCAAGTTGTCGGGTAGCAAGTCTTTTGTCTTCGTTTGGGCGGGATGCCTGCGCTCTAACTTTGTAATGTTTGCAAGACTAATTCATGCAATTCAGGCGTGGTGGTGGCAAGTAGACTAAATCGCTCGGTGAGGGTGTTGATAGCCGGAAGTGGCTCACCGTTCATAGCGGAGATGACACCCCCTACTTCATTAATAAGGAGCGCAGGGGCCAAAAAATTCTCTGGCGTTAATGTATCTCGGCTATCAAGATGAATGGCACAACTCCCTGTTGCGACCATAGTTAAAGATAAGATTGCCGCCCCCAAACTACGAATACCCCGAAATCGCGCCATAAATTGGTTAATGTGAGGCGGAACGAGGTAATTATTGAGGTCACAACTTAACAATATATCTCCAAATTCAGTCGGAACAAGTGGCTTAATCGGCTCATTATTAAAAAACGCCCCGCCTCCTT
Organism: Anaerolineales bacterium HSG24; assembly: GCA_030377895.1. Classification (GTDB taxonomy): domain Bacteria; phylum Chloroflexota; class Anaerolineae; order 4572-78; family J111; genus JAUCGB01. The sequence continues at coordinate 20,375 of JAUCGB010000020.1, forward strand.
TCGCGGCCCAGTAACTGTCACCCGAAAAGAGATTACCAATAAAAGCGTACTGAAGTGTCTCAATAGAAACTGGTTCAGAGGCGGGGAATAAGGCCAATGCGGTTCCGGCAGGAGCTAGGCCACGCGAAAAATTCTCCGACCCATCAACGGGGTCAAGAACAAGGGTAAACTGTGGTTCGCCTCGACCAAACTGTCTGGGTTCGTCCCCTTCTTCTGACCATAGATTGACTGAGTACGGGAATTTCTGTTCCAAATAGGTACAGACAGCCTCATCTGCCGCTAAATCAAACCATTTTACCTGATCCCCCTTGGCGTTGGTTTGTCCTGTATGCCAATCTTCTGGAGTAGGTTTATGGGTCGCTTGAAAAACAAGTCGAAAAATATTATCTAAATGTGTGATGATTTCTTTTGTTTGATACATGGGTTTTTCCTCGTAGACTATTCGATGGTTTCGATATTCATCTCTTCAGTACCCGACAGAAAAGTTAGCCAAAACTAATTAGCACAGAGTTTCACAGAGGAACACAGAGTTTCACAGAGAAAAAACGAATTATTCTTTCCTCTGTGAAACTCTGTGTTCCTGTTTTAGCCTTCCCTAAACCACTTTGTCGGGTAGCAAGATTCATCTCACGAAAAACTATATCATAAGCTGATGATAAACACCAATTTTTGTATGCTGGAACGGCTATTCGTGGGGCACTACAGCGAATGGGTGCGACCATTCGTTGGTCATCTCTCCATATCTCTCCATCAATAAATCGGAATCGTTTGCCTCAAGACCATCCACTCAGGTATAATGAGCGGGTGGTTTTGTTTTTCCAAATCTCCAAATTGAAGGCAAGCTACTATCATTCACCCAGCGCGAAGCCTCCCGTAGAGGAATGAGAATAATAGTCTTGTCGATTGCCAAACGCGCAACTTATTTAATCCCGATTCCTACGAATGATAAAAACAAACTGGAAATTGCTTCGGATTTGGAACGAACAGGTCAATCCACAGTCGGGCAGATCCGATGATTGCGGCAGTAGCTTTGCAACATGGATTAACAGGTGCAGGGTATTTCAGCGAATAGGAATGACAGAAAAGCTATTGTCTGAAATTTTAACAAGGATAAGATAAAAATGAAATATAATTCTAAAATTGTTGTAATATTTTGCTTGATAATTTTAATCAGCCATGCTTTAGCGATACCCAATCAAGCCTATGGCTTTTTTGAACCACTTTGGCAGGCCGGGGAGACACCTTCGACCAATATAACTCTGGTTACTTATGGCAAATACGAAGGGTTATTAGCCAAAGATATTAAAGGAATTGTGCAGGATGACAAGGGCTATCTCTATCTTGGCACAAACGAAGGAATTTGGAAATATAATGGTAGTCAATTTTATCAACTACTTAGCGAGCGAAATGGACTCTCATCGAATAGCGTATTTGGTCTGATCCTCGATAGTCAGGGGAACATGTGGGCGAGTACCAATAAGGGTCTCAATAAAATCAGTAACGGCGAAGTGGTTGCTGTATTTAGTCCTGATGCGACCATTTGGACCAAAGCGATTGAAGATACGGCGGGGAATATATGGTTCGTTGATTTGGCTGGCGGCCTGTTGAATAAAGTTCAAAATGATGAACTTGTAGTCACATACTCTGCCGAGGATATCGATGCCCTTAATGGCATATTCAAACTGTTCCCTAATTCAGAAGGCGGAATTTGGGTCGGTACTAGCGATGGTCTGCTTAAGTTTAATGATGACCATGTTGAGCAACACATAACCGCTGACGACGGATTACGGAGTAACCGCGTTCATGAGATTTTTGCGGATCAGGATAATAGCGTTTGGGTTTCTGATATTGACGGTGGGTTGAGTGAAATCTCAGACGGGACATCACAAGTTGAACCAATTGCCGGTTATTTAGAAACCGCATTAGTTGATACAGACAATACCTTTTGGCTTGGCTCATCGAGTGGCTTAGTTCGGTATCGAGATGGAGAAGAGCCAGTAATTTATACGATTGCAGATGGTTTGGCCGATAACTATGTGCTTAATATCTTTGAAGACCGAGACGGTAATATATGGATTGGCACGGCCAACGGGGTGAGTAAAATCACCAAAAAAACCAGTTGTAGAGGGATATGAAGGGTATAAAATATATTCTCAGTTGGTTGACCAACAAGGACAAATTTGGTTAGGAACCGCCAACGGTCTGCATATTATGGCCGATGGGCAAATCATCAAATCGTATACCCAAGAAGACGGCCTTGGCTCCGATAACATTAAGGCAATTGTGGAGGATAAAGATCACAATATATGGGTCGGCACCACTGACGGGCTAACCCTTTTGAAAGATGGCAAAGTGGAGCGAGTTTATCGAACAGAAGATGGACTGGTTAATAATACGGTTTGGTCGCTACTGCTTGATAATCAAGACCGACTATGGGTTGGAACTGCTTTGGGAATTATGTTGATTGAGCATGAAGAGGTTATTAAAACGGTTTCGGGGATACCTGAAGACAGTAAGTCTCTAATAATGTCACTGGTACAAGATAAAGATGGTCATGTTTGGGCGGGTGCATACAGAGAAGGGGTGTTTTTGTTGGATAATGAAGGTGGGTTACTGCGGTATTATGGTGAAAGTGACGGACTTATTGGGACGAATGTTCGAATCATCACTGCTGACATGCAAGGTAATGTCTGGATAGTGACCTCTGATGGTGGGGTTCATAAAGTCGTTAATCAAGAGATTGTCAAGGTTTATACTGGCGAAGATGGGCCGTTTTTTGATAATCCACGCTCAATTGTCGTGGGTGACGACGAGACGGTTTGGGTCGGTTTGGACGGTGGCTTAGGTGTAACCAGTATCGTAGATGGCGAATTTAAAAAGAACTACTCTTATGCCGATGGTTTAGTCAACGCTACCATATATTCTCTGAATAAGGATGCAGACGGCAATATTTTAATTGGCACAGGCGGCGGACTGGTCAAACTTGACCCCACGCCATTCCAAATAGGAACGGAGATTGATGCCGTCACCATACCGCAGATTGATGAGCAAGGGCGACAGTATGAGTTGACGCTGACCAGCACAGACGTTGATCGTTATCAGTTAAATTATGACCAAAATTCGCTTCGGTTTCGGTATGCGAGTTTAGATCACCGAGTCGAAACCAAGCGATTTCAGACGATTTTAGAAGGATATGATGAGGTTTGGCAAGACATGGGGCCACAAACCTCACGGACATACATGAACCTCCCTGCCGGAAATTACACTTTTCGGGTGAAAACGCAGAATTTTGATGGCAGTTGGAGTCCTGATGAAGCCTCGACTGTCGTAACCCTTCCGCCCCCTTGGTGGGAAACCGTGTGGTTTAGAGGGCTAACGATTATTGTAGTCATTGGGTTAGTGGTCGGTTTGTTCCGATGGCGAGTTAGGTCGATTGAAGCTTTGAATCAGCAATTGGAAAATCAAGTGGCAGAACGAACCAAGGAACTGACTGAACGGGGCGAAGAGTTGGCCCGCTCTAATGGACAGCTAACCGTAGCCCAACAAGAACTTAAAGAAACTAATGAAACCCTGGAAACACAAGTCGCCAAGCGGACGCGTGCTTTGGAGATTGTATTAGGCAAACTACAGGAAGCGGATCGGGCAAAATCACAATTCATTACCATGATGAGCCATGAGTTGCGAACCCCATTGCATGCTATCAATGGTTTTGCGGAACTATTACTAATGGGGTTGAGTGGTGACTTACCAGAACAGTCTCATAATGATATTCAACTCATATACAACAACGGACAACATCTACTGACCTTAATCAACGACATTTTAGACATCAGTCAAATCGAATCGGGAAATATTCAGATAGAGCGCGAGTTATTAATAGTACAGGAAGTTATAGAAGATGTATTGACCAATTCTATATCATTGGTCAAAGATAAACAGATAGAAATGGTGAGTTCTGTTTCTGATGACTTGCCGTCACTGTATGTAGACAGGACACATTTGAAACAAATATTGCTAAATCTGATGAGCAATGCCATCAAGTTTACCTCTGAAGGCACGGTGATAATTTCAGTGCGTCAGGAATCAACGGATAAAATTTGCTTTTCTGTAAAAGATAGCGGCATTGGAATACCAGCGAATAAACTGGAGTCGATATTCGGATACTTCCAACAAGCGGATATGTCAGATGCTCGGCAGTATGGTGGTACAGGGTTGGGTCTGACAATTTGTAAGCAGTTGGTGGAGTTGCATGATGGCGAAATTGGGGTGAATAGCGAGGAAGACGTTGGCTCTGAATTTTGGTTTATAATGCCTTTAACAACAAGTCCGCTTCCTTAGCTGATGAAAATTAATTCATCTTTGTAGCTTAACTTGTTACAGAAGAAAAAAGGGACACGGATTAACACGGATACACACAGATAAGCCTAAAAAATCCGTGTCCTAACTGTTTTGTCCGGTACTTAGACCCACCAAAGGAAACAATCATGACAAACCATATTTTCATCTCTCACGCCACCAGCAATGATGCGGTGGTAAAAAAATTACGAGAACTGTTAGAACTGCACGGCCAATTAACGTGGGTCGATTCCCGCGATTTAACCGGCGGCGATGACCGCCCCCCTGCCGATTCGGGTTCTCCTGCTCAGTCCTCGCTCCGAGATTAATCAGGCGGGTCATGAGGTCGGCTATCTCGACCATCGCAGTAGTGCCATGCCCCTCCTGCAAGCGGTGGAAAATTTGGGGGAGTTGGTCGAGGTCGATACTATGTTATATAATACGCAGTTTGGTATGCTAATCGGTAAATTCGGTGAATTTAGCTGATTAAATCCATTTCGTTCACCGAATCTGTATTTTTCCCAAGGCCCATCAGTGCGTTGAGGTTGCTAATTCAAAGACCAAGTTGTTCTCTTACCTCCTCAATCGGTGTTCCTCGCTTATTTTTTGTCCCTCGTTCATCAAGAAACTGCATTAGTGCTTTATTACGACGAGTAGCAATAATCTCTTGTTCAAAATCAGTCTCATTTCCGATGAAAAAAGTTTGCTCATTGGTGACATAGGATAGAAAAAATTTTGTGCCGTCCGCCAATTGCAAGATTAAATCAGTGGTTTGAGCCAACTTGAATATTTCGCTGAATATTTCAGGTTGCTCTGAAATTGTTATGACTTTCATAAGCTTCTTTCCTTTCCCCGAAATCGAAGGGTATTGCCAGTTTTCAAGCCAACTGCCTCAATAGAAACAATCCGTATCACACTATCTACATCATAGAAAACACGATATTTGCTAATTCGTAACTCCCATTCTGCGGTTTGATTAGGTCGGAGACGCTTACGATTACGAGTTTCAACGGTGGGTTCATAACGCAAATTAGCTTCAATGCCATCCAAAATAATATTTTGTTCACGTTTTTTGAACCATTGTAAATCGGCAATGGCATCATCACTAAATTCAATGTTGAACATTACAAGTTGCTCCAAAATAGTCAAAAGTTATTGTACCATACTCCATCCCAAACCAAAACCAGCCTCAACGCCTACCAGAGCGTTGAGACTGATTCACGTAGGCTACGGCAAATTCTGTATGATACGGTCATATTCATCGTGTTTACCAATCCAATACCAGTACACGATATCACCCTGCATAATACCCAAGGCACGATAAGCCCGCCCTATGCGAATGGATACTTGGTCGCCAACACGCTTAAAACGTAATCCTGGCAAGTCAGGATTCTCACGCCACAACCTATAGGCCATTCTTGCGCGTTGTTGTACTGTTGTCGGTAATCCTTCAAATGCCTTGCGAAAACTACGCGTAGTATGGGAGTTCATTAGATAACTAACTCGTCGTACTCGTTAAACATTGGTTGTGTTGCCCCTGTTTCAATTTCCGAGCGCGCTGCTTCAGCCAGTGCCGCAAACTTGTTGCGATGTTGCGTATGCGCCGCGTCCCATAAAGCATCCTCAGTTTGTATTTGTTCCTCAGTATCATTCAACCAGTCAGTATCCGGTTCAATTAACAGAGTGTGTGCAGGACGTGCCTGCAAGAAACAAACAAAATCATATACCTGCATTACGAGTTCAACTGGCATGTTGGCTATCTGTTCAGAAATTGCCTGAGTATAATCAATGTGTTGCATAGATACTTGTTTTTGCATAATTCCTCCTCATTGTACCACATTCCCACCTTAACAAAAACGTCAGAACGTGGATTTGGTGATTTAATTCATCGAATCAGCGTTATCCCACCAAACCAGCCTCAGCACCTACCAGAGCGTTGAACACTAACCAAAGTGGATATTATTGTAGCGTAGTTACCTCAATACCTTCTAGTTGGAAATCTCCGCCCTCACCATGCTGCATAATAAAACCACCACTATCAAAAGTGTCATCCACAAAACGTATTTTCTGCTCACCTTGGATTATAGTGCGATATACATTGTCCTGAATTTCGAATGAAAAATCCCCTCTTTTAAGTTTTACTCTTGTTTCCGGTATCTCTTGTTTCTCTCCGTCAATCACTCTATACCAATTACAACGGTCATAATCCTTGCAATGAAACAACATGTAGTTATCTCGATTCTGTACTCGTACCCATATTTTTGGAGTCGAACCATGATGATGGTCAAATCCATACAATCTAATTTTATAGTTTCGCCAACTATTGTCTCCTATCACCTTGGATTCAAAAGAACCGTCATCTAGGGTTAACTTTCCGTTCACTACAAAAAAGCCACTACCTTGCATCCCCCACTCCGGTTTAATTCCTGTCTCAAAATCATCCCAGAATAAATCTGGCGCGGGAGTCGATTCTACCTGCGGAGCTTCCGCAGGTTCGGATGCCGCGGATTGCTCAGGCGGTGCTCCCAAACTGACCACAATCTCCACATCCCCTTGGCATGGCTCAAGGCGGGTATTGGCGGGTGGGTCTTGCGAAATGATCGCACCATTGGCAATCGTTGGGTCATGTTGAACCGATTTAAGGGGTTGTAAACCAACGCCTCTCAACATACTATCAGCAGAGGCTTCGGGTAAACCCACGATATCAGGTACTTTGCATGCTTGCCCTTGGGGTTGAACAACAGCGGCTCCCTCTTGCGGGGCTGGTGCATTATCGGCTGGTGGTTCGCCATCACCGCCACACGCTAAGGCCACGAGGCCAATCATCATAAACGACACAAACATGTACATTCTTCGCTTCATTTTTCTATCTCCTTTACTTAATTTAAATGGTACAAATGGTTAGTACGAACTGTAACAGATTATATCCAGATTTATGAAACTTGCAAAGTGAGTTTTGCACTCCGATTTGCTTCAAACTCTAATTATTTCGGCTTAACGACTGCGTACTCATAATCAAACTCTAACCAACTTAGCAAAAATTCCCCATGCGAAACGGTTTGCGGTGCAATACTAAACGCGGGATCATTAAGATAAATATACGTATCATCTATACCCGTTAATACCACTGCATGACCTGTATCCATGTGCCAATACGATAGTTCACCTGTCCGTAAAAATAGGATGCACGGTTCACCTTGTTGTAAGTGATTCTCCAAGTCAGTCAACTCGCCCTCAGCTAAATTGACCGACATTCCTAATTGGCTCAAACGTTTAATATTTGAATAGGGCGCGCCCACATCCTGAATATCCAGCAGTGTTAGCAGTTGCTTATAGTTAATGAAGCGTTTCCAATAGGCAAAAACCATCGCCGCGCAACTTGCCAAACAATCAGCTTGTCGGCGCTGTTTCTGGTGTGGAATGGTCAGCCAATTTTTGGGCATGCTGTTTAATCTCCGTAATTGTTTCCGGTTTTAGTTTTAATTCACCTGTCTCAACATTAACATCAATAACCCCTACAGTACCTAAAACACCATACGATGGATAGGTAAAAATAATGGGTACTTGCCAATAGATATGCTCCGCTACCATCAAGTTAGGAGCATCTCCATGCATCAGATAGCTAACATTCCGATGAATATAACGATTAACTAGTCGTCTCGCTTGCTCCGCCGAAACATTGACAGTCGCCGAAATCGTCACCTGCATATCTAAATGCCCTAGCTTGGGTATAGATTGATTAGGTAGAATGATTGACATCTGTTGGGTATCAGAACTCTGTAAAATCTTCATCGTTATCTCCTTCGTTATCGCCATGATAGATGGCGTTCATTGGCGGTGGCAATATCTTGCTGTTGCGGTGCGCCTCGGTGTATAGTCCGAATGGTTAAATCGGCTGACTGTCCCGTAAGACAGGCCAACCAGTCCCCCTCAGATACCCACACATAATCCCAACAGGTCGTCTCGGTCAGCCGTCTTTGGTCACGTCCCTTCGCTGACATCACCCATAGTTGAGGATTTGTTCCCGTAAGATAGGCCATGTATTGCCCATTTGGTGACCATGTTGGAAATGAAGCGGCTGTATTGGTCAACCGTAACTGACTTTGACCATTTTGTTGCATGGTGTAGATACCCCGTTCTGACGAAACAGCAATCATCTCCCCATCAGGCGACCAACTGCCGGCCCAACTATCAAACTCGGTCAATTTGGTCAAGTCTTGCCCATTAATTCCAATTCGATAAACCCGCTTGTCCGTATCAAACAACAACGCTTGGTTATCGGGTGACCAAGCAGTCCGTCATCGTTACATACGAACCATTTAAGGTTGAGGATAATTTATAGTAATCAAATTATATTACATAAACTTAAGATAAGCAAATTGATGGTTATACAAACTTGTCCACAGAGACAAAGTTGGAACAGTGCTTACACAGTAAGGCAAAATGTGGTATAATTACGCTTTACTGCGTAAGTACTGGACGTGCAGGACTACCCTCTTTTGACCACAAAAGCACGAAAATCCTTATTTCTGTTTCACTGGACGACCATGCTTTTTAAAACGCTTCTTTGGCGGTTTGTTGACTGCCTGCCGCAACAAATTCACCTCACGGGGGGTGAGGTAGCGCCAATGACCCGACTTGAGTTTGCCCAGTCGTAGCGGGCCAATCCGCACCCGTTCTAGCCGTCTGACCCGATGCCCCAATGCTTCGGCCACGTTGCGGATTTGTCGTTTCCGGCCCTCGGTTAAGACGACTTTGTACCACGTAGCTTTATGCTCTCCTTTAATCATCTCCACCCAAGCTGGTTTGAGCGGGGCTTCGCCGGGTATTTTTACCTCGCCCTGTCGCCACTTTTTGATTGCCTCCCATGACGGTTTGCCAGTTAGTAACACTTCATATTCTTTTTCCAGATGATAACGCGGGTGGGTCAACTTTTCTGCTAACGCGCCATCGTTGGTCAGCAAAATCAGTCCTTCGCTCTGCTGATCCAAACGTCCAACCGGATAAACCCGCTCCTCCACTTCTGTCACCAAATCCAATACAGTTATGCGCTTGCGGTCATCATGGGAGGTGCTTAATACGTCAGTTGGTTTATTCAGCATGATATAAACCAACGTTTCGGCTTGATCCAATAACTTGCCATCTACTGTGATTTTGTCTCGTTGAGGGTTTACTTTCACCCCCATCTGAGTGACGATTTTTCCATTGATCGTCACCCGTCCATCTTGAATCAACTGCTCACTGGCCCGCCGCGAGGCAACTCCGGCATGAGCCAATACTTTTTGTAATCGTTCTAATTTATTGTTCATAATAATACCTCAGAAGTTTCATGTTTCACGTCTTCATTCTCCAGTTCCAATTTGGGTAACTGTTTTAAGTTTTCTAAACCTAACAATCGTAAAAACTCAAAGGTGGTGCCATACAAAGTCGGATGTCCGACTGTCTCCAAGCGACCCACCGCTTCGATGATGCCCCGACTGAGCAGGGTGCGTAACACGCTGTCACTATTCACCCCCCGAATCCCGTCGATTTCGGAGCGGGTAATCGGCTGACGATAGGCCACAATTGCCAACGTCTCCAAGGCTGGGGTTGACAGTTTGCTCGATATGGATAGGCCGAGCAGTTTTCGCACGTAGGGGGTTAGCTCTGGCGCGGTGACTAATTGCACCCGATTCCCGTTCCGTTGTAGGCGGATGCCCCGTTCTTTATAATCAAGGGTCAACTGTTGCACCGCCTGCTCAACCTGTTTTACTTTGCATTTTATCGTGGCTGCCAGTTGATTCAGCGTCACCGGCTCCGGGGCGACAAATAAGATGCCCTCTATTGTCACTTTTAGCTGTTGCTCTGTAGAGATTTCCATGTTATGTTTAAACGGGCGGAATATGACCGCTAATCTAGTCTAACGCGAATAAGTCATCTTTGAAAGCAATCTTTTTCGGGAGTAAAAATTCGCGAATTTTTGATTGACAGTCATGCCCATTTGTACCGTTTGAAGCGTCTCCTTTTATCTTGCGTCTCAGTACCCGACAGAAAAATTAGCCAAAACTAATTAGCACAGAGTTTCACAGAGGAACACGGAGATTCACAGAGAAAAAGTGATTTATTTTTTCCTCTGTGTCCCTCTGTGAAACTGTTTTAGCTTTCCCTAAACTACTTGTCAGGTAGCAAGTCTTGCGTATCATATCATACCCATGATGAACTCAAACAAACCACCTAATTTAATTCTAATTATAGTACTTTTTGCGTTAATCGTCTTAGCCTGTGGTAGCCAAACGCATGCCACTCCACCCACTGGGTTGATTGTGGTCAAGCGAGAGGCGGCGCAACAACTCAAACAGAACGCCTATCAAGCCCTAGCCGAAGCGAGCGATAGCTACGAAGCCACCTTCCGCGTTACCGATGAGCAGATTACCTCGTTGGTGGCCTTGGAACTGACTCGCACTGGTCAGATTCCGCTCAGACAGCCGCAGGTCTGGTTCAAACCGGATCAGATTTATGTGACTGGTCTGGTCTCGGTGGCCGGGGTTGATGTAACCATGCACCTCATCTGCTCGGCTTTTGTGCAGGATGGTCGGCTGTTGTTCGAGATAACATCAGCCCAAACCGACTACCTCGACCTGCCGGAGGCGACTTTGCTTTCCCTAACCCAAACCATCAACGAAGCCCTAGCCGAATTACCGATTGAGGTGGAGATTACCAAAGTGGTTATTCTTGAGGGAGAGATGCGGGTTAAGGGAATAGAACAAAATAACTGAAATCAACAGATTAGTGTTATCAATTGACTTTGGACGAAGTCTAGCTCTAAAGAAACTGGGCTAAAAGAGCAAAACCCTACGGACTAGACCAGCATATCAGGCACTACCGATAAATTAAGATAACTCACTTATTGGTAACTGTCAAGTTGCCTAGTTTATGGCTCAGACACGCAAATCACGGATTTGCTACGAGATTATTAGCCATTTCACCCAACTTGCAGTAAAATAGGCTTGATTATAAAAAAAAGTTTGTTGAACTACAGGTTTTGAAATCTAATCTAAAGATATTCGGTTGCCGAGTGATATACCCTATGATTGCTTCTCCTCAAGAAAGATATTCAATCAAAGTTAAAATTTGTTTTAGTTTGATTGTACTATTTATTGCCCTGTTACCACGAGTCGTTCAACTTAATCAATATCTTGGCCCAGATGAAATGGCTCAGTGGGGTCGTTCAAACCGGTTTCTTTTAGCCCTGCTCAATTTCGATTGGGCAGGAACTCACATGAACGATGATACGGGAAATTTAACCTTAATGTGGTTAGAAAGTGGTGGCGTAACGGTTCGGTATCTGTGGCAACAGCTACAAGGGCAAAATAGTTCACTCCGTGAGACTATTCCCCTTAATCGACCTATCGAAAAGTTGGCCGATGCTCGTCTTATTTTGGCTGTGGTGAATAGTTTGCTGATTCTGTTGACGTTTTGGGGTGTGACCCATCTTTTCAACGGATCAGTGGGATTTATAGCCGCTCTTCTGATTGCCCTTGACCCCTTTTTCCTCTCTGAGTCGCGCATGTTACGCTCTGAGGCATTATACACCGCTTTTATGGGGCTAACGGTAATCGTATTCCTGCTTTATATCAAACAACGTCACTGGATGTTTTTAGGTTTGTCGGGCATGCTGGCTGGATTGGCTATCTCTAGCAAAATATCTGGGCTGTTCCTGCTTGCCTTTATCCCCCTTAGCCTAACTATTCATAGCCTCATTCAAATAGGCTACCAACTTAAGGCGCGGCAAAATGGACGCTCTATCATCAAACAATGGCTTGTCGCTCATGGGGTATGGGGCGTTTGTTGTGCCCTTACCATGTTTTTGTTATGGCCGGCTTTGTGGGTACGAGCATGGAATATTCTACAATCAACTCTGAGAATTGTTGAATATTCTGGGTTGGAAGGCAAAAAGGATGAGCAGTTTTTTATGGGAGGTTTGTGGGATAATTTGCCGACAACCTACTATTTAGCAGTTATTCCTTTTCGGACAACCCCACTGGTGATGATAGGCGTATTGCTACTTCTTGTTGGGCTACTGATATGGGCGTATCATAGTTTTTACAAAAACAGACCACCTATAGATGTCCAGATGAATCTTGACCGGCCGCTCTCGGAAAAGCCCAACCCCCAAGAAAAATCTAATAATTTTCTAACGAACTATAATGATATTTTTTCTATTTTAACGTTAATCGCATACATTGGTTTATATACCCTACTATTTTCTTTGGCTGCAAACAAAACAGATCGTTATATTTTGGTTACATTATGGACGCTTGACATATTAGCTGGTATTGGGTTAGTATGGAGCATTAATTGGATAGTTCGCTATTGGCATAAATCTATACAACAGGCTACGTTTGCTACTATTACTGGAGTGGTCATCCTATGGCAAGGCTACTTAGTTGCTCAAATTCATCCGTATTATACGGCTTATTATAACCCATGGTTGGGTGGACATGAGAATGTTGCGGAGATGTTCCAGTTGGGGTATGGAGCAGGAGTCAAGCAAATTATGACATACCTCAACCAGAAACCAAACAGTACCAAGATACGTGTCGTTTGTGGTACTAATGAACCACGCTGTGCCCAGATATTTCATGGAGACACTTGGCAACGACGTACCCTCAATTCGGTGAATGGTCGCTGGGTTTTGGCCGATTATATCATGATTTATATCACACAAAAACAACGGGAGTTATATCCTCCGGGCATTGTGGAATATTTAGAGCGTCAACCTGCCGAGCAAGTAGCACTGGTTAATGGTTTGCCTTATGCCTGGCTGTATCAAGCTCCGCAGGCTGATAATTATGGTCATGCGGCTGATTTAACGGGTGTTGGCACTATATTAGGCTATAATATGACCATGCCGGAGGAGTTACAAGCCAATGATGAGGTTACACTGCATGTATGGTGGCAAAATCGGGGCACTCAAGAGAAAACCCTAGTGGCTCAAGTCATTGATTTAGCCGGATATGTGTGGGTAGAACTCCCCTTAATGCCCTATTCTGGTTTTGAAATGGCCCAACAACAAGACCATCAAATTGTTGAATCTACAGGAAAAATCACACTACCGCTCGGCATGTCAACTGGAGAATATTTCCTACGTTTTGCCTTTCGATTAGCTGAAGAGCCAGACATGTTGCTATGGTTTGAGATACCCTTAGAGGAAACGAATTTTATGATTGAAGCCGCACCACCCGAAACAGGTGTGGCGACGGCCCAAAATTCAATCAATGTAGAAGTGGCTGAGGGGCTAACATTAATCGGTCACGATTTAACCCAAACGACGGCTCAATCCGGTCAAGAGATATGGCTACCCCTTATCTGGCAAACCACAGCAACCATTGACCGAGATTATGTTATTTTAATCCGACTTGTTGGAACTGATAACACGGAAGCCGCTTTCTGGTTGGGTCGTCCCGTGCAAAGTAGCCAATCGACCAACAGTTGGCAAGCAGGACAAATTATCAAAGACCCGTGGCATTTAACGCTACCAGCAGAGATTGAACTCGGTTCTTATGAATGGGAGTTGGCTTTATTTGATGCCGATACCAAAGAAGAACTCAATCGTTTGTCTCTGGGAACCCTTGAGTTGCTCGAGGCAGATCAATAGAAAGTGGAAATCCGGAGTACAAAACTTGCTTTACCATGCAAGCCTTGCATCCCAGATTTCCCACCACTACATGTGCAGGACTACCGAAAAATCCCCTTATTCTGGTTGCTCTCTCTGTTTTGTGCCAATATTCTACTTTTTACCTCCCCCGATGGTAGCTCCTTCCGTGTCATTGGTGCAGTCATTTTGATATTACTGCCGGGTCTAGTATGGCAAAGGATCATCCCCGCAGATCGATTGACTCGTTGGTTAGTTGGAGTAGGTATCAGTTATTTTTTTATAGTAGTAACCAACTTACTGCTACTTTATGGAGCAATCTGGCCGACGTTACAAACCCAAATGATACTCTATAGTAGCTTAACGCTTATCGGGATAATTGGTTGTTATTTTCCACGTCCTATTTTTTTTCCTCTTCACTCATCCAAACCCGTTCCGGCACGAGAAACAATACTTCAATGGGGACTATTACTTGTCATTTTAATGGTTGCTACTTTTTTCCGATTAGCCAATTTAGAGTATAGTGAGTTTCTTGAGGATGAGGGCGAAGTTATGCTGGCCGTCGCGCATATCTCAAATGGAGAGCTTGAAGCACTGTTTGAAAACCGTCGCAAAGGGCCAACAGAACTGTTACTCCCCCTATCGATGTGGGCCATGACTGGAATCATCACTGAGGGAATCGCCCGATTTTTATTTGGGTTAGCGGGTATATTTGCCATTGTGACCATGTATCTATTGGGGCGAGAGATGGTTAATCCAACGGTAGGGTTGGTTGCGGCCATGTTATTCGCTTTGAGTGGTTTTAATATCGCTTTTTCTCGCATTGTGCAGTACCAAATCATGGTGTTATGGATGAGTTGTTTAGCCATGTTTTGTGGCTGGTGTTGGTATCAATCAGGGCGCAAAAGATGGTTGATATTGGCTGGCCTATTTTTCAGTATCGGGTTACTAGCCCATTATGATGTCCTATTTATTGTCCCCCCGCTACTCTATCTAGTTATCACCCGTAAAGCCTATCAAACCCAAAAGCAAGCTGTTGGCCTCGCGCTAATCGGCGTGTTGGTTGTGGTAACGCTCTATTTTGGGCCTTATGTACTTTCACCCCAACTCGACCACACAACTGACCATTTAGCCAGCCGCATTGGGACAGAACTCATCAAAAATAGGCTGGCAGATTTTGTGCAGTACAATATTATTTATAACAGTGTTTACTATTTTATCCTAACTGGACTATTTGTCTTTGGTGGGTTGGCTATTTCCATCAGTCGTTGGTCGTTCTGGCAATCGTTGCCTTATAGATTCTATTGGTTTCCTTTATTATTAGTGTGTTTGATTGTTGTTGTCATGACGACTCCCACAATTTTGGCCTTGACTTCAACGATTGACCTTACGGTGTTTTTGTTTGGTTTCATCTTTTTAGGCGCAGGTTTAGCCCCCCAAATAACAGTTACTCAGCGATTGCTGGTATTATGGTGTGCTATACCGTTCCTCGGATACAATTTCGGGGTGGATAGTCCCCGCACGCATATATATACCATTGTTCCCGCTTGGACTCTGTTAGCCGCCATGTCGATGGTGGCAATCATCCATTTCAATCGTTGGCTACTCTTACCAATAGGATTAATGTTAGGCTTAACGATAATATTTTTGTATCTAGTTTACATAAATACTAGCCAGCGATATTGGCAAACTTGGCCGGATGGCACAATCGCTCAATATTTTGCCCCAGCGCCACCTCAACAAGCTGATGAACAGCCTCATTTTTTTGGCTTTGTTCATCGTACTGGATGGAAAACAATAGGTGGTTTATATAGTACAGGCGTGTTGAATGGCAGTTATCAATCTAATGAAAGTAATAATCTAGTAGCTTGGTATACCTTCAATGCGCCCTATGAAAAAGAGGCTCATCCACCAGAAGAATGTCATCCACGCCCGACCTATTTCTTGCTAGGGCAAGAGACTCTCGCTCCGCCCGGACGAGTTGATGAAGAACATATCGCTACCCACTACGAAGAACTGCTCTATACAGATGAATCTGCCATGCCGAGGGTAACTGTTTATCACCTCAAAGGGAATGAGGCCAATCTGCCGCCATTTTCTGTGTTGGACATGGAATATAAATTTGACCAGTTGGCAAAACCAGCCATGTTCCGCCAAGCCGAGCCTCAAAATTTTTCAACACAAATCAATTTTAGTAATATAATCGAACTGGTGAGATATACTCTAAACCCACAATATCCGCGTCCAAATGGCCGAATAATTGTTCGTTTACATTGGGCAAGTTTGCAACAGATTTCGGAGGATTGGCAGGTTTCAGTACAGTTGATTGAGCCTCACAGTGGGCAAATTGTAGGACAATCGAATAATCATCCGGTGTGTGGCTACTACCCCACCTCCCAATGGCAACCGGGCCAAACCATCCCCGATGAGCATATCCTCAACCTCGCCCCAGATATTCCCCTCGGTCTATATCAGTTACAAGTTATTTTAGTCAATCATGATACGAATAAATGGCTACCTTGGTTGAACTCGGCTGGAGAACCACAAGCTCTCCCTCTCAAACTTACTGACCTCACCCTTTCTGAATGGGTATTGCCATGACACATTCAGATAAAAATTTTCACTCGGATGGACAGACCCTGAAAGTTCCTAGGGTCTTGAAGTCTGAACATATCTGGTTTGCGGCCATGTTTATTTTCATACTGGCTGTGATCATCCGAGGCTCATTGCTCGGTCAATTTGTTACAGTGGATGAACCCCGTTGGGTCACTTGGTCAAGTTGGTTTGCCGGTGGCTTATTGTGGGATGATTATGCTTGTCCAACCGTAAAAAGTGGTCGCCAAATCGAAACCCATGGCTGGGGCTGCACCCTAACCGATAGCATCCCCGGCGTGACAACAATGTGGCTGGCTAGCTCAGGTTTACTAGCCTATCAGCAACTTTATACCGAAACTGAGTTGCGCGTCTTCTTAGAAACCGTTGAGGTCACACCAGAGATTGTCGCCGCAACCCAGTTTCCCTTCGCCTTCGTTCAGGCTGGGTTAATTGTCGCGTTTTATCTGATATTGGCCCACTTGCTTGATGACCGCATAGCCCTTATCGCTGCCCTAATTATAACTTTACAACCATTTCATGTCGCTCTTTCCAGAGTTATTCATCATGATGCACTCACCACAGGTTTTATGAGCATCTCATTTTTGTTAATGGTTGCTTACTGGGTATATCGTTGGTCATGGGGATGGCTAGTTCTTTCCGCGATGATGGCTGGTTTAGCAATATTGAGTAAACCTGTCGGCTGGTTTGTGTTACCGTATGCCGCAATTGTTGGTTGGTGGGGACTATTTTGGCATCATGGTCGAGATGTTACTAAGCAACAAATCGGCAGATTAACCCTGCAAGGGATTGCTTGGGGACTATTGATCTGCCTAACCTGTCTCCTACTTTTTCCCGCTTTCTGGACAATTCCGGCCGAGGTTATCCGCAGTACTCTGCTTGATTCTGTGACCAATGCCACTGACGGACATCTGCAATATTTCATGGGGCAGGTGACGGAACAGCCATCCGGCCTTTTTTACCTAGTCGGTTTAGCTTTTCGCACCACACCATTAGAGATAATCGGTCTACTAGTGTTACCTTTTGTGATGTGGCAAAATCGAACATGGCTTAAAAATCCATTGGTTTGGCTAACTATTCTCTTTATCGGTTCTTTTTTGTTATTTGTCAGTTCTCCCCCAAAAAAACAATTACGCTTTGTTTTACCGATATTTCCTATGTTAGCCATTCTTGTTGCTATTGGTTTAACCGGATTTTGGGATTGGTTGGCCCAAAGATGGGTACGTTTAGCCCGTTGGCCCACTGCACCGTTAATTTGTATGATTATTCTTTGGCAAGGCTGGCTACTAGAGCAACACGCGCCCTACTATTTTACTTACTACAACCCTTGGCTTGGCGGGACACCTCAAGCGGCTCAAGCGATTACGGTGGGATGGGGTGAAGGCTATAATGAAGCCGCCGCCTACTTAAATCAACAACCCCATGTTGAAACCATGCGAGTGGCAACGATTGGCTCAGCCCCCACATTTCGACCATTTTTCAACGGCGATGATATTGGAGGTTCGTCGAGTCAAAAGGCATTATCTGCTGATTATTTAGTCTACTACATCAATTTGATTCAACGGATAGCCGCCCGTCCAGAATATCAACCTGTATGGCACTATTTACAACGATATCATACTCCTGAGCATCAAATTGCCTTACATGGCATTGATTATGTGCTAATATATCACAATCCCATTCAATATAAGATTCCAGCAGAGGCTAATTTTTTACCTGACCAACTTACTTTTTTTGGGTATAATCTAACTCCTGATGGGAATTTGACGATAATTTGGCAACCGTCTAAACAAGGGCAACAGTTGCAAGTCAATCTGATACCCCCTGCAAAAGTTGATATAGATTGGATTCTATGTGAACCACAAGCACAGGCAGTAGACAATCCTACGACCATCATCGAAACGACCTGTCATCTAGCGGCTAATGAAGGGCTGTATCGCCTACATGTGAAAGTCGATGATACCCCTATCAACCCATTCGGTTTAGGTTTTGTCTCGGTTGATGCATTGGGAGAGTTCATCTCATTATCTGCGAATGACGCTATGGATCAGCTAGTGACGCAAACTTTACCAACATCGGCCATTTCATTAAATCATCCGGTGAATGAGCAGTTACGTTGGGTCGGTTATGATATAACTTATGTTGATCAAACAATGTCCCTTTACTGGCAAATTACTCAGCCACCAGATTGGGCTTTGGCAGAGCAGTTGTGGCTCACAATTCAACATGAGCAGGAAATAACCACCATTCCATGGCTCAACGAGTCGCCACCATCAACCATTGCTCTCGGTCAAATATTGACCATAAAATACCCTTGGCCGCATGGTACACCGCCTGAAGAACTTTGCATTACCATTGGGCCACATGCCAGTGAGGTTATGCCGCTTCACTGTTTAGGAATGGGCATTAATTAACTTGTGCATACTGATATAGTCTTTCAGATAATCTTTTTCAGGTTATTGTCACGCTGTTACCTACCCGCAAGTTCTAAACTTGCGGGTAGTGATCACTACATGTGCAGGACTACCGTCTTGTCGAAGGCGAAACGCGCAACTTATTTAATCCCGACTCCTATGAATCTCATGGGAGATGACGAATGAAACAAGACTGGGTTATCAACATTGCCTTGATAATAGTAGGGATAATTTTTGCCTGGGGAACTGCCGAGATAGCAATCCGTTGGTTTGGTTCGTATGATATTGATGGACAGTTTGAGATTTATGAGGATGTTGTGTTGAAACCGTATCGCTTACCCATTGAACGGACACAGCAAAAAGTTGACCTCTATCTGCAACGCGCTCCAGATACCGCGATTATGCACCATCCAGTATTAGGGTGGGTTCCTCGTCCTCATGGAAAGTCGGATGATGGGTTGTATCAATATAATGGACAAGGAATACGTTCTCCCGTTATATATAGCCAAACACCGGCTGACAATATTTTACGCATTGCTCTATTTGGTGATTCGTTTACGCACTGCTCCGATGTTTCGTATGAAGAATCATGGGGTTATCTTTTAGAGCAGAAGCTACTCGCTAAGGGAGTACAGGCCGAGGTGTTGAATTTTGGAGTTAGCGGGTACGGTATGGATCAAGCCTATTTGCGGTGGGAAAAGGAGGGACGAGCTTATCAGCCGGATATTGTTATCTTCGGGATACAGTTTGAAAATGTTAGACGTAATGTTAATCTTATTCGCACCATCTACCGCCGAGGAGATATTCCATTCTCAAAACCCCGTTTTATGCTAAAAAATGGAGTTTTGAAACCAATCAACATCCCTACAATTCCACCAGAAGATGTCCCACAAGTGATGCAAAACATAGATACTTGGGAATTGGCAAAATATGAGTATTCCTATGCACATGATGATTACACCCCTTATTTCTGGCTGAATAGTAAAGTTTTGGCCTTAGCCTTTACTCTTATCACCGATAGTAGCATTGACAAATTCTCCTATAATTTAGGAGAAGGGCCAGCCAACTTAACTTTGGCGATTATCGAACAGTTTGAGCAATCGGTTCAGGCAGAGGGGGCAGAATTTGTCATGGTAAATTTGCTTCGGTACAACGATTTGGTTGATTGGATTGCCGGAAAACCACTAGTCTATAACGATTTGTTACAAACCGTTGAGGCCGAATATCCGTTTGTCCGGCCTGGGCAGGAACGGTTAAAGGAAGCGCAAAACCTATCTATAAAGCCACTGTTTCAGAAAGGCCATTACTCTGCTCAGGGAAATATTATTGTGGTTGAGGCACTAACTGCCTATATTTTACAACTGGAGAAGGAGCATCATAACAAGAACAGATTACAGGCAAATTAGGACACGGATAACGCGGATTTTTTTAATCCACCTCACACCTCACCGTTTAAATCAACCTTTGCTTGACCCTGTTGGCTTATGGTACAATCGTGGCACTATATTTAGACGAGGGATTACCCATGACAAATTTGTTAGTAGGATTAAATGACCCCCAACGTGAGGCGGTCACAACGATTGACGGCCCAGTATTGACCTTGGCTGGGCCGGGGTCGGGCAAAACCCGGGCCTTGACTCACCGGATTGCTTATTTAATCCAAGAATGTGGCATTGCACCGTGGAATATCTTGGCCGTCACATTTACCAATAAGGCGGCCAAAGAGATGCGTAACCGCTTGTTGACCATGTTGAGCGAAAATCAGGTGTACTATGTCAGCGTGGGAACTTTCCACTCCTTGTGTGCTCGCTGGTTACGCCGCGAAATCGAGGTGTTGGGCTATTATGACACTAATTTTGTGATTTATGATACCAACGAACAGCAAACCATCGTCAAAAAGGCATTGCGAGAGATGGATTTGGATGAGAAACGGTGGCGACCCAACGCCATGCATCGGGTCATTTCTAATGCCAAAAACGAGATGATTACGCCCGACAAACTGCCCGTCCGCACCTATCAAGAGGAGATTGCGGCCCGTGTCTACGAGCAATATCAAAAGTTGATGCAGCAGAATAACGCGATGGATTTTGACGACCTCCTGCTCATCACCCATCTGCTATTTCAGAGTCAGCCGGAGGTGTTGGCAAAATATCGGGAGCAGTACCAATATGTGATGGTTGATGAGTTTCAGGATACCAACATGGTGCAGTATCAGTTGGTGCAGATGTTGGCTGGTAAACATGGTAACATTTTTAGCGTTGGCGATATAGATCAAGGTATTTATAGCTGGCGTGGCGCGGATTATCGTAATGTATTGAACTTTCAAAAGGATTATCCCACCCATAAGCTGATTCGACTGTCCCAAAACTATCGCTCCACCGATACGATTGTCAATGCGGCCAAACATATCATCAGCAAAAATACGCAACGGATTGAGAACGAACTGTTCACCGAGCGGGGGCTAGGCCACAAGATTAAACAGGTTGAAAAATATGACGCAGAGGAAGAGGCCGACTATGTGGTCAGCGAGGTGCGGCGACTGAATGACGAGGAGAATATTCCGGCGGGGGATGTGGCGGTGATGTATCGTACCAACGCTCAAAGCCGTCTGCTGGAGGAGGCTTTTATTCGGCAGAGCATGCCCTACCTGCTCTTGCGGGGAATTAAATTTTATGAGCGAAAAGAGATTAAGGATCTGTTGGCCTATCTACGGGTATTACACAATCCAGCCGACAGTCTCAGCTTAAGCCGGATTATCAATGTTCCGGCTCGGGGTATCGGAGCGAAAACGATTAGCAAGTTGGATAGGTGGGCCTTTAGTCAGAACCTGTCCCCGCTCAAGGCAATTTTACGGTTGGGAGTCGAACTAAACCTCCAGAATCATCCATTCTCAACTCGATCAAAAAGGGTCTTAACTGGTTTTGGGCAGTTGCTTGACCGGCTATTCGTGGCGAAGGAGAATCTCAGCCTGCCTGACTTTTTCGACTTTTTAGTGGCACGTAGCAACTACAAGGAGTTTACCAAAGATGGGAGTGAAGAGGGCGAAGAACGATGGGAGAACCTGCTCGAACTGCGTCGCTCCATGACCAGCTTTGGCCCTACTTCGGCGGTGGAAGTGTTGGGCGAGTTTCTGGAAAATGTGGCTCTCGTGGCCGATGCGGACATGCTGACCGAGGAGAACAGCGCAACAGCCCTGTTGACCTTACACACCGCCAAAGGGTTGGAGTTTCCGGTGGTGTTCATAGTTGGCATGGAGGATGGACTGTTTCCGCATAGCCGGAGCGCGGAGGATTCGGAGCGCATGGAGGAGGAGCGCAGATTGGCTTACGTCGGGGTGACGCGGGCCAAAGATCGACTCTATCTGACCCGTGCCTTCCGGCGACAGCGGGGGTATAGCGGTTTTTACGAGCCATCGGAAGCCTCTCGATTTTTGAGTGATTTGCCTCCCGAACTGGTCGATGGTGGACGGCGATCACCACGCAAATCATCGACCATCAGTCGCCCTAAAAATAAATCGACCCGTTGGGGAAGTACTAAAAAAAGTGCTACTCCAACTAAGACGACGGTGAGTTATAAAATTGGAGAAAAAGTGACCCATGCCAAGTTTGGCAAAGGGACGGTCATCTCTACCAAGATAGATCGAGGCGAGGAGTATGTGCAAGTTGCCTTTGAAGGGCAAGGGATTAAGACCCTCGCGGTCAGTTTTGCCAAACTAGAGCGGAGTTAGTGGCTGTGGCTGATCGATGTGACACACCATTACCGAGGTAATAAGGAGACCCATAAATGATTTTTGGTCCCCAAAGTGCGTCATAAGAATTATGCAGGGTGAAATGAAATTATAAATGGTAAACGGTGAATGGTGAATGGTAAATTACGTTTTGTCGCCAAGAGCGGTTTGGATATTTGGATACTGGTGAAAATACGATAGAGTTAGCTTAGGGGCGCATAGAGTTGCCGCTTACACTCATTTACCATTTATAATTCACCATTTACCATTTATAATTGAATTTGGTTTTGTTTGTACATAATTCAAATAACGCAAATCTTCGCCTTTAAGGAGGTGAAAAATCATTTATGAGACCAATGACTCTAATTGTACGAGGCATGTATTTTGAACAGTTCGAGGTTGGGCAAGAACTCAACACCAGTGCTAGAACGATTACCGAAACCGACATCGTCAATTTTGCCGGATTATCTGGCGATTTCAACTTTATTCACACTAACGCGCCCGCCGCCAAAGAAACCTTGTATGGACAACGAATTGCTCATGGCATGTTAGTCGCCTCAATTGCCACCGGATTGGCGGTGCAACAAGGCTTTATTGATGGAACTACCTTGGCCTTTCGGGAATTGAATTGGAAATTTAGCCAAGCCGTGTTCATTGGTGATACTATCCATGTCGAGACGAATGTGGTCGCGACCAAACAAGCGAGACGCATGGGCGGTGGTTTTGTTACCTTTGCGGCAAAAGTTATCAACCAGAAGGGTGAGGTGGTACAAAAAGGGGAATGGAAAATGTTGATCCAATCACAGGATGAGAAAAATGAAGCCTAAATTTTACGACATCAGCCGTACCATCAATAGTCGCCTAGCCGTTTGGCCCGGCGACTCAATATTCTCTGCGCCCAAAGTGGCTGACATGGATCGAGGAGAGGTCGTAAATGTCAGCGAACTAACCTTTAGCAGTCATTTTGGCACCCATGTTGATGCGCCACTCCATTTTGTGGCTGATGAACAGTCCATCGACCAACTGCCAATCGATATATTCATCGGCCCAGCTACGTTGATTACGGTCAGCCAGGAATCTGGCCCACTTGTTCTGGCAGATTTCCCCAACCTAGACTGGTCAACGGTGGAACGCCTGCTCATCCACTCTCCGGCCAGCCATAAGCCAGTTGACCAGTTCCACGAACAGTTTGTCTACCCATCACTCGAACTGATTGACTTGATGGGGCAACATAATATCAGACTATTTGGTACAGATTCTCCCTCCGTCGATGCCTTTGAAGGCAAGGACGGGTTGGTCGGACATTATGCCATGCAACAAAATGGGATTATTATTTTGGAAGGATTGATGTTAGCCGACGTGCCGGACGGTGAGTATGAACTAATGGCCCTGCCCCTTAAGCTGGAAGGGGGCGACGGTTGTCCGGTGCGGGCGGTACTGCGGAGGGTAGAACCTAATTGACTTGATGACACATTATATGGCCTAAAAAAAGATAATACCGCGTTTCGCCAAATAGTCAGCTAGACTTTTCTGAAAGCCATGTTTGCTAAAGAAACCCAACCGCAGTTCCTTTTTTGCAAAATCGGCTTGATGAAGCCGGTTGGCTTTGTCCACAAACTCATCCACCATTTTTTCCGTTATCTTATAGAGATACTTGGCGGCATAGTTCTTACATTCGGCCATAATCACCACCTGCTCACCGTCAAGAACAATATCTATTTCCTCACCTGTGATCAGGTGATAGCCAAGATTATCATTAAACTCGGTGACGCTGATACCTTCTACCAAACCACCATCACCGTCAATAATACCCTTTATCAAACGTAAAAGTATTTCTCGTTCATAATAATCTCCCTTCAAATCGTTATGATGTCCTCTTAACACATTCAGTTTATTACGTAGCTTCTCTGCCTCAGCCAAGCTCAGTTCCAATCGCTCGGCCCGTTCCTTCAAGTAGTCCAACATGTTATCATTCTTGAAATAGACATCAAAATCTTCGTCCGGCAAGTTAAACAGATCAGCATAATTAACCATCAACACCTTCTTCAATGTCCGGTCAAACACCCCACCATAACGACCCCCTCTTAGCTCGATAATATCGTATTTGAACAGTAGTTCCAATTCTCTGCGAAGTTGTCGATCATCTATATCCAGTGACATGGCCTTTTTTAGCTCACTCGGATAATAGCGAGTTCCTTCGTTTTTACATAAAAAATAGGTAATTCGCCTCATGTGAACATCATTCACCTCATCCATTGCCATCGACAGGTATTCATCCCAGTCATGTTTGATACTGCCAAATAGACCCACCTCATACTCCAATGCCTGATCCACATCATCTATTGAGTTAATGGTTGGTTTGCCGATTATAGGTGACAAAAGTTCCAAGATACGACCGGGAATACCGTTGGTGACGTAGTCAATGTAGGTTGCGATTTCGGGTGTAATGTTATGCCCGTAGATATGACCATAATTCAGGGTCATCTCTTGTGATTCTTCGGTTTTCATTTTGGGAACACCAATTGTTCTGAAACGATGAGGCAACCAGCGCATCAAATCTTCCGAGACGACACCCATCAGCGAGCCGGTGATGAGCAAGGGAGCAACTTTGCTCTCGGCAGTGGACATGTAGGCCATGCAAGGCTTGTCCACCACACCAGCATCAATATGCTTGTTCAGATATTGAAACTCATCAATCATCTGCACCACCTTATCTTCAACAGCAAGGGTGGTGGCGAAGCCAGCTGGCGCGGCGACAGCTGATATTACATATTCATAGGGTGGGAGATTCGTTTGCATGGTACGCAAACAATCCTCAAACTCGTACACAATAATATCTTTGTACTTAAATTCAAGTTGCTCGACTTCTTGCAAAACAGCTTTCATAACCAGTGGTTTTTTCTTATCAACAGCTCGGCGTATCCAGTTAATATCTCTCGTGTAATAACCCACAACCTGCATATAAAACCGAGTCGTGAAATCTCGGTAAAATTCTTTGCCATCCCGCTTTCCCTCGGTAAACTCATAATAAAACGGAATCAATCCTTTTTGTTCGCTATATAAGATATTGTACAACCGCTCCAGAATCAGACTTTTACCGACCTTGCGCCGCCCTAAAAAGGCAGTGCTTTTACTGAGTTTCTGTTGGATTCTACTAGTCCAGCCATACAGATATTCTAATTCTTCCACTCGACCAATAAAATTTTCAGGTGCTCCAACACGTTCCTCAATGGCAAATTCAATGCCATCTAAATTCCAATGATAGTTTTCATGTTGTAATAGTTTTTTCATGGTTCTTTTTCTCTGACCCGTCAAGATGATGTCGCTCCGTTGAATTCCTGATAACTTAACACACGGCTGAAATTTTGTCAAAGAAAATGGGCATGGAACGCGTGTCATAAATGACTTGCTACCCGACAAAATGGCTTAGTAAGGCTAAAACGGGTACTGAAATTGTAGTAGAAGCGTAGAACCAAAATCATCCTCAATTTTTGCCCAAATCCTATTTCAATCGTATTATAAAGAATAAGACGCAGGGGCTAACCTGCGCCTTACATTTAGCTCTATTTTGTTGTTGTGGCTCGTAGCGTGAACGCGTAAATCAGATACCTGAACCTTACGTTTCACGCCTCATGTTTTTCGTCCCCGCTTGGGTTTCGGCTTTTGATCGAGCGGCATGTCAGTGTGTGCGATTAACGCGTCAATCTGATACTGCATGGCCTTGGCCTGTCGTTTGAGTTCGGCATTTTCATCCCGCAAGCTCTGTTGCCGCGTGCGAGCCTCTTTTTGCTCGGCGTACAGTTTGATGATATGTTGCAACGTCTGGCCGATGGCGCGTTCTATCTTTAGCTCTGTCGTGGCCCAACGGTCAACCAGACGTTGTGCTTCTTTGGCGGTTATTTTTATCTCAAATGATCGGCTAATGTTAAAATCAACTTTTCCCTTATCGGGAACAGTGTAAGTATCAAAAATAATTGTCATAAGATTC
>JAUCGB010000113.1 GCA_030377895.1 Anaerolineales bacterium HSG24
GCTATAAAACAACGCCTGATAAATCAGGCTAGGGCGGCATAGTAAGCCCTATTTATAGGGCGCAGTTCTGTAGCACAGGGATTTATCCCCGTGTGATGCTGGCTATTGAAGTTTTGTCCTGTACTTAAAGAGTTTATATTACTTTATAAGGAGTTTTTTCAATGAATAATTTAACAAAAATATACTTTATAGCAATATTGGTTCTAATAACCAATGCTCTTTCTATGCCTGTACTAGCAGAAGGCCCCCCCGCTGATTTAGATGTTCTTCGGCAAGCGGTGGCGGATTATTTCCCTTATGAAGACCGTCAATATCGGATGAGTTCCGATGATTTGTATGCCATACTGCATGACGGTGATCAGACTAATGACCCGTTCGTGCTTAGTGTGCAAACCAGTAAGCAGTACGAATTAGGACACATACCTAACTCTATCAATATTCCATGGGATGAAATTACTGATGTAGCACAATTGCAAACGCAAATCCCAAAAGATAAGCTAGTGGTGGTTTACTGCAACCATGATGTCCACTCGGCACAAATTTCAGCTATCTTGAATTTGTTGGGATATAACACCCTCGATTTGTTTTATGGACTTGAGGGCTGGACACAAAATAAGGTGGCTATTCCCGACCACTTTGACCCTGATTGTCCCTGCACCCAAGAAGGTGGATATCTCCTTGATACTCAAGCTTATACAGTTGAACCAACAAATCAGTTTCCTGAATTGGATGTATCGGGCAGTACCACTGAAGAGATAATCATAGCCGCTGCCAATGATTATCTTGCTTCCGAGCGGGATACTTATTCGACAATTGAGCCATGTGATTTGAATGATATTTTGATCGATGATGACTCCGATAATAATCCCTTTGTACTTAGCCTACAGTGGCCCGAAGGATATACCAAAGGTCATGTACCTACTGCGGTCAATATTCCTCGTTGGGAACTGTTTGCCTCGGCAGAAAATTTGTCGAAGTTGCCCACAGATCAGCCAATCGTAATCTGTTGTTATCTAGGATTTACTAGTTCGCAAGTGGTAGCAATTCTGAACATGATGGGGTACGATGCTAAGGTAGCCTTGCATGGTTTATGTGGCTGGACAACCGATTCTGAAATCACACATTTTGATATTACCGACCCGCAAAACTGGCGTGATTATCCCATAGAAGGCACGGCGGTCAATGCTGTTTATGAAGAAACTACTGCTGAAACTGCTATCGAAGAAACAACTGAGGAAAGTGTCACGGAAGAAAGTGTTGCGGAAGAAACTGTTGAGGAAAGTGCTACTGAAGAACCGAGTCAACTAGCTACTGACTCTTCTTGTCAGCAAATATACATGGTGCAGTATAGTGATATGCTTTCTGAAATCGCTGAAAAATATTTAGATGATATAATGGCATATAACAAAATTGTGGAAGCTACAAACAAAATGCATGCGACTGATGACTCGTTTGCCAATATTACCAACCCCGATTTAATTGAAATCAACTGGAAATTATGCGTTCCTTAAGTTATTAAACTTAACGTTTGTAGTAGGCGATCTCTCACTTGTAACGATTGTCATGGTAACAAAGAGGTCTTTTTAACGAAGGATGATCTGCTGTCTTACGAGGTCAAGGCCAATCAACCTGTTGTGGTTGAGGAGGCTGATATTCCGGCCTTGATAGAGGAGTGAGATTTCTACGCCCTACCCTTTGATATTCCCTTACCAAAACAAAACCAGCCCCGACTCTCATCCGAGAGCCGGGGCTGGTTGATTCATACGTTAATAAAATGACATCTCCGTAACCTCAGCTGGACCATTCAAGGTGACAACCAACTGGTTCAACACATCTCGCCCAATAATTGCTTCATCATCTTGGGTGGCAACGGCCCGAATGGCATGGATAACCTGCCGCCCAATTTGAATCATTACCACATACAAATCAACCGTTAGGGCAACACCTGTAACGCCACGCATCTGCCGAGTTTCTACATAACGCGCCCCAATGGTCTGTAAGGTTGTGATTGGCAACATGGTCGCGTCTGCTCCGGAATCTATCAAGGCCGATAAAACAACGCCATTGTCTGTTTGGCCTGTTTTACAGACCATGATTTCTACAACTGGTGCAGAGGGTTCATACTTTGAACTATAGGTAAAGGTTTGAACGTTCATCGGTCACTTAACCCACCGAGGAGAACGAAACCTTAATGGTTGGAGCGGTTGCGGTTGGAGTTGTCGAATTAATATGACTGCTGTTTGCGGATAGGCTTGGTCGATCCGTTCAATCAGAGCCAACTGTTTGGGATCATGGTCAATCACTTTTCCTTGATGAAGGGCGACGTATTGGTGGGGGTATTGTTGCCACAAGGTTGCATGTAAGCTCTCGAAAGCTGTAACCTCCTGTTCCATGGCCTGACGGTTGGGATTGATGTGAACCCGAGGAAATGCTCGTTCTATGGTTTCGGTTAACAACTCATGAATAAGTCGATTGGTGGTTTGAGCCACCTGGGTAATCTGCTGATACAACTCATTGGGAATAGTTAAGGTGATTGTTTTTATGGTCATGCCCGACCTCCTTCATTGATGTGACTTGGATTTTACCATGCTCCCCGCCCAAACCAAAACCCGCTCTCGGGGCTGGTTGATTCATTCGCATCATTTTTTAAGCAAAATCATCCATCCATGCCGGAACATTCCAACCACCTGACCGAGCGCGATTCATTCGATCTACGATTTCTAAACCGTCAGGGTCATCAATTAAACTATGCCGAACTAACCAGAGGGAGTTTCTCTTTCAAAATACAGCTTGGAGGTTTTTTCAAGCACATGTTCAGGGCCTCGTTGAGGTAGTTTAGCCATAAATATCCCTTTATTTTACCGTTCTTTCCAACACCTCCCATTCGGGCACATAGGAGAAATACATACCTTGGAGGAGAATAGAAATCTCAACCTTCTGTGTAGCTCGGTGTTATGATTTTACACAGAGAAAGCTTTTAAGTTCTTTTGTTTTTCCTCTGTGCAACTCCGTAAACCTCCGTGCAACTCTGTGTTAGTTTTTCGCTTGAGATTCCTCGGTTCCGCTTCGCTACACCTCGGAATGACATGAGACGTTATCAGTCAATAGGTAACAAAACTACCGATTGAACCACGCAATCGACAGCGGAATCACCGCTCCAAGGCCGACCAGCATGGCCGTAAACAGACCGATCATCGCCACCATGATCAAGGGCGGAGCAACTACCGAGAAGAAACCGACCAGCATACTCAAGACAAATATCACCGTAGCGACAGCCACAATGATACTGGCCACTTGTCGCGCTTTTTGCATGGAGGCTCGGTGCGTGCCTTGTAATTGACCAGTTTGACCATGCAAAAAGACCTGTTGCGGAGTTTTATCATCATCCAGATAGTAAGTCACGTAGAGGGGCAGAAGCAAAAGCGTCCAGTTGTGGTTTGTATAGTCCGCTTGCCAGCGAAAATCTCGAAAATGTTTGACCTGACAAGCCCGCCGACACTCCTTTTGCGCCCGACTTTGGAACTCCGGCAGGGCCTCCGGCCATGCATCGTCGGGCGAGCGATTGGGGAGCATAACCAGCCCTTGGCGTAACATGCTCGGTTTGTATGGTCGTGCCGATTTTAAGTCATACTGACTAGTTGGCAGTTCCTCTTGCTCTAAGGCCGGAGCGCTGACATTGTCGTAATTGCGCTGGAGTTTGCCCACTCGCGCTTCCCATCGAACCCGAGTTTCTGTCACCTGTTTCGATTTCCAACCGCCGGTATGATCATCAAACTTATCTTGATGGGTAATCGCCTTGTAGTTAAAGCCGACCTCGGCCTGCCACAGGGCTTGCACCTCGCTATCGACCAGCCAGCGCGGTATGTAGAGAGGCTGGATCCGTTTCCGCAGATTTTTACTGGTTAGGTCGCCGGGAGCAAACCAGCCGCTTCCGGCAAAGGTTTTGAGTGCCTTCTTAAGCGAATCTGGATCAACAGCAAAAGGAATACACAATTCTGGTGGTTGCGAATAGTTCAACTCGCTTTTTTGACCGTCACTATCGACTTCGGCCAAAGAGACCAGTGTACCATTACAGTAGGGGCAACTCTGCTGATTATCTGTAGCGGGCAACAGATAACTCCGATAACAGACCTCGCACGACACCGCCTCAACATCGGTTCCCCAAATTAAATCTAACTTGTTGGTTAAATCGTTATTGTTTTTTGACATGGTAAAATATTGGAAACGCGAAGTGTGAGGAGTGAAACGTGATTGCCTCTGAAGCCTTACGTTTCACTCCTCATTCCTCGCTCTTCACACCTAAATATCATCCAACGCGTCAGCTTGACCAACTAGCCACGCCACGCCAATCAAGCCGAAAACAAGCGCAACAAAGCCAAATACACCAATCGGCAAGCCCACCCCACCAAAAATTAGGGTAGCAATTCCCAATAAGCAGAGTAAAATACCCGGCGTGACCATGCCTGTGCTAGCCAGCCAAATCTTCCACCAAGCCACCGGACGTTGTCCCGACACCAACCCGCTTTGTCCATTGACCATGACCTGATAATTTTGGTCGCCGTAGCTGTAGGTGGCAATATAAATCGGTAGGAGAATGTAACGCCAGTTTTCGTCCTTAAATTTTAGATTCATGCTAAAGTTACGAATTTGAGAAGTGCTGGCTTGGTCTCGACAGCCTTGCCGAGTTGCCTCTCGCATTTCATGCCGACCTGTTTCCCAAGCCTCCTCCAACTGAATGTCGTAGGCTTGGGCTTGATAACCGGCTAAATATTGTGGCTCATACAAGGCCAGAGCATTCGTATCAAAGCCGTCTCGCAAGCGATTGAGAAGCAGTTTGCTCAACCGATTGGTTCCAGGTACGAGCAGATCATCATGATTGAGTTTGACCTTACCCGATTCCCATTTCCAAACAGTTTTGGTGCGGGTCTTACGTTTACCGTTTGAGTAATAACTTTCTGTTTTGGTATGCCCCACTTCGGCCCTCCAACTCGCTTGGGTAGTGGAGTCAAACGTCCAAAATGGCAGGTAAATGCCAGTAAAACTATCGACTGAGGCCATCTCGTTTAGCTTGCCGGGAGTCATCCAACTACTGACCAGCCACTCCAGAACCGGCTCGATACAGAGATCGGCCTCAATTTTGAACGGAACCACAAACCGAGGACGCAATAAATCATGCGGAGCCTCCCGTTGAATGACATTGTTGGAGTTGCAAAAGGGGCAAGTGTGGGTCAGCGAGTCGGGTGGCACAGAGGTGTATGCCCCACAGTTTTGGCACTGTAGCTCTTTACGGTTAGTGCCCCAGCCATGCGCGGCCCGCTTTAGATTTTTTGCGCTGAAATCAAACGACTCGGCTCCTTTACCGACCACCTCTTGCGAAGGCGGTTCGTAGTAGCCGCAATGGGTGCAGGTCAACCCACCGTCGGTGGCACTGTAGGCGGTGGCAGCCATGCATTGTGGACATTTAAACTCAACCACAGGCCGTTCTTGGATTTCATCTTCGGGGGCAGGCTGATAAACCTCAATCCCTGTCACGGCCGATTCGGTGATTATAAAATTAGGGGGAGGAAATGTTTTGAACATGGTGTTTATTATACCACAACTTTATTCATCATTCACTCTGAGTGTAGCGAAGTGGAGAGTCCCTCAATCTTATATATCAGTTGAGGGATTTTTCGTTTTCGACTCGGAATGACATGGTAAGCGCATCAGTCAATTGTTAATGGGGCATCATCACCGATTTTTTTAGGGGTGCGTGACATCGTATAAATCTTATGTTATAATCAAACAGTTTATCATTATGTCAACAAGCAAATTACCGATATAAGTCCATGAGCCAAAGTTTGCACAGCTGAGGTCTGTATTTTTAGGCACGATCTAAAGATCGTGCTACACAACACGAGTTATGCCTATGAAAAAAGAAAATAACAATCATCAAACCAATATTGTTCAAGCCGCCTCAAAGACGGCTACCGAGCCGTTACCGCAGGCTACACCATCAAACAAAGCCTACCGAATTACGGGGCCTTATATCAGCTTGGTGGTGTTGCTATTAATCAGCTTAGGGCTATTTATGGCTTGTAGTCCTCACCAAGAGGTGTCTGAGAAACCACCTGCTCTACGAACATGGCTGTTAGTTCGAGCGCCAGATAAGCCACTACCGATTAACAAAGCCATAACCGTACAGTCTCGCACCGAGGATAGCCAAGGCGTATCCCATGTAGAGTTGTACGCGGTACAGTTGCCAACCGGCGAGAGTAATCTCATTTTAGACAGCCAAGCAGCCCCTTTTAATCAAACCACTTTCAGCGCCGCCCAAACTATCATCCCCACCCAACGCGGCCATTATGCGATAAAGGTGGTCGGCTACAATAAACAGGGCGAACAGGCAGAATCTGAAACCATTAGTTTTGATATTGAATAGGAAGTAGTGGGAGTAGGGAAGTAGTGGCAGTAGGGAGTTGGAAGTAGACTTGCCCTTACTCCCCCTACTCCCTTACTCCCGTTTTATAAAAACCTTTAGGAGGTAGAGTCAGATTATGAATCAATTTTTAAACTTTAGGGGAGGCCTGTTATTAACAGCCTTAACATTTATGTTGTTAATAACAGCCTGCAATGCGGGTAATTCACAACCGGATACGCCTCAATCTTTACCGCAGGAGAGCGCCATCCTCTCGCCAATCGAAGATGGTCGCCAAATTTTACTCGGCAGTGCCGTACAGGTACAAAGTAGCCATGCCACCGCGCAAAACGTCACCAATGTTGAGCTATGGATTCAAGGTGAGCATGATATTAATGAACAACTCATTCGGGCCGATACGCCTAACAATGGGATGACCTTGCAGGAATGGTATCCGCAACAGATTGGAGCCTATACCATTAAGGTACGAGCATGGAATAACGAAGGGCAAATCCTAGCCGATTTAATCAGACAGGTGGAAATTGTTGAATCACGGGCTATGGCAATTATGCCTGATGTAGAACCTGCCAACAACCCACAAGCTGAAATAGCCAGTTTTGGGGCCGCTCAAGAAGCCACCCCCGAACCGAACCCGGCAGAGGATTCGGGTGAGGCGGAAGACGTGCCTATCGGGGATGTCGTCGAAATTACCGTCTCTAAGGAAACAGTCGCCCAGCCGACATCCGTACCTTACTACCCGCCTCCACCGCCTGCGCCGGGAGTTCCACCGGGGCCAACCCAAGAACAGCTCAATAACTTTGGCCCGCCGGTTTGTAACGCCGCGGAATATATTGGTGTTTACACCACCGATACCAGCCGC
This sequence comes from Anaerolineales bacterium HSG24, assembly GCA_030377895.1. Taxonomy (GTDB): domain Bacteria; phylum Chloroflexota; class Anaerolineae; order 4572-78; family J111; genus JAUCGB01. The sequence continues at coordinate 7,278 of JAUCGB010000113.1, forward strand.
CGAGTCTTCATCGCGGAACCGGACGAAGTACCGGGCAAAACCGTTGGCGGAACGACGATTCATCGAGCTTGGCGAGTGCAGAACGTTGGTACATGTACATGGGGCCCGGGGTACGAATTAGCCTTTTATGGTGGACGAGCGATGGGGTCGGGCGGCGTGGCCTTCGATTCGGTCTTCCCCACCGAGCCACCTCGCCGTAATACCGTTATCAGTCGAGAGCAGTTAGTGGTTCCAGATGGTAAACCAAATCAGACGGCGGTGTTAGAGATTCTTATGGAAGCTCCGACCACACCGGGGATTCATCAAAGCTATTGGCGCATGCGTGATCCGCATGGCGTATTCTTTGGCCCGATTATGGGTGTGACCTTGGAAACCGTCCGAGATTGTGAGTTTGGGGTGTATGGCGCGCCGGTCATCAACTATTTCCGAGTCAGCGGCACGGGTAATCTGTATAACTATGTCTATAATCCCACCAGCCCTGTTGAGGTTGATGTGCAAGTGGGTGATGTGGTTACACTTGATTGGCAAATTATCAACGCCACCAATTTTGACATTGTGTTTGAAAGTCCGACGGGGCGTATCGACACCGCCTCGACCACCAATAGTACCGACCGAGCCAGCTACACCATCGAAGAGTTGGGCGATTACGGCATTACCCTTTATGCTGATAATGGCTCCTGTACCGTTCCGGCTCAGATTAAGGCACGAGGCGTACCCCGTTATGAGGATCAGTTTGTCCTGAACGTGTCCGTCTCTGGAGCTATCTCTGGGCCTAGCACGCAGAGCAATAATCTGACCATCTCTTCGAGCCTACCTCAAGATGTCACTCGGATTGAATGGCGACATTTTGACCCGAACGTCAGCGACATGCTCTTATATGCTGACCTGTATGTCGAAAGTCGATATACCTACTGTCCGGTGGTCGATTCAGTCATGGGCTGGAAGGGGCATTGCTACGAAACCACTGAATGGCGATTTGCCGAAACGATAGAGAAACCTGTCGGTGGTGAAGGTGAAGCCAATGGTGCGGCCAGTATCAGCAATATCGACCAGAATATATGTCAGCGATACGGGCCAAATGTTCGCTACCAGCTTCGTTATCAGATGCGAGCCTCTGAAAATGGTCGCCCAGCAAATCCAGAGCTAAGTAATCGCGTGGATGTCGAGGGCTACTGTAGCCTCGATTCCACCTCAAGACCAACTGAACTCGAATAGGGATGGATTGGGAGCGCAGACTTCCAGCCTGTCGTTACTCCTATAACTAAAAACAAAAGAGCAATACTCCTAAATAGGGAGTATTGCTCTTTGATTTAATCTAAAAAGTTTGTCGATGAGGTACTCTTGTTGACATGGTTCAAAATAGACCAAATCATCTTTACAAATTTCTTGACGATGTAGGTCACGCTTGTAGCGTGACAATAATCGCTGATGCTAACTTTTTCTTTGGTTTAGCCAAAATCAACACTACAACGGATACTTAACTACGTAACGGATGGATTTTATTCGCATACAATTACTGCAAACAACAGAAAAGCCTCGTTATTGACGAAAGGTATCCATTGAGTTTTGAAGTATCCGCTGTAGTGTTCCCGCCAAAGATTCCGTTAGCGTCAGAATAATCGTTCGCCTGTATTGCTTGAGGTATTACGGCGTTTATTAAGCAAACTAGTGACGCTACAAGCGTCACCTACAATGGTTTTATTTGTAAAGCAAACTCAACGGGTAATGAACCATGCCCAAACTCTTTGCGACTTGCAAGGCCTTACCGAACCAACTGCAATGTCTCCCAATATTGGTTAGCTGACCCCATGTTGATTTCGGGTCGGGCATCATACTCCTCTAAGGCTCGCAACAGTTGGCTGTCTCGACTGATGGCAATCTCCGCTGGAGTCATGCTTCTGATTGCGCCCGGCACTAGGATACGGCCATTAGGGGGTAGTTCGATGATAATGTCTGGCTCAATGCCCTGTTTCCGGATCAAGCGACCTTTCGGACTGAGCCACTGACTAATTCCCAAGAGCAAGGTTGATCCGTCCGACAGATCAAACGGTTGCAGAACTGTGCCGGTGCCGAAAGTTGTCTCGCCGATGACGGTGGCTCGGTCATGATCCTGTAACGCGCCGGAGAAGATTTCCGATGCACTGGCCGACCCCCGATTGGTCAGCACGATTAACGGGATGTCGGGGGCGATTCCGTTTGGCTGAACGGCATACTCTTTCCGATTCCCCTGTGCATCCTCCTCTAACAAAACATTTCCTTCAACCAAAAAATTGCTGGTTACATCGATGGCTTGGTCGAGCAGGCCACCGGGATTGTTACGCACGTCAACAATCAACCGCGTCGCACCTTGCTCCTTAAGTTCGGCAATCGCCTGTTTTAGATTATTCTCCAAGTTTGCGCTAAACTGGCTCATGTAGATTAGGCCAATATCGGTCTCTGGAATTATAATCCAACTGGCTGCTGGGCTTTTGATTTCGCCCCGGATAATCGGAATTTCCAATTCTTCGCCCGTTTTACGACGCAAGATCGTCAGCACGACCTCTGTTCCTTCATCCCCTTTAATCAGACCAATCGCTTCGTTTAGGGGCTTTTCGAACATGTCGATGCCATCGACCCCGACAATCAAATCTCCAGCCTGAATACCGGCCCGCTCGGCGGGAGAATCGGAGATGGGGGCAATAATTGCCGGATACCCCTCCTCAACCGTTACAGTCGCTCCGATACCATAAAATTTACCCGAAATACTTTCTTTCTGTGCTTCCGCTTGTTGCGGAGGCAGGAAACGAGTATGACCCTCGTCGCCTAAAACCTTTAACACCCCGTTAATCGCTCCGTAGGTCATTTGTGTATAGTCAAGTTTCTCTTGGTCGATAAAGTAGGTGCTGGCAATATGCCATACCTCAAAAAATGGCTGAAGCTCAGGTGGAATCTCTTCTTGTGCCTGAACTGAGGCCACCGGAAAAACAGTGCTTGAGCGTCCGACTATGACTCCGGCTCCG
>JAUCGB010000114.1 GCA_030377895.1 Anaerolineales bacterium HSG24
CCGCCCACCTTCACCCCGACTCATACCCCTACGCCCACGATGACTCCAACCCCCACGCCCCGCTTTGTCAAGCCAGTTTTATTAGGGCCTGATGATGGTAAGCTGTTTGGCCGAGACCAAGAGTTGATTTTACGTTGGGAAACACAAGGAGTCTTAGGCCCTGATGATTTTTACGCGGTGCGGATGTCTTGGCGACAGGACGGTCAATTCGGTTATGGCGGCACCAATGTCAAAGAAAATTTCTGGGTTGTGCCTCCCGATTTATATTGGGGCAAGGCCGACGAGTTTACCGGACGCAAATATGAATGGTTCGTCTATGTTGAAGAAGTAAGCGAAAATGAAAGCGGTCAACAGATTAGCCGAGCCGTGAGTGACGTGAGCGATACGCTATCGTTCTTATGGCAACAATAGACGTGAAAACGCAAAAACGTGAAATGTGAAATCACATTTCACGCATAGTGTCTTTTTTATGATAAATTTCAATCAGATATTAGATCAACTTACCAGCCGACCTCAATTGAAGTTGGCTGAGGTATATCACTTATCCAAGATGAGTCGGCCTCAGTGGGAGACATTTCAAATCCAATGGCCGACCATACCTGTTTCCCGTCGCCAAGAAATCATGCGAGCTATGGTTGAGATTAGCGAGTCCAACTTTGAGGTTGACTTCTCGCCCATCTTTTTCATCTCCCTTAGCGACACCGATAGTAAGGTTCGTACTGCGGCCATTCAAGGATTATGGGAAAGCCATGATCCGGTGTTGGTTAAACTATTCGGGCAAATATTAGGTCACGATGAGGCGGTCATGACCCGTGCCGCAGCCGCGATTGCCTTGGGCCAGTTCATCTACTACGGTGAGGTTGAGGAGATTGACCCCACCATCGCTAAACTTGCCAAACAAAAATTGCAGGAGACCATCAATAACACCAAGGAAGATGTTGAGGTGCGTCGACGAGCGGTCGAGTCGATTGCCTTCTCCAGCGCGGAGAAGGTGTGTAAAATTATCGAAGCGGCCTATTATGATGAGGATGACCTCATGCAGGTCAGCGCGGTGTTTGCCATGGGCCGCAACGCCGATTCTCGTTGGATTCCCCGCGTACTTGAGGAGTTGGACAACCCTAGCCCGGCCCTCCGTTTTGAGGCCGCTCGGGCCTGCGGTGAGTTGGAGAGCATCGACGCACTGCCTAAGCTGATCAGCATCCTGCACAATGACCCCGATATCGAAGTGCAAGAGGTCATCGTCGCCACGCTAGGTCAGATTGGTGGCTCGGTGGCGCGGGATGCTCTTGAGACATGTTTGGAGTGGGACAACGAAGCAATTGTCACCGCTGCCGAAGAAGCCTTGGAAGAGTTGGCCGTGTTCAACGAATCGCTCCGTCTGTTTAACATGGACGAAATGGATGACGACTCTTAGTACCCGACAGAAAATTTAGTCTGAACTAATTAACACAGAGTTTCACAGAGGAACACAGAGTTTCACAGAGAAAAAGCGAGTTATTCTTTCCTCTGTGAAGCTCTGTGTCCCTCTGTGTCCTCTGTGTTACTGTTTTAACTTTCTCGAAACCAGTTTGTCGGGTAGCAAGCGACGACTTGGATGACATTTGATGAGGCAATCAAGGAGGTTGAAGTGATGGCAGTCGGTCGGGAATTGGCCCAAGCTCTATCCTCCCTCCTCCTTCCTCCATCCTGACAATCCCATCGTTTCGGCTACAGCCATCATTTGGGCTAAAAAAACGGGCAGGCTGTTAAATATATTTTCGTTACCGCCAGTTTGCACCACCTTCAGATCATGCACCTCTGGTAGTTGTGTGGCGATCTCCGGTAATTTAGCAATCAGTTGACTAACTAACTCAGCCTCGCTCATTGAGTTGCGAACTGCTTGTTCCAATTGAGCAATCTCAGCCTCGCTTTCCCGTAAAGTCAACTTAAGTTGCTGAGTCTCCCTTTCGTGAGCCAAGTCTGTAACCTGCTCTTTTTGTTTCCGCGTCAGGCGAGCTTCTAAAATCTGCTCGGCCAGCGCATCTTGTTGGGCTTGGAGTTGGATGTTGAGGGCCACTTCTTGCATTTTGATAGTCTCTTCGCGGGCGAGGCGTTGTTGCTCAGCCTCAAGTTTCGAGATGGCGAGGCGATTCTCTTCCGCAAGGGCATGCAGAGCTTGTTCGGTTTGGAGCGAGGCTTGACGATTACTGGCCTCTGCCGCCAACTGGGCCGCTTGAATTTTCTCTTCGTTCTCACGCGCTAAGGCGCGCAATTTGCGTTCTTGCTCAATTTGGGTAGATTGAGTCTCCAACCGTTGATCCGACTCGCGACGGATGACGGTGGTTTGCTCTTCGAGTTGGAGCTTTTCCCGCTCGTTTTCCTGCTCTTTGGTAAAACGGATCGACTGCTCGGTCAACTTTAGCTCTAGGGCTTCGGTTTGTTTACTCTGTTTAATCCGCTCAATCTCGACCAGCGTTTCGGCTTCGCTGGTTTCGGTGGTTTGGCGACTTTTTAGCTCTTTCTGCCAAATCTCGTTCTGCATATCCAGATGGCTGATGCGAGCCGTTTTTTCCTGTTGATGCCGAAATGGTGCTTGCAAATCTTGCCACAGTTTTTGCGAGCTGACCAACGCCTCCCGAATCTGGACGGTGACAATTTTGATGCCTAACCCCTCGTCTGTGACCTTCACCTCTAGGGTGCGACCCTCAGTAACTGCCTTTAAGCGGGCGGTTAACTCCTCGATAATCGGTGCTTTATCGGTTAACACCTCCTCGACGCTCATAGTGGCGATTTTATCCTTAATCGCGGCCTCGGCCTGTTCCCGCAACTGAGCGTTCACTATGCCCAACGGATCACGACTATCAGAAAAATCGAGTTTGCGATAGGCGACGGCAAAATCGTCAATTTGCCATTGCACGTAGGCCAAAATGTTGATCCCCTGCTTCTCTTTGGTGATGCAGTTGGCGACTACACCGATGGTCTGCATGGCTGCTGGCACCACCAGATAGGCATCGGTGTAGGGGTTGTAGCGAAAGGAGACCCCCAAGCCGATGGTAACAGGCTGGTCACGACCGATACGGGTATGCACCACATAGACATTTGGCGGAATGATAATCCGTCTCCACCACCAGTAGCCGGTTTCGCGAACTTTTATCGGTTCCTTTTCCAGTTGTAACTCCTCAGAGCTTTTGAGGCCACTATCGGACGCGCCGGGTGGTGGAACCGATGGAGAGGTATCCTGAATATAGTTGTCCGCACTAAAAATTTCCTCTTTTTCTTCTTCAAGCGGCTCAGGAGTGTGTTGTAGCATAACATTCTGCTCTTTGAAGATGTCGGCCGCGGCTTTGCGTTTTTTCATGATCTGTTTGACTCCTTTTAGGACTGTCTGGGTCATCATTTGGAGAACTCATCCGATGACCATGATCATCAACTTAAGAAGTTCGTAGTTGCCTCAGAGGGCGACTTAGTACCCGACAGTCTGAACTAATTAACACAGAGTTTCACAGAGTTTCACAGAGAAAAAGCGAGTTATTCTTTCCTCTGTGAAGCTCTGTGTCCCTCTGTGTCCTCTGTGTTACTGTTTTAACTTTCTCGAAACCAGTTTGTCGGGTAGCAAGGAGGGTGATAAATCGCCTACTACAAACGTTAAGTTGATGAGTAGATCAAAATAGTGACCATGATGACCGTTCTAAAATATATTCTGAAATTGGATAAAATCAATAATGGCTCGATTTTAAGGCCCTAAACTAGGCCGTCCACCATTATAATGCAGTTCCAGCACATCCCTCGCTGGCGACCTATCTCGCTTCGGCGTGCCCGGCACGGTGATGATGAGTGGCCCGTACAGGTTATTTTGCTCGTTGCGTTCCACCACTTCGCCCAAACTACTGCCACTTTCGGCGAATGAATCGACCAACACATAAAGATAGTATTGCCCGGGTTCTCGAAAATGGTTATTGATGGGATAACCGCCCATCGTTTTATCCCATGTGCCGATGTTCTTGGGGATAAAGTTGCTGTAGTTGTGAGTTGGGTCAAACGGGTCGTTGGGGATGAGATTGGTCAGCAGGCGTTGCCCGTTGGGGGTGTCGTAGGTACGCCAGACCACGCCATACGGCACTCGACTGAGGCCAAAACTGCTCCAGCTTTGATTGACTTGTGGCGTAATCGGGTCGATAGATAGATACAGATCAACCCAAAACGACTTAGGAACGGCTGTACCCTGATTGTTCCGTACTGTCACCGTAATCACCACTGGCTGACCGGGGAAGGGGCTTAAGTCGGACACATCGACCTGCTCCACCCATAAATCAATCGGAGCGGGTTTAATAATTAGGGGTAGGTAGAACGCTCTATTAATCAGAGTATCCTCCACAGCTGAGTCAACATTGCCCAAACTATCAATGATGGTGGCGATATTTCCAATCGAGGTCACATAGCTAGGCAGGTTGTGATTGATCGTCACGGCAAACAGTATTGGTCTGCTCTCCCCACTGTTCAATGTTCCCACATTATACCGACAAACCGATTTCGCCACCGCCCCATGCATACAATCCCAACCCGACGAACTAGCCGTGGCATTAAAAGTACTGTTAGCCGGAACAACCTCACTCAGCAAAACCCCGCTTACTGTATTCGATCCACCGTTTCCATAGTTAAGCGTATAAACCAGCGTATCACCCGGCTCAACTATGACATTATTGTCGGTCTTAGTCAGGGTTAAGGTTGACGCGGTGTTGTTGTTGATGACCAGCGTATCCTTTACTGCCGAATCGACATTGCCCAAACTATCAATAATGGTAGCGATGTTCCCAATCGAGGTCACAGAACTAGGCAGATTTTGATTGACCGTCACCGCAAATTGCACCACCCCGCTCGCTCCACTGCTCAACGTTCCTACATTATGCCGACAGATTTCTTCTGCTGCCGCCCCATCAGTACAGTCCCAACCTGACAAACTAGCCGTGGCATTAAAGGTACTGTTAGCCGGAACAACCTCCTGAATTAATACTCCACTGGCTATTCCCGGGCCACTATTCCCATAATTTACTGTATAAACCAGCGTATCCCCCGGCTCAACCGAGACATTATTATCGGTTTTAGTCAGGGTTAAGTTGGGTGCGTTCGGATTGTTGATACTGTTGGTGAAAACGGTGCTGTTATCGGCTAGATTCAGGTCAGCTCCATTGTGTCCATTATCAACAATGATGGCACTGTTGGTGATGACCGTCACATTGCCGGGCAAATTATCATCAACCTGCACCGTCATGGTCACAATATAGGACGGCCCATTTGAAATGAGCAAACTCGGCACGTCGTACCAATACTCAGAGCCGACCGGTCGCCAAGTGGGAGTTCCCTCAACAAAATGGGTATGGTCGGGCAGAGTATCCCGAATCGTCACCCCATTAGCGATAGCAGTACCCATATTAGCAAACATAAAACTGTAACTAATCTGGTCACCAGGGCCAAATGAACCGCTCGACGCGGTTGTATAGATTCTCATATCCGGCCCGTTGCCCGTCGGCGGGCTGGTCGTGCCGTCGGTGATGACAGTCGTGACCATGCTGTTATTGTCGATGATGATCTCTTCCGGCCCATGCGTACCATCATCGCCAATCTCTGCAATATTATCAAATACCGTAAAAACGGGTAAATTATCATCAATTTTGACTGGAAAAATTATCGAATTACCCTCAAAACTCAATGTTCCCACCTCATGCCGATATTTTCTAGTGCCGGGAATCTGTTGCCATAAATTGGGGTCTCCGACGTAGGTAGTGAAATGGGGCAACGTCTCGGTGATGACGACACCCGTGGCAACACTGTTCGGCACTTGATTGATATAAACCAGCCCGTAGGTAATCACCTCTCCGGCCCGAGCGCTGGGGTAAAACCCTTTGACGATGCCTAAATTGGGCGGAATAGCTACGGTGGTGACGAAGGTAGCAATGTCGCTCAAATTGTCATTGCTTTCTAAGGCCGCCAAAATGCCGGTGGTATCCCGATAACCGACCTCGGCCGTAGCGGGTATGCTGATTGAGAAGATCACTTCTCGACGTTCACCACCGACTAAGGAGAAGGACATGGTTTGCGGGCTGGCTACAAACAGGCCGTTGGTCACAGTGATTAGGATTGTCTCATCGGTCGTGCCAGTATTGATGACATCGAGGCTGTAGGTCAACACATTGCCCGGTTGGGCAAACCCCTCCTGTAACGAGGGCAGGAGTGTCACCCCCGGCACGGCTAGGTCTAGGTGATGGGTGTCTCGATTGTCGCTCAAATCGGGCGGGATGCCGTTGGCACTACTGTAATTAATAATGGCCGTGTTGATAATTTCATCCACCTCATCGGAAACGACCGGGTTGACTCGCACCGCAAATGTGGCACTGGTGGGACTGTCAGCGGCCAAGTTGCCAAAATCATAAGTGCATGTCGTGCCAGCATGGATACTTGGACAACTCCAGCCTGCGGTGCTACCGGCTGAGTCCCATGTCGTATTTTGGGGGACAACTTCGGTGATTGTGCCGGAGGTGGCATCTGCGGTACTGTCATTGGTTATGTTTATGGTATAAATTATCTGTTCGGTAGGTAGGACAATCGTGCGGGTAGTGGTTTTGCTGATGTCGAGCGAGGTCGGGCCACGTATCCCAGTCGTCACAGGTTGCGGGGCCGGATTCATGGTGAAAGGTGGCGTACCGGGCAACGGGCGAATTTCATGGGTGCTATTTTCAATGACATCTCCGTTCGCCAGATTATCATCCACCCGCACCACTAATTCCATGATCACTGTATCACCGGAGTCGACCGGACTATTAATCACCCAAATTGCTATATCCAAAGATGCGTCGAAATAGGCTTGATCAAGATTCGGGTCTTGACCGCTGATAAACCGATGGCTCTCATAATCGGTATTGTCTGGAACAACATCGGACACAAACAGCCCGACCACATTACTACCAGAGGTCGGATCGTTCTCCAAAGTCAGCCGATAGGTCAACAAACCACCCACGGCGACCTCTGGGGTGGGTGAGGCGGTCTTTTGTAGGATGATATTGACTGGGGCAAAAATCGTAGCTGTGACTGGCGCACCGCATGTCTGGCCCGGTACATATCCACCCGACACACAATAGGTACTGTTTACGATTTTATCGCCGTTGTTTAGGCCAGCGTCAACCTGCACCGTAAAGTCAACATCAACCGATTGACCCACATTCAGCACTTGGTTAAAATCCCATGTGACGGTTGTTCCCACCAAAGTGCCGCCGTTGGCAGTGGGGATATAAGTCGTGTTATTGGGCAACTGCTCGGTAATTTGAAACGAGCCAAACGTCGGCACTGACCCCGTATTTCGGACGGTAATTTGATAGGTAATCTGGTCGCCCGATTGGGCCGTATTCACATTAGCCGATTTACTAATCGTCCACTCAGGCGCGTTGACGAGAGTCTGTACGTTGAAGGGTTGGTTGATATAGACATCCGGCGTGCCGCCGGTTAGTGTCACCAAATCGTTGACCAGAGTCGCCTGATCGGTGGTGGTGGGAACGACACTGTAGGTGAACTTAACTACCTCGTTGGGTGACAACTGCCGATTCGGCAATAGGGTATGAACAGAAACCCCTTGGCTCAGACAGATATAGTTATTTTCAGCCCAATCGACTGAATCGTTGGTTGAGCTAGAGTTTACACAACTCGTTCCGGCGGGTAAAACATCCCGTAACACCATTTGGTCGGTGATTGTGCTGGTGTAGGTAATCGGCCCATTTTGCAGGATAATTTCGTAGACAATCTCATGGTCGGGCATGGTCGGGTTTTGGTTGACCACGTTAAGGCTGGCGGTTTTGGTGAGGGTAATCCCACCCTGAGCATGGGCAATTTTTGCCTCAAAGTGCAGAGGGAGGTTAGGCGGAAACTCGCCCCATGTGACCGGCGATACTATTGAGATAGTGAACGCGGCCACCATCAACACGACGAGGGACAATAAACCAAGTGAGACGCGGGTTATCATGGAAAAATGATCTTTCGATAGCATATATATTACTCCTGTTGACAGGGGAATATCAAAACTGGTAAAGAACTATACAAAAATTCTACCTTACTCCAACGGATTCAACAAATCCCCACCCTCACTCATCGGGTAGTGGTGCAAAGATAGTGATAAGGAGTGCAAAGCTCGCTTTGCTTGCAAGGCACTCCGGATTCTGCCATCACTACTTGTGCAAGACTACCCAAAATTTCGGTGTACCTATTATGGGTATGACAATGGAGTAGATATTTTGACGATCAAGCCGCTCGTTTTAGAGCAGAATTTCAGGGATAGGAGAATCTTATTCTCCCATTCTAGTAATTCTACTCTAAACATGACAAACCTTGATATATACTGAGACTATAATGCTATTCGAAATACTTGCTACCCGACAAACTGGTTTCGAGAAAGTTAAAACAGTAACACAGAGGACACAGAGCTTCACAGAGGAAAGAATAACTCGCTTTTTCTCTGTGAAACTCTGTGTTCCTCTGTGAAACTCTGTGCTAATTAGTTCAGACTAAATTTTCTGTCGGGTACTAAGTTTGAAATATCTTAAGATGAGACCGAAGTGTAACGAGCCTCTGTTTTTTTGATCTCGTTGCTCTGACCCAATTCGGTGAACAGATTTATGGCCTTGTCTCTGGCTGAAATGGCCTGATCCATATTATTCTGCCGCAGGTAGAGTTCCATATAGTCACGCCAAATCCAAGCCTGCATCTCGTTACTCTGACAAAAATCTAGGGCCATTTGAAGGTGTTTTTCTCCCTCAACAAAATCCCCTTGCCGAGCCAACGCCAGCCCTAAAATCCGTAGGGCATCATCTCGTACTGCTTCAATCTCCTGCGCTTGAGAAGCGTAGTAAATTGCTTGATTTGAGTCGTCTAATCCTAAATAGGCATCAGCCAGATTAATACAACACATGGCCTCACCTTCTTGGTGTCCTATTTTTTGATAAGCCTCTAAAGCCGGAGTGCATAACTCAATCACTGGTTCAAACTCTTCAGCTAATAGGTAATTCCAAGCCATATTCATATTTAAATTGACGATTCTACTTTGATACCCAATTTCAGTATATAGCTTACGAGACATTTTCAGATGCTCTATTGCCTCAGAGAAAAAGTTTTGCAATGTATATATTTGTCCTAAGTTATCATGAGCTTTTGCTTGTCCCATAGGATAATTCAATTCTTTGGCCTTTGACAATGCTTGGCTTAACAGTTTTTTTGCCAGATCATAGTTTTCTCGACGCATTTGTAAATAGCCTTGCAAATTATCAATCTCACACCGCCCCTTTTCAGACTCAACCCAAGCCGTCTCTTTATCTTGACGATGTGAGGTCCAACTCAGCCCTCGTTGAAAGATAACCACCTCGTTCAGTAAATTTTCTACCGTCTGTAAACCCTCTTGATACTCTCGATATGCCTCTTGATATTTTCCTCGCTCATCAAATATATCCCCTTTTATGCGACCAACTAAGGCTTTTAGAATAGGGCTATGTCGAATCGGCATCCGTAGCAACTCCAAGGTTTTATCATAGTTGCCACTTAACTGTTCCAATTTAGCTAATATGTAATATCGATTATCTTTGTTTTTTGCCGTTAACTGGTCGGTAGCAATCTCCTGTAATAATGACATGATTGTTGAACCGCGCCCCTGTTCTATCTCAAATTGAATATTTATATAACTTTGTTCAATGGCTTGATTGGGTTGCCCTGCATTAATCAAATGATAGGCTGATGAGGTGTACTGCATCAAGTTGGCTCGGTGATAGGCCGCTTGTTCATGGAATATTTGCCGACTATTTTCAGAAAGCGCATCATAAATAATCTGTTGATAAGCCGGAAGCAAACTAATCCATTGAAATTGGTCCACTTGTATCAAACGGCGTTGTTGGAGGTGGTTGATTGTCGTTGTCTCTCCCGCCCAAAATGTGTCTGGAATTGCTTGGCGATAGACGGACAATTGCGCTAGTATCTCGTATTGAGTTGGATACTGCGCCAGTCGTTGGAACACCCGCAATAGCAAAAATTTGGTATCGGCGTGATGGCTTAAATCGGTCAGTAACTCCGAGAAAGGCTGGTCAGGATTAAGCTGATACAGATTAATGGCCCAACGGCAAGAGTAACCAAGCAAATTCAGTCAAGTCCGGAAGAGACAGAGTTGGCGATTTGTTGAGCTTGGTTTTCAAGCTGAGCCAAATACTGGTCAGGTTTTTTGCGAAAAACACGGTCGTC
>JAUCGB010000115.1 GCA_030377895.1 Anaerolineales bacterium HSG24
ACGTTTACAGAATTTAACGTTAATCCATCACTCTTTGAGATCGTATAGGTATAATTTTGTTTGTTCAAACTCGATAACCCGTATCAACGAATAAGTCGACTCGATTTCCTGTTTGATCGCCTTTTGCTCGTCATCCATATAACCAAGCATTACCGTCAGCCAGAGTCGGTCTGCGTCGATTAGGGCGGTTTGCCACTCAACCACCTGACCGCCCAAGGCGTATTGGGCTTCGGGAGAGGTGAAAAACGCGCCGGATACGTCAATCTGTTGATGCGGAATGTCGGGTGTGTACCACAATGCGGGAATGTAGGAGGCATTTTGTAGGTGCAGGCTAACATCATTGGGAGCAAACTCAGTCGCGATGATGTGGGCGGCCTCACGGAGAGGCGGTTTGGCCGGATCGGGTGTCAGGTAATGTGCGCTGAGGGTAATCAGCATGGTCAACATCAGCCCCACCATGAAGTAGGGAGTGGGTGAACGGCGTGGCGCGGCGACAGTTCCCCAAGCCAATAGCGTCATTAGCGCGGGCGAGGCGATGGCGAAGGAACGGTCTAAATAGATGGGCCGGATGAGCCAAGAAATCAGCATGACGATAGCCATCGGCACGACCAAAATTAGCCATAATGCTCGCTCAGATTGTTTTTGAGATTCATCATAACGGCGGTGGCCCTCCCATAAAATTAGAGCCAAAATCAAGAGTAATAAAAACAGCCCGATGGAGACCATCAGTTGCGGCCAAGGGGTGCGATGTACAAACAGCAGGTAATACAGGGTTATCAGCGGCGAGAGGAGATGGGGCGAACTTTGCCACGACACGGTGGTTAAATAGGCAGTCGTGCGGGAGATGGCTTGGCTCGATTGGGGGATAAATAGCAGGGCGATGAGCATGTCGGCGAGGAGTAGCTGGCGTGCAGGTAGCCTGCCTGAATTTTTAACGACTGTCATTAAATTAGTGCGCTGGTTGAGCCTGTCGAAACCAACCCCCTTCGACAGATGGTTACATGTTTGAAAAATCCTTAACTTAATGACATTGACCGAAGATAGGAGTAGCCATAGGTGCAGGCTGATTACTACAAACGCGATAAAGTAATGAAAATGGAGGGCGAGAACCACAATCAGTACATATCCGCCCCATGTCAGCCATGAATTACTTCGTTTGACGTTGACCATGAAAATCCAGATTAGGGCAGTAGTCAGAAAAATGACGATGCTGTAGGTGCGACTCTCTTGGGCGTAGTAGATTTGAAAAGGGGATATGGCGGCGATGAGGCCAACTAAACTGGCCGCACCGGAATTAAATAACCAGCGAGTTAGACCATATAAAAGCGGAATCGTCGCCAGGCTGAACAGGGCCGATAAACTCCGAATCGCGGTCTCGCTCTGCCCAACGGTGAGCCAAGCATGGAGGAGAAGGTAGTAACCGGGGGGATGGTCGGAGGCGGCAACGTTGGCGATAATCTCGCTCGTGGTCAAGTTGGCGATTAAACTGCTTAACGCCTCGTCAAACCAGAAACTATGCTGTCCGATTTGATACCAGCGTAATCCAGCACCAAGCATAATGGATAGTCCTAAAATATGGTAACTATATCGGGTTAAATATTGTCTCAAATTAGTTGCTCTAACACCGTTTGTAACGTTTCATCAAGGCCAATTTCAAATTGCAACGACTTTTTGGTATGCGGATGCTCAAACCCCAATCGCCATGCGTGCAAAAACTGTCGCTTTAAACCAAGCCGATTTTTCTTACGCCCATAAACCGTATCGGCCACGACGGGACATTTAAGCCATGCTAAATGCACCCGAATTTGATGGGTACGCCCTGTCTCTAGGTCGATTTCTAGCAAGCTATATTCGGCAAACGTTTGACGGGTGCGGTAGTGGGTGCGGGCTTCTTTGCCGTTAGGTTGCGGGGCAATTCGTTGTCGATAGCGCTGGTCACGCCCTAACGGAACATCAATCAGGCCTGCGGGCACGGGCGGATGTCCGTAGACGAGGGCCAAATAGGTTTTTTTGACGGTGCGGGCTTGAAACTGTTGTTGCAGATTCCTCAACGCCTCAGCCGTTCGAGCCACGACCAATAGACCGGAGGTGTCTTGATCAAGTCGATGAACGATGCCGAGGCGTTGAGGGGCGAGGATATTCAGCGCGGCCAAATCGGGGTAGCGGGCTAACAGAGCATGAACCAGCGTGCCGGTTTCATGCCCCGGCGCAGGATGGACGACCATGCCGACTGGTTTGTTTATGACGACGAGGTGCGCGTCTTCATAAACTACCGTCAGCGGAATCGCTTCGGGAATTAAGGCTTTGTTGGATGTGGTTTCTAGGTGAACAGTGATGTGATTCCCTACTTGCAGGGCGGTACTCGGTTTGCACCGTTTCCCGTTGATTTGTACCTCGCCGCGCCGAATCAGTTTTTGCAGTTGCGAACGGGACAACTCAGGGATTACCTCGTTCAGATATTGATCGAGGCGGGCAACTGAGGCATTGACGGTTAGGTTAATCGTATTCTTTGTAGTCAAGGGGTTTTACCGTTAGTATTTATTTGGACATCCATAATAAAAAAGCCACGCTATAAACGTGACCAAACCAGAAAGTTGGGTATATAGGTTAGGCTATCAACGTAAGCCGAGACATGTAGCACATGCTTCAGCCTGTGCCGCACAGTCTAAAGACTGTGTTACGATATTATCTGTCGCACGTTAAGTTGGTAGCCATAGGTTATTGGCTCAACGTGGAAACAAGAGTAATGGAGTCCAAGCCTGAAGGCTTAGACTCCGATAACACGTTTTATCCTTGCATTTCGCCAGTATGGCCGAGTATAAGGTGTTATTTTGATACATTCTTAATTTTAGCGATTGTTCGCAACCATGAATCACGTTTGACGGAACCATTGACAACTTGTACAACATCCGCTTGCTTTGTGGCTTCATCCCACTCCCGACCGATAACCACCGGTAAAGTGTTGAAACCAATTTGTTGTAGTATTTCAGCCCGCTCAATCGCTCGATTTACGTCATGCATCGCTATTTTCCAAGAAATCTCAATCACTAAAACCATCTCTGTTTGGGTAGTACGTAGTTTACCCTCCCATAGAAGGTCAACGGCATCAACTTGGGCATACTGAGATTCAGAAATCTCACCGTTTGCATGGGCTTCATAAAGTCTATCATATATTTTGTTTGTAGCCTCTTTGCCCCGGATTAGATGACGACCAAAGATAGCGGGAGCATTGTTACGGCACCGTTGTTCAAGAGAATACCCTTTCAAAACACCACCATCATGCTCCAGTTTTTCAAAGCGTTCATCCATCTTTTCAAAACGTTCATCTATCTTTTCAAAGCGTTCATCTATCTTTTCAAAGCGTTCATCTATCTTTTCAAAGCGTTGATTTGTTTCCGCTCGATACTCTTGCCATTTACGTTCGCTTTCTTCCCGCAAACGGTGTAGTTCTGCTTGGTATTCTTTCCATCGTTTATCACTTCGTTCTTGGTATTCTTTCCATCGTCTATCACTTCGTTCTTCGTATTCTTTCCATCGTTTATCGCTTCGTTTTTGGTTTTCTTCTAACTTCTTCATCATACGTTCAAAGCGATCTTCAGTGTTATCTTTATTCGCATATTGATGCCGAGACA
Source organism: Anaerolineales bacterium HSG24 (assembly GCA_030377895.1). Taxonomy (GTDB): domain Bacteria; phylum Chloroflexota; class Anaerolineae; order 4572-78; family J111; genus JAUCGB01. The sequence goes on from JAUCGB010000115.1 coordinate 3,633, forward strand.
AATCTATGATAAATTGCCGCATTTCATTATCTTCTCGGATGATGAGTGGTAATTCTTGTCTAATAAGTTGTTTAATTTGAGTTGTATTCATATTTTACTGTCCTTTTTGAGGATTCCACACAACATGGAATATCTACTCCTGCAATGACTAACTGATGAAATAGTGGTTTCACATCTCCTCATCATCGTCTTGCTTGCGAGCTTTGTCTAACCCGTAAGAGACGAAGCTAGATTCCTCTCCACCCGACTGCTGAAAGGCCGATTGGCGTTGGGCAATCCGTTTTTTCTGGATTTTTTGCATAAATGAGTTCGTGTTGGTCTGAGGTTGTGATGATGAGGGCTGTTGTTCTGAGCGGGATTGGGATCCGTAAATTCGATGCCACGCGGCTTGTAGTTTGGCAAACTTTCGCTCACCATATTGGGCAATCTTGCTTAATGTTGGATGCTGTAACGGCTTACTAAAAAATTGACGATGTTTCATGAAAGAGAGCCTCCTTTTTGTACAGGAGTCAGAGTGGGGGTCTCATTCGATGAGGTGCCCCCATTGAGTGAGGTCTCCTCATTGGATGAGGTCTCCGTCTGTATCTCCTCTTCATCCCACAAATGATAAGATAATATCGCCACACCACACAGGATGGCTAAGTCGGCGATATTAAATATCGGCCAAAAACCGATGTCGATAAAATCAACCACATATCCGCGCGAAATTCGATCAATAAAGTTGCCCATCGCTCCGCCCAGCAGTAATCCTAAACTCAACCGAACCCAGAAGTTTTCAGTGGGCAGATGGTGATGCAAGGTGATAATCGCACCGATGACCAGCATTCCAATAATGGTGAACATGCCCCCAAATTGAGCAAACATGCCAAATGCGGCCCCAGTGTTGGTGATAAAGGTGAACTTGAATATTGGTTCTAAAATAGGAATAATTACCCAACTATCCCCTAAATTCAGATTGATGACCACCAACAATTTGGTGAGCGTGTCTAGCCCCAACACCACCGCGCCGATGCCTAATATTGTCGGCATGACCCGCCACCATTTGTTAAAGGCAGAGGATTGTTTTTTTGCAGGCGATGTTTGGTTCGTATTTTCAGTGTCCATAATAGATATGTTTAGAACTTGCTACCCAACAAAGTAGTTTAGGGAAAACTAAAACAGGAACACAGAGTTTCACAGAGATGCACAGAGGGACACAGAGGAAAAAACAAATCGCTTTTTCTCTGTGAATCTCCGTGTTCCTCTGTGAAACTCTGTGCTAATTAGTTTTTGCTAATTTTCTGTCGGGTACTGAGTGTTTAGAATTGTACCTCATAGCAGATTAAGAAGCAATTGGTTGGTAAAAGTGACGATAGTTTTTGTTGAGATGATGTCGGAGTCCAAACCTTTAGGTTGCTCTGATTCATCAAGCCTGAAGGCTTGGCCTCCATTAATCGTATCGCTCAGGTACAAATCAATATTGGTTGTTGGGTATGGCGTAATAGTTCATCAACATTACTATCCAATACAGACCCAACCACGGAGTTTTGTCTATACCCGCCCATCAAGGTTAGGTGACAGTCGTGCGCTTCAATCGTTCGTAGAATTGCCGGAACCACCTCCCCACATTCCTGAACAAACATGGCCGGAACCTCATGGTTGCTCAAGTAGGTGCGGGCATATTCAACCAAATCCTGATCATGACTGCTTTCCGTTTCCGCCACAGTTAAGACAACTAACGAACTGTTTGTTCGTTTTGCCAGATAGGTTGATATGAACAGGGCCTCTTTTGCTTTGCGACTATCGTCATACGATAGCAGTAGTCTTTTTATGGTAGAGACTTCATCCGGTACAACCAGTATCGGCCTGATACAGCGTCGTATGAGGCTACGAAGCCCTGATGTACTCAACCGAGAGATGAGACCTGCGGCCGGGGGATGGTTCATGGGAACAATCACTAAATGAGACCATTTGGCCCGCTCATTAATCTGATTAGCTGGCACACCGGATTCAATCGCTAATTCACCAGCAATATCGGCATTTTCACATCTGTGCCCAAACTCGGCTTGAATTTTCTTACTCTTAGCCGCGTCATCTTCGTTGGAGATATGCAGGCCGCGCAATTTCGATGATTCTAGTTTACCCAGCCGAATCGCGAAATCTAGGGCATGCCATCCCTTTGGGTTGCCCGTTACGGCCACCAATATTTTGTCAAACAGGTGTCTTCTGGGTTCGTCCAAGATGATATCTTTGTTTGGCTGGTCAGAGCGGGTTTCATTGGAGACCACGATATCAAAGGCCCAGTTGGTCAACCGCTCTACGACTTTGGGCAACCGTGAGCCAAAATGTTTAGAGAGATCGGTTAAGGCATCCTCAGCCTCAATATCCCACCCTAAACGTTCTCTTAAGGTCGCTCGATGTTGCCATATCCAAATATAGAAATCGGTTCCGGTTCGTTGGGGAAAATCGCGTAACATGCCCTGTTGCCGAATTGCTTCCTCCAGAGGTTGATATATCTCGTCATGCCAACGAACCGCCGCCTCTGGATACGTAAGCGTTTCAGATTCATGTTTATGGATGAAATGGACATGGGCATCAATTTGAGCTTCCAAAATCCAGTATCGACCGGGGACAGTGGTTGTAAAGTCTGCCTCCGGTCGAGTTTCATCCAGTTGTGTATGAGTTAAAAAATTGGCATATTCTGCCTTACTCAAAATATCATCAAGCTGATCATATTTCGATAGCGGAACTTTCGTCCGCACCTCGGTCACATGAGCCTCTATCGTGGTCGCGTCAAGCTGACGAGCTACCGATACCCGATGATTACCATCAATCACAAAGTAGCCATCCCCAATCTGATAAACCGAAATCGGGGGGAGGCCAATTAAACCTGTGGTGGCGATTTTAACGTTTGTCCAACGGTTAGCATCATTATCTCGACGGGGTAAATAGGTGCGGGTAAAGTCAGTATACCGTCCTACACTGCCAATAATGGCATCCAGTGGGATTTCATGCATCCCTTTTTCTGCCATGTCACCGGCTTTTAACTTCTGACGTACATCATCATAGGACAATAAACAGGTTGATTTTCCTGTCACCTGTCCCATAATCGTTTCCATGATTGCTCGTTGTCGAACCGTACGAAAATCGTCTAAGGCGCTTATTTTAGAAACGCCACCTTTTAGAGCATCTGTCATATACATAACCTCGCTTTTCAAAAGGGAGAATTATAGCACAAGGTAAGCAGGTCACAAATCAGACTCTTTAGTTGAGTTCTGCATCCCATTGAGTGCAAGTTGCTTTGAATTTTTCTAAAAATGCCGTTGGATCATGATATTTCCACCCATTGAACTTCTTTCTGCCGTTTTCATCCAATTCGTAAAACATTAGTTCATCCTCTTTGACCACCTCCCAAATTTTCTGTAGCACCATCTGATTTACCTCGCGAGGGGCGGTTTCGATACCACTGTCTGCTTTGAGGACAAAGATTCCGGGCAAAATTTTAAAGACATGTTGCCATCGTCCTCTGTTTCGGTAAAGGGAAATACTAATTTGATAATCGTCTGGGCCTACGACCTCGCAAACCGGCGCAAGTGAGATGTTTTCGTATACGTCTGCCATGAATAGTTCTCCAATTGTTGGTAAAAGTTTGTCGATTCATAGAATTACAGGTTTTTTGGACACGAATTAACACGGAAAAACACAGATAAAAAAATTCGTGTTAATCAGCATTAATTCGTATCCAGAATCTAACCTTGTTGAGAAACGATAAACTTCTGTGTTAGTATTAGTAAAAGTTGTAGGTTAATGAATATTGCTTAAATTGTAACACGACATGCATTTTTGTTGCAATAACGGCCAAGCAGAATGTTTGTACTCCTATGCTCACTTAAGCATATCGGCGCAGAATCGAGTCGACCCGCCCACCGTACCCCTCGCCAAATAGGTTGAGGTGGTTGAGCAGGTGGTACAGGTTATACAAGGTTTTACGCTCGGCGTACCCCGCATCGAGTGGCCAACTCTCGTTATAGGCCCGATAAAAGTCGGATGGAAATCCACCAAACAGTTCGGTAAAAGCCAGTTCTGCTTCGCGGTCACCGTAGTAAACCGCCGGGTCGATGAGGGCTGGTTGCCCCGTTTCAGTGACGAGCCAGTTTCCGCCCCATAAATCGCCATGCAGTAGGCTGATCGGCGGATTCGGAGGTAACAAATCATTCAAGCGGACGAGTAACCGATCTAGCTGTTTCTGGCGTTGCCGATTCAGATACCTGTTCTGTCCGGCCAGTTCCATTTGATAGACGATGCGCTCCTCGCGAAAAAAATCGACCCAGTTGTCATGCTGGCTGTTTCGTTGCGGATTAGCTCCGATAAAATTGTCATGGTCAAGTCCGTAGGTGGGGCTACTGACGCGGTGCATGTCGGCCAAGCCCCGTCCCAAAGCGGTTCCCGTGCTACGGTTGGCTCGGCCTAGCCACGCCATCAGGATAAAGGCGGGACGCGTCCCATCGGATTCCTCGGCGGCAAAAACTTCCGGCACAACCAGCGAGTGGGCGGCCTCACGCATGAGGGTTAAGCCCTTGGCCTCGGTGGTGAACATAGTCGGCACGGCTCGTGGTCGCCATTTGAGCAACAGTTGCCGCCCGTCGCTCAAACTCAGTTGGGCGGCTTTACTAATGTCGCCACCACCAACCGAGTTCGTGGTTATGATTTGGCTATTCATGAGTTGTGCAATATGTTGTTTGAGTGTATTTGGTATCATAATATTTCTCCTTATGAGATAAATAGAGTAGGAGTGTTGGGCAACAATCTACCCGCAAACTCAGAATTTACGGTAGATGCTCCGTCAGAATTTATCTGACGCTAACGGAATCTTTGACGGAACACTACAGCGGATACTTCAAAACTCAACGGATATATTTCGCTAATAACGGGACTTTTTACTATTTACAGTAATTATATACGGATGAAAACTATCCGTTCCACAGTTAAGTATCCGTTGTAGTGTTGATTCCGGCTAAACCAAAGAAAAGTTAGCCTCAGAATTTATCTGGACATTTTTAATGGATGCTACGCGAGAAGATTACTACTCCCGTTCATCCAACCCAATGCCGTCGCGACCAACGCGGCCGCGCCAATCGGCAGGGCATCTTCATCAACCCGAAAGGTAGGGGTATGGAGATGATATTGCCGTTCCCAAGTGGGGTTATGGGTTCCTAAGCGCATAAAACAGCCCGGCACTTCTTGAGCCATTACTGCGAAATCCTCCGCGCCCATGCTTTGGGCGGCGGTGGCGATTTGACCTGAGCCTAACAAATCGCTTAGCGCTGACATCATAACTTGATAAGCCTGTGGGTGGTTGACCGCGGCTGGGTAGCCCGCTTTAAGATGAAGTTCATACCGTCCGCCGAACAACTCTATCAACTGGCAAGCCCGACGCAACTCGTCTCGAAGCAGTTGCCGGCTCTGTGGCTTTAACGCGCGGATAGTGCCAGCCATGGTCACATTATCAGCCATAATATTCTCTTTACGTCCCCCCTGAATCGTGCCGATGGTAATCACTCCGCTGTCAACCGGATTCAGTCTCCGGCTGACAATCTGGTGGATGGCTTGAATCACCTGAGCGGATAGGGCGATGGTGTCTATGGTGCGGTGGGGATGGGCTGCGTGGCCGCCTTGACCGTATAGCTCGATCAAAAAAGTATCGACACTAGCCATCATTGTGCCTGACCGAGTGGCGACCATGCCGACCTCGCGAGTCGGGTCAACATGGAGGGCAAATATCGCGTCCAGACCGTTTAAGGCTCCCTCTCCGACCATCCGCATACCGCCCGATTTCCCCTCCTCGTCTTGATTCTCCTCACTCGGTTGAAACAGGAGGCGCACCGAGCCGGGCAATCGTCCCTGCGTGGCAAATTCTTGCAGAATTGTGCCCGCCCCAAGTAGGATGGCGGTATGCACATCATGGCCGCAAGCGTGCATCAAGCCCGGATAGAGACTATCAAAATCGGTGCCATTTTGTTCTTGAATCGGCAACGCGTCCATATCGGCTCGCAAGCCAACTGTCGGCCCATCGTGACCGTATATCTGCCCAATCACCCCCGTTTTGGCGATGCCGGTTTCGGTCTCGATGTCTAAATTTATCAGTTCATTATAAATGAGGTTGGCGGTACGGGTCTCGTTGAACCCTAGTTCGGGATAACGGTGGATGGTACGTCGCCATGTTCGCATTTTTTCGTGCAAAATCTCGGCGCGTTGCATAACTTCACGGTTGGTTATAGGAGTAGGTCGGTTGGGCATGGTTCTCTCTTTTTTGGACTAGAAGCGCAAGCATCCTGCTTGCTGTCTTGGTTTGTTCTCTTGCTACCCGACAAAGTAGTTTAGGAAAAGCTAAAACAGGAACACAGAGTTTCACAGAGACGCACAGAGGGAAAAATAATTTGCTTTTTCTCTGTGAAACTCTGTGCTAATTAGTTTTGGCAACTTGTCTGTCGGGTACTGAGTATGGTAGTAATGATATAGTAAACAGGTCAAATTATAAAAGGGAGAAAATCCAATGA
>JAUCGB010000021.1 GCA_030377895.1 Anaerolineales bacterium HSG24
TCTTCATTACTTGTGTTTTCTAACATCTTTCCCGCCTTTCAAATTTTCAAATGGTGGATTCTAACCCGTTTGACTACTCTTGTCAACATACAACTATGGCTTATGGCCCAAACGAAGACCATAGCCTTAACCGGCAATCGCCAAGCTCGAATATATTGTACAATATCGGCTCGCTCTAACGGGTTGAACTGTTTGCGTAAACAGACCTTATGCTGCCAATGGCTATCTTGAAAATAGCTCAACAAGGTTTGCCGTCCGGCCACTACGATAAGTAGCTTTGGCAAATCTCGGAGGCGGTTAAACAGCCAATTATCAACCCACAGGCGGGTCTCTTTGGTACTTTGTTCATAAGTATCAAAAAATAGGACGACCTGTTGTTGTTGACAAAGCTGGCGTAACTCTCGTTGAAAGGTTTGACCCAACTGCCGCATCCAATGGTGGTGTGGGTTTTGGGGGGATGCGGTTGGCATGGGTTGCGGTTGGTTTGGATACGAAGTCTGGTGGTACGACTCCTGCGGGGCATGATAGGGAGCGGTGTTTTGGAATTGTTGTAACAGCCGTTCCGTTTGAGGGAACTGGCCCCAGTCCAAATGATCACACAGTTCAAACAGAAAATCGGACGGACCGGAGATATTATCCGCATACTTAAACTGCACCAAGGCTGACAACGTCTCCTTAGCCTGACAGCGTTGATAAAGATGATCCATCAGGCGGGTTTTGCCTTGTCCCGATTCGACCAGAAAAGCCAAAATCTGCTCAATCCGTTGTCTGACCAAAAACTGGTCGAACAGTTTCACCTCCTCCCGTCGGTCAACAAAATCGGAGGTTCGCCCCGAATCAGCATAGGGCGGGTAGAGTTGTATCTCTGGGCAAGCCGTCGGAATCACCTCAGCGGACATGGCTAAGGCCGTGTCAGGCTCGGTCTCCCATTTATCTGACACAAAACCAATCACCCGATCCACCGCCGGAATGTAAACCGGCGCGCCACTCATGCCCCCTTCTATCCGTTTGGTCTCAAGCACCAAGGGCGGATGGGTGGGCGGGTTTTTCTTGATGGTGTCAATCGGGCCGATAACATGCCCATCCGCCGGAGGAGCTTGATACTGCTCGCCAAAGGGCCGATACCCCTTGGTCGAGAAGTAAGTCCGATCTTTCTTTTCCAAATCATCGTAACTGCACAAGATGGCCGGAGTCACCTCTGGCGGCAAGGGCAGGTTGGTTATCAGGATGGCGATGTCATTATTAAACTGAAAATTCTCTACAGAGGCGATATAATCAGGCTCCAACCGACTAAACATAATCGTCACCTGCTCGCCCCGAGCCGGTTCCCGCTCATCAAATACCCCAAAATAGAGCACATGAGCGCAGGTCACCACTCGATTATCATCAATCACAAAACCAGTTCCCACAATCTTACCGGTCTTGTCTTTTATTCCTACTACAAAACAATCTGGTTTTTCCATAAGATTAAATTAGAGTGAATAGTGAAAAGTGGATAGTGAAAAATGGCCCAGTCTCACTATTCACTTTTCACTATTCACTTTTCACTATCCACTATTCACTGCTTATCGGCATATCTCCGGCTTGGTCGTCTCCGGCCTGTTGCCACAACTGCTGGGGTGGTTGTGACGCATCACCCGTATCGTTTTTCCAGACCATCGTGACGGTGTATCCGGCTCCGATACCGGCTTTGGCGGCCACGCCCACCTCGCCAGTGACGATGAGGCCGAATGTAACATGCACTTCATCGGGGCGTTTCGCTACATCGATGTCCTGAATCTTATTGTAGAATGCCTCGGCATTGGTTCTAACCGAGTCGATGACATCTTCAAAAGTTTTCTCTGCCTTGACGATAGCCGCGTCGGTTACGGCCTCTATCGTTTCAACGACCTTTTTCTTGGAGTCACCGAACAGGCCAACAGGCGTAGCGTTCGGGTCTCGCTCAAACGGGTCATCTTTGGGCGGGGTTGTCGGTTCAGGCTGGTCTGTTTGGCTCTTAGCCTGAACTTCATTTTTATCTACTTCTACGAGAATGGAGCCACCATCTCTGGTTTTGTATTCTAGGTATGGCATAGTTGGTTTCCTTTTTTATATTTGATTGGAGACATGACCGCCAATCCAGCAAACACCATCCCATGATTAGCGAGCTTTTGGATTAGCGGTCATATCTTGCTATCCGACAAAGTAATTCGATAGTGCCGGATGAATAGCTATTGTTTAGAGCAGAATTTACAGAATGATAGAATAAAAATTCTCACATTCTAGAAATTCTGCTCTAAATAGGTAACACCATCCCATGATTAGCGAACTTTTGGATTAGCGGTCATACGGGGACGGAGCATGGTCAAACATTAGACCGCCCTGCCGTTGCCTACACAAATTATGAGGCATAAATAACAAACCGTCAAACCTGAAGCTTGGACTCTGTTATTTACGCCTCACGTCCCACGTCTCATTTCCTTAGCCCCAACCGCTCCTGTACCACCCGCAGACGATTTTCGGCAATCGGACGGACTCGCTCGGCTCCATCTTTTAGCAGTTGGTCGATGTAGCTCGGATCATCAGCCATTTCATGATACCGTTTCTGCACCGGCTCTAGGGTCGAGATGACGGCTTCGGCCACCTGCTTTTTGAGCGTACCGTACCCCTGCCCCGAAAACTGGTTGATAATCGACTCCTCATCCTGACCCGTGATGGTCTGATAAATAGTCAGCAGGTTGGTCACGCCGGGCTGATTCTCCAGGTCAAAGGCGATGTTGTTCAGCGAGTCGGTGGTGGCTCGCATAATCGACTTTTTCAGTACCTTGGGCGGGTCGAGCAGGTTGAGGGCATGCCCCCCTTTGTCGCTACTTTTGCTCATCTTCATGGTCGGGACATCCAAACCCATGATGCGCGCTCCCGCTTCGGGGAAAGTGCCTTGGGGGATGACAAAGGTGTCGCCGTATAGATGGTTAAATCGTTGAGCCACATCTCGTGTTAGCTCGATATGCTGTTTTTGGTCAGCACCAACCGGCACATAATCGGTGTCGTACAGCAAAATATCGGAAGCCATTAAGACCGGATAGTCAATCAAGCCAGTGCCGATACTATCCTGTTTCGCGCTTTTATCCTTGTATTGGGTCATCCGCTCTAACCAACCGAGCGGGGTGATACAGTTGAGCAACCACGTCAACTCCGAATGGGCCGGAATGTGGCTCTGGATGAAGATGGCGCAATGCTCCAAATCCAGCCCACATGCGAGGTAAATCAAAGCCACTTCTCGGCTCTTGCGATATAACTCGGCTGGGTCTTGGGGCAAGGTGATCGCATGTAAATCGACAATACAGAACACATTGTCATAGTTATGTTGGTCAGCGACCCAGTTTTTGGTCGCTCCCAAATAGTTACCGATATGGAAATTGCCTGTTGGCTGTACGCCAGAAAATACTCGTTTTTTAGTTGTATCAGTCATGATTTAGTCCTTGTTTTAATTATAGTTGGATACGAATGAACACGGATTTTTTAATTTGTTCGTTCCGGTATAAATTCGTACCCGTATTTTAAAAATTCGTTGTTTTCTTCATTCGTTGTACTTCTCAGAAGTTTATCGTTTCTCAACAAAAACAATTCAGGACACGGATAAACGCGGATAAACACAGATTTTTTGCCTTATCCGTGAAAATCTGTGTTTATCCGTGTCCGAAAAATTGTAGTTCAATGAATCGACAAACTCTTGACTTCTTTTTGATGTTATCATCGCAACTCCCGTCTTCATCCTCAATCGGATGAATCGCCCACCGCAAAATGAGAACATACGTGCGATTCAGTGATTCAACGACCATCATCGCCAATATCTTCATCCTCAACCGGATGAACCGCCCACCGCAAAATGAGAACATACGTGACATCAGAACGGGAGAAACACCTGATGACGGTTCTGAGGCTGACCTCGCGCTGGGGGTGATAATATTTTATATTGGCCCGTTTGCTGGAAAGAGGTTGACGCTCCTCTACCACCCAACCCTGTTCTGCTAATGTTGTCTCATACCACGCGACGGTTTCGGCAAACAGTAGGGGGACTTCAAGTTCAACAGTGACGCGCTCGATGGTTTTATCCGTTTCGAGTTTGAAAGCCACGTAAGGCAGAAAAGGCCGAGGATGCAGGGTGCTACCTGATGGCTTAGGAACATCATGCGGCCAATCATCAGGCCCAAAATAGAGCCGTATTTCGTCCTTGTTTCTAGCAAAATCGCGCCAGCCACGTTGGCTTACTCCCATAGTACCACTCCTAACTGTTGCATCTGTGCTTCGAACCGTTCAATGGTGATTTTACGGATTCCATGCCTCTCCCATCCCCTCGCGATGACATGGACTTCTCGCAAGTCATCCAAGAAATTTGCTATTCGTATTTGCGACCAACCCATTTTTTGTAGAATCTCTTCCAAGGTCATATTGGGGTTTTGTTTGATGATTTGTCGCAGGTAATTATTCATCTCACTCACCCAATCATTGACATCTTGTCCATTATACGACCGCTTGCGAATCTTCTGACGATATGCCTCATCATCTTCTGGAGGTTCAAAACCGGGGAAGCCACCGACACTGCTACCATCCAACATCTTGGACATATGGGTAGCCAATGATTTCAACTGCCCAGACGTTTGCTTGCTCACCGAGGCTGGTGCATAGACGTAGGAACTGCTAACTGTTTGCCACAGTAGCCCAATCATAGCGATTAGACATCCTGCCAGAGCCAACATTATCAAGCTGTTTAATTTTTTATTGTCTGAATGAATTACGTCAATCATAATGTTACCTTTTAGAGCAAAATTACCAGAATTACTTCCCGACTTCTAGCTTCATTTCTCAATTACTCCATAATGCACCAAAAATGACCGCACAAACAGACTAAACGGCTGTTCTGGTTCAGCCCTAGCCCGTAAAACCGAAATCCGTTCCTCAATCGTTGGGGCCGTTGATGGTTGGTTTTGACGGGCCTGTATCAAGGGAGGGACTAAGTTAAGTGTCTCTTCCTTAAGATATGTCAACTGATACAACCGTTTCAACTCAGGCCGATCAAGCTGATAGGTTTTGATTGTTTTGACCGCTCGTTGCCGTTCTTCTTCTGAAATGCCGGGTTTCGGAACAATCTTGAGTGAATACGGGTTGACCCACAGATAATCAGCCGGATTCTCTCGATCTGGTTTGATACATCCGGCATGGTCGGCCTCTCCTTTGGCATGGTTACAGTCATGGCAAGTCAAAAACAGGTTGCGCCACACAAACGCGGCCAACGGATAATGCGCCTTGGAGCGGAAATGTTCCACCTCGGCCCGATTGCCGATGGGTATTTCACAAAAGGCACATTTGCCATACTGCCACTCGGCCATGCTGATTCGAGCATGCTGATTCAACGGTTTCTTGTCAACATCGGGCCAACGCCAATCCCCGCCCTTCTCCCGTTTGACCAACCATCGCCCCGTCCATGTTTTGACCCGTTCCCGCGTCCAAAACTCAGGAGCTGGGCCACGTTTTAGATAAATCATAGGATTATGGTATTCCAAAACTAATTTTTCTCGCAGAGGCGCAAAGATTATACTGAGTCGGCCCAAAACCCCAAGGATAAAGCCGTCGGGTGGAAAAAGCGAAGCCCAAAGGGCTTTGCCCTCTCAGCACGGTGGTTTCAGCCCCGTGCTACGTAGGATTTAACTCAACTCAGTATAACAGAGACGCAGAGAAAAACTTAATAGCTTTGCGTCTTTACACCTCTGCGAGAGTTTTTAAGGCAACTTAGGATTGAAATAACCTTATTTTGTAGTTTGAGCTAAATTGAGGAGATTATTCAGCCACGGATTCACCGTCGCCAACTCCTTGAATAGTTCATCATGCTCTTCCTGCTCCACCTCGGACAGTTTGCCAAAGGTCATTTGACCGACCAGTTCGCTCAACCTGTTCATCTTCCGCTCTATCTCTGGTGGATAAAGGCTATTCAAAAAGGCTTTTTCCAGTACCAAATCAGCCGGATAGTCGTATAAATCACCAAAATCGGACTGCACCGCGATTTGTCCCTGCTCATCCCGATAGAGCCGAAAAATTTGCGTATCCTCCGCCGAAGCCAACACAAACGGGCTGTGCGTGGTGGCAATCAGATAGACATTCGGCAACAGTTTCGAGACCACCGACATAATCCGCCGTTGCCACTCTGGGTGAAGATGGGAATCGATTTCATCCACCACCACAATGCCGGATGGGTTGACACTGTCGGTGGGGTTTTCCCATTCAACTGCCGAGGCTCTCATTAAGTAGTCTAGAATCCAACTCATAAAACTGCGGGTTCCGTCGCTTAATTGATTAACTGAAATGGGAACCCCGTCTATGGTTAATTCAAGCTCAAATGGATTGCGTTTGAGAGAAAATTGTACAGAAACCTGTAGTTCTTCACTCAATGCGTCGGTGATACGATCAATAACTTGCTTATAAGCTGTCGCTTCTTGAATATTATCGTCAACTAAAGCTAATGCATGGTTAATATATTGGTTGGCTACGAATTGCAGTAAGTTACCCGATTCTATGGAGACAAAAGGGTTTAGGTTGTCAGAATTTCCATCCCTAGTCGATATATGTTGCTTAATGGATGTCTGATGAATATTTCGACTAGTTCCATACGCTGCATTCAGAAATTCAATTGGAAAATAATAGGTATCATTGGCAATACTGGTTAGATTTTCTAGGAAAAATGCGTTGCGATTACTAGGTTCATCTGGTATCTCAAAGATATTATAATAGTCTTTAGTATTTATAAACTTTGAAATGTTATCCTGTGAATGGATGAATTCTTTGTAAATCCATTTTTGTATGCCCTCAAAACTTGTAGTACCGATTTTTAATGTAGGGTCTTGATAAACTGGAGGGAGTGTTGAAGGTTTCTTTACTCTGTAAAATACCCATCCTGTTTCTCCTTCTAAATCGAGTTCTAAATAAGAGTATGCCGTCTCATCCTGAGCAAACCGCTCCAAATGTTTTAACGGAAACGCATGTTCATTCCCAAACGACAAACATGCCGCCAACGCCGCGACTAGCGTCGTTTTACCTAATCCATTCTCTGCCACAATCAAAGTGCGGCGGCTATCTTTGTTGTCCCAATTCAACTCCAAATGGTCAAACGGGCCAAGTTTATGAACAATCAATTTAGTTGGTTTTAAACGCATGGAATTCTCCATTAATTTTTGTGATATGGCTTTATTCATTGGCTAACCTCAAAACCTGATTGAAGGTCGTCAATTATTGATGATAACTGGCTTGCTCGGCATTGGCTAAATCCTGTTCTAGTTCGTTGGGATCAATCCCAAACGGTGATAGATTATGGCTTCCTAACAGAAAGAAAAACTCCGACCGAGGCACACCAGCTAAACGAGCCGCTTGCCCCGTCGTTAGTTCTCCGATTTCGTACAGCCTTATGGCTAATAACCGCCGAGTGTTGGCAATCGTTTCCTTCTGCTGAAATAGGTTTTTTTTCAACAACTCCGTATTTGTTTGTTGAAATATCCATAACATGAAGGCATATTGTTCTTCCGGTGATAGTTGTTTGACCCTTGATTTGAGGGTATCTAGTTTGTTATATGTCATAAGGTTATTTCCTTGCATCGGGTAGCTTGACAATGGGGGACATGTTGTAATCTAACATTGTCAAGGTAGGTGTTCCCACGTAGCGTGAGAACGAGGCCGAAATTCGTTGATTTCTTCTTCCGTTGTACTACCGCTTCACCAAAATATGCAAATACTCTTCCGTCCGTTTGGCTTTGTGATTACGATTCTCATCGCGATCCGCCTTAAAACGTTGATAATCCTGCGTCCGCAACTCGTACTTTCCGTAACGGGCCATGACCGTTTTAACCTCGTCAAGAGTCATCAGTCCTTCATTATTATAGCTCAGAAAAATGTATCGAAACTGAGCGGCTTGAATCAAAGATTCAAAACTCGGTAGCACCTTGCGAGTTTGGCAATATTCCGAGCGTCGATACTCCCGCAGACCGGTTTTACCTTTGGGCGTAAAATCGTCATACAGGGCGATGGTGTTGAGCAGATGGTAGTTCGCCCCGTACTGCCGAGCATTATAGGGTGGGTCGAGATAGAGAATATCGCCCGAAATTTTCTTGATTAACTCATTCGCGTCTTGTTGATACACCTCGCTGACCGTCTGCACAGCCTGACCATTCGCTTTAGCGGAGAACGCTTTTCCACTGAAAAATGCCAGTTGTGACGAACCATTTTTAGCAATCGGCGCGAGAACGAGTGGCTTTTGGGCCGATTTTTTCAGATGTTTCAAGAACGCCCCATAGACCGAAGCGGTGTTAGCGACCTTGTCCGCGGTTTCTAGCAGACGAGCCAGCAGAAAGTAATACTGGTCGGTGCTGATAGTTTGCTCGACATGCCATGCCTCAATCTGTTGGCGCATGGCATCTATTTTGCGGCCATTTTCATCACTGAAATATTGCCGTCCATTACCCCCACCCAAACAGTAATGGTGGTATATTTTACCCGATACGCCATCAAGGCGATTCAACTTGTCTAACAGTTCTTGGGTGCGGATGATAGAATCATGCCGAGCCAAATAGCCCCGATTAACGGTGTAACTGTAGGCTTCCAAATCGTTGATAATCAGCCGTTTGACTTCACCAACAAAACTGCGTCCGACCACGCCCGTACCTGCGAACAGGTCGGCCAGAGTCAGATCATGGATGTCACCGGCCATGTCAAAAATCGCCTGCCTAACAAACGGTAGCAGACGATACTTTGAGCCGATATAGTTGAGGGTCGCGCCGATATTAAGAGGATTTATCACTGACCCAACTCTCGCATAATCGTATCCAAATCCTTATCCCCTCGCCCCGACAGATTGACCACGATGATGCTATTTTTGGACATTTGGGGAGCTTGTTTAACCACCTCAGCAATGGCATGGGATGACTCTAACGCTGGAATAATCCCCTCCCGTTCACTGAGTAGTTTGACCGAAGCCAGTGCCTCTTCATCAGTAGCATAAGTGTATCCGGCTCGCTCCTCGTCCCTCAGCCACGCATGCTCTGGCCCGACGGAGGGGTAATCCAGTCCTGCGCTAATCGAGTGGGTCTCGGCGATTTGTCCATCGGGGGTTTGTAGCACAAACGATTTGGTGCCGTGCAACACGCCCAATCTAGCCATGACCGACGAGGTATCATCGTCATCCTGCACCGCGAATCGAGCCGCATGTTTGCCGCTTTCAATGCCAGAGCCACCCGCCTCTACACCAAGCATCATCACATTTGCATCATCGAGAAAAGGGTGAAACATGCCAATCGCATTGGAGCCACCACCGACACAGGCAATCAGCATGTCGGGCAGGCGACCTTCGGCCTCAAGAATCTGTTCCCGCGTTTCCCGACCAATCACACTCTGGAAATCTCGCACAATGGTCGGGTAAGGATGCGGCCCAAGCGCCGAGCCGAGCAGATAATGGGTATCTCGCACGTTTGTCACCCAATCCCGAATCGCTTCGTTAATGGCATCTTTTAGGGTTCGACTGCCGGAACTGACCGGACGCACCTCGGTTCCGGTCAGCTTCATGCGGAACACGTTGGGCTGTTGGCGAGCAATATCAACCTCGCCCATGTAGACAATACACTCTAGGCCAAGCAGGGCGCAGGCGGTGGCCGAGCCAACCCCATGCTGACCCGCGCCGGTTTCGGCCACAATGCGACGTTTGCCCATGCGAACGGCTAACATAGCTTGTCCTAAGGCATTGTTGATTTTGTGCGCGCCGGTATGGGCCAAATCTTCCCGTTTCAGGTAGATTTTTGCTCCACCAAGATGGCTGGTCAATCGTCCGGCGTAGGTTAAGGCGGTTGGTCGCCCGACATAAGTTTTTAACAGATGGCTTAACTCGGCCTGAAATTCAGGGTCTTTTTTAGCGACTTCGTAGGCCGCTTCAAGTTCGGCTAAGGCCGGCATCAGCACTTCGGGGACGTACTGTCCACCGTAAGGGCCAAATTTTCCTTTGGTTTGTAAGGTCATAATATCCTCTTTTGTTGTAAAATTTGGACACGAATAAAGTTAAATTCAGTCGGATTTTTAAGTTTTTCGTATTAAGGAATCGGAATTAAATAAGTTGCGTGTTGCGCCTTCGAGGCTATCAACGTAAGCCGAGACATGTAGCACATGCTTCAGCCTGTGCCGCACAGTCTAAAGACTGTGTTACGATATTATCTGTCGCACATTAAGTTGGTAGCCGCCTTCGACAAGACTTCGGCGTGAGCTTAGTCGAACGCTCAGGCGGCGAGGTGTAGCCTGAGCTTGTCGAAGGCGGGCTACCAGCATGCTTATGTTAATTAATGCTTATTCCTTAATCCATATCCGAAAATTTGTAGTTCGACGAATCAACAAACTTTTGACTTCTATTATCATTTTACTCGTGATAAGATAATGTTTCAAATTATCGGCTGACATGGCGGAGCAATTTGTGGGTAAGGAATGAGCATTAATTAACATGTGTATTGCGTCGGAGATTATGGTAGGGGCTAGGCAGGGCGGTCTAGACTTGGAATGTGCGACCATCTCCGCTCCGCCCCTGCCTCGCCCGTCATTCCATAGTTTCAGGGCGAGGCAAGGCGGATTGGAGTTCTGATTTCAAACCAACGCTACACCGCCTTGCCTAGCCCCTACGATTGCCAAACGCGCAACTTATTTAGGACTCATTCCTAAGGATCAGGCTTCCAGCCTGCGGCAGGCTGGAAGTCTGCGCTCCCAGATTGCCATGCTCTAAACAAAAACGCGCCTTGAATAGAACTTCATCTAGGCGCGTTTTTTTAATCTAAAATCCAATCTAAAATCGCAAAATGTCAATCCAAAACAACTTTTTTGGCCCAAACAACCAAATCGAGGCCACGTAATGCACTCATCACCGTTTCCGACACATCCGTATCAACCCGTAAAAAGGAGAGGGCATTGCCGTATGGTTTGTCTCTAGCATACCGCCACGCAGCAATGTTGATATCGTGTTCTCCGAGCAGAGTACCCACTCGTCCAATAAAACCGGGTTTGTCACACCCGCCAATCACTAACAAAACACCATCAGGACGGACATCAAGCCGATATTCATCCATCTGCACCAGACGTGGCTCGTTCTCATTAAAGAGAGTGGCGGCCATGGTTTGCTCTCCGCCATCCCAAGCTACCCGACATGAAATGATATTTGGATACTCAATGGTCGGCAAACCTTGCGTCTCCGACACGGCGATGCCTCGTTTGCGGGCCAAAAGGGGCGCGTTGATGTAGTTGATACTTTCTACCAACACGGGGGCTAACAACCCTTTTAAGATGGCGACTGTAATCGGTTTGATATGGTCGCGTATTTTGCGGCCTTTTATTTCAATTTCTACTCGATTGATAGCTCCTCCGGCCAGTTGGGCATGTAAACTCCCTATTTTTTCGGCTACTGAAAGATAGGGATGGAGCGTTTTTAAGACATTAGAATCCCGTATCGGTATATTTAAGGCATTACGGAAGTCTTTACCCCGCAACGCATCCAGCACTTGGTCAACCACTTGCATGCCGACATCTCGTTGCGCTTCGACGGTACTGGATGCCAAATGAGGCGTTACAATCACATTATTTAGCTCTAGCAAGGGGCTGTCTTTGGCTAACGGCTCATCAGCAAACACATCAAGCGCAACGCCCGCAATCTTGCCCGATTTGATCCCTTTGAAGAGTGCAACCTCGTCAATCAAACCGCCACGAGCCGTGTTGATAATCCGCACCCCATCCTTCATTTGGGTAATCGTATCAAGATTGATTATGCCCGCAGTCTGCCGAGTGTAAGCGGCATGCAGGCTGATAAAGTCGGCTTGGCCTAACAGTTCGTTTAAGTCAACAGGTTTGATTTTCAGCTTATGCGCCACCTCGTCACTTAAATAGGGGTCGTAGACTACAACAGTCATGCCAAAAGATTGACAGCGTAGAGCAACCCGCGTTCCAATCCGCCCCATGCCGATAATCCCCACCGTCCGGCGATAGAGTTGTTGCCCCACAAACGCCTTGCGATTCCATTCTCCAGCTTTCAGGCTGATATGGGCTTGGGGCAAATGGCGACACAAGGCTAACATCAGAGCCAGAGTATGTTCTGAGGTGGCGATGGTGTTTGCGCCGGGGGTGTTCATCACAATAATGCCCCGCATGCTGGCCGCGTTAATGTTGATATTATCGACCTCGACTCCGGCGCACCCAACCACTTTGAGCTTGCTGGCCGAGGCAAATATCGCTTCGGTCACAGATACGGTACTGTGAACAATTAACGCGTCATATTCTGGAATCTGCTCCGCCAATGTTTCTGGGGTTAATCCCCTGACGACATCAAAGACAACATCACGCGCTTCTTCAAGCATAATCAGACTTTGTGGCGATAAGTCATCTGTAATTAGAATTTTATAGGTCATTTGGTTTTAGATTATACTCACGTTGCTTGAGCCTGCCGAAGGCCGTAGGTCTCGACAGGCTCAACCAACTTCACGTTCTATGTTCTACGTTCCACATTCCACGTTCTACGCCTGCATGTTTAAGGCATTACGAAAACCTTGACCACGCAAACCGTCCAGAACCTGCTCAATCACTTGAAAACCCACAAACTGTTGGGCTTCGAGGGTACTGGCCGCCAAGTGAGGAGTCATAATAATATTGTCAACACCTAACAGTATGCTGTCTTTGGGCAACGGCTCGTTAACAAAAACATCGAGCGCAGCACCAGCAATTTTACCCGATTTGACCCCATCCACTAACGCCGCCTCGTCAATCAACGCTCCTCGCGCCGCGTTGATAATCCGTACCCCATCCTTCATTTGGGCGATGGTTTCATGGTTGATTATCTTAGCGGTCTCTTCGGTAGAAGCGGCATGTAGGCTGATAAAATCGGCTTGGCTTAATAGTTCATTTAAGTCAACCAGCTTGATGTTAAATTTCTGAGCTACCTCATCACTTAAATAAGGGTCATAAGCCACAACATCCATACCAAAGGCTTGACAGCGTACAGCAACCAGCGACCCAATTCGGCCCATGCCAATCATACCAAGCGTTTTTTGATACAACTGTCGCCCCATATAAAACTTCCGATTCCATTTTCCGGCCTGTAAGGTGGCATGGGCTTGGGGCACATGGCGACATAAGGCTAACATCAAGGCCAGAGTGTGTTCTGCGGCGGCAATGGAGTTTGCACCGGGAGTGTTCATCACAATAACCCCCCGCTTGCTGGCCGCGTCAATGTCGATATTATCGACTCCGGCTCCGGCGCGCCCGACAGCTTTTAGTTTGCTGGCCGCGGCAAACACCTCTTCGGTTACAGTTACGCTACTACGAACAATTAACGCGTCATACTCTGGGATTAGCTCCGCCAATGTTTCTGGCGTTAGTCCGGTGATGACATCAAATGTGGCATCATTTGCTTCTTCAAGTATAACCAAACTTTGTGGTGCTAAATTATCTGTAATTAAAATTTTGTAAGTCATTGCTACATCTCCTAAAGATACAATTCGTGACACATGTAGTCATCGGATGACTTTAAGTCATCGGATGACTAACACAGGCTGAAGCATGTGCTACAGTTCACGCTTTGTATCCAACATAATTTAATAGAATATCATTGGACTGAATTTGAGTCAATCCTTCTTTTAAGATGGCTTCGTGAGGAGTTTGATACAGCTTTTGTTGTTCTTGGCTGGATGTCACTAACGGTAAGATGGGGGCTAAGCTCTTGGTTTTGATAAAGATATTCGACTCGGCAGAGACACGTGGTCGGGCAATCACCCCACCAAAACCGATCATCAGGTTAACTGTCGGACGAGCCGCCAAATCACTCACCCCATCGCCAATTAAAACAGAGCGACCCTGACGACCCTTTAACAGGCTACCAACCACCTCAGACTTGCCATGCGTTTGGGTCAGCGGGGTCAACTCTGGATTCAGATACTCAACATCAGGCCGTAGTCCCCACTGGTCTTGCTGATAGTCCCACCAATCACCCGATAGATGGTCATACTGCAATGATACGGCTCGAATATTTTCGGGTGGAATACCTAACCATATACCAAAAGGTCTGACTGCGGCTAATAATCCTCCGCTAACGATAAATACTTCTTTACCAAGAAATTGCAATGCTTGAATAACCTCAGCCGCGTCTTGGACTAACGTTTCCCGATAAAAACGCTCTACCCGCCGAATCTCAGCCCGCGTTGGGTTGAGTATCTTCAAACGACGGTCATAAACACTTTGCAGGTAAACCTCGCCCTCCATTGCCGCGTCGGTCAACCGCTTTATCTCAGAGAATTTACCCTTATAACGAGCAAGTTCATCAATCCCCTCAATGGTACTGAGCGTACTATCGCAATCAAAAAAGATGAAGTCAAAGCCAGGCCATGTTTGCCAGTTTGGAATCATCCTACTATCTCCAGACAAGAAAAAAGCGAAACACATATCATCATGTGTTCGCTATTGAATGTACGCAGTTTACCTCAATTATTATAGAAGGTCAATTATTGGGTGGGTGATAACTTAAGGTTGTCGGCTATCAACGTAAGCCGAGACATGTAGCACATGCTTCAGCCTGTGCCGCACAGTCTAAAGACTGTGTTACGATATTATCTGTCGCACGTTAAGTTGGTAGTCAGGTTGTCTGAACGTTTCGGACTTGGCCTTGCCTTTATCGAGGTATCGAGGTAAGCTTCAACGGGTTAGCAAGGGCATCGGATATTAACTTTTCAATTTAGGGATAGAGTACCTATTTTTCGTTAATTTACAATGTTATTGAGGGGTTTTCAACCATACTAACTGCCCAAGTAGAGTTTTAAGCATCCACTCGACACAAACCAACCTTGGTGAGCTTTTCGGCACTAATGGAAAATTTATCAAATAGGGACAAGAGCATTATAATGGCTCTGTTTTAATTCAAAATTTGGGTAGTGTTGCCATGTTGACTAATGGTCATCAGTCAATGGGGCATCTTTAGGAATTGGGATTAAATAGCTCGACTTTGGCATCGCCTTCGACAAGCTCAGGTTGCGCGACGTAGCCTGAGCTTGTCGAAGGCGGACTACCAGCATGTACAAGTTGATTAATACCCATTTCTTAGCTCAAGCGGAGGAGTGTATCATTCATGAATGACCTAATTATTCGCTTAACCGGCCAGATTAACCATTCGAACTTTGACGAATGGAAAAACGAACTAATCATTCAGATTCAATCGGTCAATACGGAACTCATCACCGATAACGATTTTGCCATCGCTACTCGGCATGCCAAACTGTTTAAGGACGCAGAGAGAGCATTAAAGCAGGCCAAACAGTCAGCCATCGAGCAAGCGGCCGATATTCAACGATTATTCTCGGCCATTGATCAGATTTCAGAAGAGGCGAGGCAGGCTCGATTGTCGTTGGAGCGTCAAATTAAGGCTAGGAAGCTAGAGATTAAACAGGAGTTTGTCCGGTCAGGAATCGACACGGTACAGGTATTTATTGACCAACAACATGCCGATTTTCAACAGATTGACCACTCTATCTACTTAAACCGCCATCGTTTTGAGTTAGCGATAAAGGGCAAAGCCGGTATCCGAGGGGTGCAACATGCTATTGATGAGACATGCCGAACAATCCGATTAGAAATATCAGAAAGAGGGGCAATTGTAGCCCGTAATGGGGCAAAAATCGACAGTATATCCAACGAATATCGCTCACTGTTTCAAGATCGCACCGCCCTTTTGTCCTTAACTGAGCAAGAGCTACAGCTAACCATCGATAAACGAATTGCCTTTTTTAGAGAGCAAAATGAAAAAGCAAGGGCTGAAAAGGCGATTCAAGAACTAAAGAGGGTTGAATATGCGGAGCTAAATCCTAGCCTTAGCTTGCCTGTTGATGCTGTGAAAGCAACAGAACTAGAAAAATATAGGCTCATTCTTGATATAGTCTCTTCAAAAGAGTCGGCAATAGAGATTGCGCGTGCGATTAAAGTAATTTATGGTAATCATACCGCTATTTCAGCCATTAAATTGACTCGAAATCGTGATTAGTGATTTGCCTTATGAATCGCCTTCGACAAGCTCAGGCGGCGCGATGTAGCCTGAGCTTGTCGAAGGCGAATTATCAGCATGTACCTGTTAATTAATGCTCATGCCTTATCTACATCACCACCGTCTGATGGCTTTGCCCCGCTTGGATCACCGACTCGGCCAAGGCTAGAGCTTGGATGCCGTCATACCCGGTCACAACAGGCGAGTGACCCTGCCGAATTGCCTGAATAAACGACTTCAACTCGGCCCGTAACGGCTCTTGGCGATTGATGACGTATCCAATCATACGCCCCGGTTTAATCCCCTGTAATACCCCTAACCAATCGCTACTTTCCGTGGCTCCGTTTTCGTAGAAGGTTAGCTCTTGCGTTAGATAGTTAACTACAAACATGCCTCGCTCACCTAGCACCGATAGTTTGCGAATTTTGGTTGGGGTCAGCCAGTTGACGGTCAGTTTGCCGACCATGCCCGCCTCAAACCGTAAGATGCCAATCAGTTGGTCTTCGTGGGTGGCGTGGATGCGTTGACCTGTTTCGGCATAGAGCCGTTGCACCTCCGATTGAGTGATGTAGCGCATCACGTCCAAATCATGCACGGCCAAATCGGTGACTACCCCCACATCCAACACATGAGCCGGAAACGGGCTGGCGCGGTGGGCTTCAATCTGGAACACCTGCCCCAACTCACCGGCCTCAACCCGCTTATGCAGTTCGATCACCGCCGGATTAAATCGTTCTACATGACCGACGGTCATGGTTACGCCCGCTTCTTCTGCTACCGTGATAATTTCTTGCCCTTGCTCTATCGACATGGCAATCGGTTTTTCGATTAAAAAATTGATCCCATGTCTCGCTATTTGCAGGGCAATTTCATGATGTTTGATCGTGGGAACACATATATTGACTATGTCAAGTTTTTCCTTCTCAAACAGCGCGTCCGTGCTGGTGTAGGCTCGAGTGTTGTATCTCCGAGCAATTTGTCTCGCTCGTTGTCCATCCGTATCGACCACTGCCACCAAATCAATGCCCGGCATGTCAGACAAAATTCGAGCATGGTTGTTGCCCATCGAACCAACGCCAATCACTGCATATTTTAAGATAGTATCCATAATGATTTTTTATGATAATAAACGAATAAACGAGTGATCGTCCAACATAGTATCAGTGACTACCCGTTTACCTATTTATTAAATCGAATATTTTTTAGGAAGGAGTATTAATTAACATGTGCATGCTGATAGTCCGCCTTCGACAAGCTCAGGCTACGTAGCCTGAGTTTGTCGAAGGCGAAACGAACTTATTTAGGACTCATTCCTAGTAGGCAAAACTCCTACATTCTCAGTCCTCAACGTCCTCAACTCTCGGAATAGTGATCCTCTGTTGGCACTGCGGGCAAGCTAACTCAGCCGATTCATCGCTCTGTTCGACAAGTTGTAACCGTTGTCCGCAGGGGCAAACAAAGCCATGTAAGCGAGCCGGATTGCCGTAAACCAGTCCGTAGTCGGGGACATCCCGCGTCACTACCGAGCCACTGCCGACAATGACCCACCGTCCGACCGTGACCCCCGGCAAAATCATCGAACCGCCGCCAATTCCGGCTCCGTAGCCGATGCGCGTCGGGCTGACTTGCCAATCGTTAGCCGATTTTAACGTGCCATCAGGATTGATGGCGCGGGGCGTTTTATCATTCAGTAGCATGACCCCCGGCCCTAACATCACCCCATCTTCTAAGGTCGCGCCATGATAAACAAACACCCCATTTTGAATCTTACACCGCGCCCCCACGACCACATCAAAGTCGATATAAGCTCCTTTGCCGATAATCGATTCTGAGCCAATCGTGACCCCTTCTCGAACTTGGGCTTCGTGCCAAATATAACAATTTTCGCCAACCTCTGCCTTCGGCGATACGTTGGCGCTTGGATGAATAAAACTGCTCATTGCGCTCCTTTTCGGCGGATAACTTCTTCAAATGTCCACCATAATATCTTTAGGTCAAATAATAAACTTTGTCGTCTAATATACTCAATATCCCAATAGACGATTTCATCAAATAAAATGCCGCTTCGTCCCTTGACCTGTGCTAATCCGGTAATACCGGGTAGAACCTCTAAGCGTTCCTTGTGCCACTCAAAATATGCATCCACCTCCCACAAAACATTGGGACGCGGCCCAACTAGGCTCATCTCACCTCGAAATACGTTAATCAGTTGGGGGAGTTCGTCTAAACTAGTTTTGCGAAGAATACGCCCGATTTTGGTTAATTGTCCTTTTTGAACCGGCTTAAAAGTTTTTTGATCTTTCTGCTCCACCTGACCATGTACAAATTCCTTCATAATTTCTTGATGTTTGGTGCGATCAATATCGTGGTGCATGGTACGGAATTTGTATATATTGAATACTTTGCCGCCTCGTCCGACTCTCTTCTGAATAAATAGAGCTGGGCCGGGGGAATCTCGTCGGATAATATATATCATAAATAGACCGAAGGGCAATGTAAACGGTAAAGTGAGGAGGCAGATCAATAAATCAAAGGCACGTTTTACCAACTGATAGTTCGGATTATATAAGGTTACATTGTTCCGTTCAATGATTGACCACGAGGATGAATCGTCGCTCGACATTGGTTTCTGCATATTTACACGATTGTGTGCGTCCCTACCTATGGACTTAATTTAGCTTGCTTGTGGCATTTTCAATCGCTAATTCGACCAAACGGTCAAAGGTGCTGGCATTTTCTGGATAGTTTGCCATGCCGGTCTGAACCGTAAGACCGATTTCATCTTTAATCACGTCGGTCAACTGCTTTGCTTTTTCCAAGGCTTCCTCACCAGTTATTTCAGGTAAAACAATCAAAAAATTATCCTCCTGTAAGGCAATAGTGTCAAACCCGTGAGTATTTTTTCTGATGGTTTGAGCCATGCTAGAGATAGTAAACTGTTCTAGCATAGCCTCTTGAATTTCCTGAATAATTTGGGGATAGGCGACTTCGAATTGGCGAGAATCGAACTTGACCGCCACCAGTGAGACCGGACGCTCGTATCGTCTGGCCCGCTTGACCTCATTATACATCGTCCCTTGCTTTTTCAAGAAGGGGGTGGGTGTTTGCCCGACTCGATTGAGGCTGATACTTTTTATCACATTCTCAAACCGATTCACGCTATTGTTCAGTTGAACCGTAATCAAAGCCGTTAAAATCATGGCTCCAATTTGGGTAATGGTGCGCGGGAGTTCCGTCAAAATACCTTCACGATAGTAATATAGAGTCAATAAAAAATACAGCATTATAAATGAGGTAAGTAAAATTACAAGGTAAATCTTCTCCATCCGAGGCAAAAGCAGGGTCAAAACCACCGTAACTAAAACAAATATATAGGTGTAGGAGTAGGTGATATTAACCGCCTGAACCCCAATCTGTTCACTAACTCGCTCAATAACCCGCTCGGTGTTAAACAAAAACGCTAACCATAAAATCAGGAAAATAGCCCAAAATCTTAACTGTTTCATAAATAACCCGTTTTAGCTAGATTTAGGGCAGTTTCAATTTTTAAATTCTTCCAACATATCGTTGGCTGAACTCAGTCGAATGTTCAGGGAACGTTGGGAGATTTATTTTTCCTGACGCTAACGGAATCTTTGGCGAGAACACTACAGCGGATACTTCAAAACTCAACGGATATATTTCGTCAATAACGAGATTTCTTTGCTATTTGATTATATCGAATGAAAACCATCCGTTCCGCAGTTAAGTATCCGTTGTAGTGTTGATTCCGGCTAAACCAAAGAAAAAGTTAGCATCAGTATTTTTCTGAAACTGCCTAGTACTGTTTCTAAGTAATCATTCAGCCCCCTCGAAACAGAGTTCATCTGGCAAACTCATCACCCGACAGAAAAGTTAGCCAAAACTAATTAGCACAGAGTTTCACAGAGGAACACAGAGTTTCACAGAGAAAAGCGAATTATTTTTCCTTTGTATTACTCTGTGAAACTCTGTGCATCTCCGTGTTCCTCTGTGTTCCTCTGTGTTCCTGTTTTAGCTTTTCCTAAACTACTTTGTCGGGTAGCAAGAGTAATCATTCCAGATTGGGAACGAGGGGGGAACGGTTACATTCCTAATTGTATAAATATTAACGGCAATCATCAATGGGATTATAGTTCAGAAGATACCCAACTGTTTTGCTCTGATACTATTGCCAAGTACAATATGGGCATGACAACAAGCCGTATTTATCCTAAAACTCCCCGTATCGCCGTGGGCGGTGTAGTAATTCAAGCCCAAAAGGTATTGCTGGTGTTACGTGCCAACCCACCCGCCAAAGGCGAATGGGCTATTCCCGGCGGTTCGGTAAATTTGGGAGAAACGCTACAAACTGCGGTTGAGCGTGAGTTGTTAGAGGAAACGGGACTGGTGGTCAAGGCCGGTGAGGTAGCTTATTTGTTCGATTCAATTCATTATGACGACCGTGGGCAAATCGCCTACCACTATGTGATTATCGACCTGTTCGCCGAACCTGCGACTTCATCCTTAACCGTCACCGCCGGTGATGATGCCTTGGATGTCGGCTGGTTTACCTTGTCAGAACTACACCAATCGGCCTTGCCGGTCTCAGAAACAACCAAAACATTACTCCAAAAATTGATGAGGAACCTATGACAGAACAAACACCAACACGCCATCGTTTAAGATTTGTTTTTGCGAAAAAACAGGCTGTAAAATATATCGGACATCTTGATTTGATGTTGGCTTGGGAACGAGCCTTACGCCGAGCCAGAATCCCCCTCGCATACTCCCAAGGCTTTAACCCTCGCCCAAAAATGCAGGTTGCCTCCAGTTTGCCCCTTGGCACAATCGGCACTGCTGAACGGTTAGACATTATCGTGACTGAAACTCTTGATTTTGATGAGATTATAGAGCGGATCCGGCAAGCCTTGCCCGTCGGCTTGGGGCTTATCTCTATTGAAGAGGTGGCCCTAAAAAGTCCGGCCTTACAGCATCTCCTACGTCAGGCCGACTACACCATCAACCTTGAAACAGAGTTACCCGAGCCTGACATCAGCAGTCGGATTGAGCAGATTATGACTCAAGAGGAACTATTACAAACTCGGCGGCGACGGAAACGGGAGGAGCAGATTAATATTCGGCCTTGGCTGTATCAACTCAACTTGGTCAGCGCCCAAGATGGCGAGGCCACCATCACCATGCGGGTCGCAAATGGACAGCATGGGAATCTGCGCCCCGCCGAGGTCATGACCGCGCTCGGTTTTGTCGAAAACAGGTTTACGGTTGAGCGAAATGAGTTAATTTTTGAGGCGTAATTTTTTTTAGTAACCTTCTCATTCTCTATGAAGCATGATATAATTGGCCTGTGGGTTGCAGATAGGGTCATTTCATTAGGATTTCATTATACCCGTTTTCTGTGAATAATTCACAACCCTATAACAAAAATAGTTAAATTAACCATGTTGGAGGAAGAATACCATGAAAAAAGTTATGCGTAACTACAATCTCATTGTTATGGCTGGTCTATTGTATTTTCTGATTTTGGGGCAAGCCTTAGCCGATGACCCGCAGATGGTTTCGGTGGTTCAACCACGAGCCAATGACACCGTATCTAGTTTGACGATGGTGGCTGGTTCGGCTGATTTTCCTGATTTTGAGCGGTACGAAGTTTTTCTAAACGGTGGGGGCAACATGATTTGGGCCGCATCAGGGTATGTGCCTATCGTCAACGGCAACCTTGCTCGGCTTGACCCGCGTGTTTTCACTGACGGAACCTATCAAATCGTCATTCGACAAGTTCGCACCGACAGCAACTATACCGATTATATTGGCCCAACCATTACCATTGACAACCCCTTCGATACCCCATTGCCCTACTACCCTGAAGTCGCGCCTAGCATTTTATATGCGCCGGATGACCGAGCCATGTTGCGGGTGGAAAACTGTAGCGGGCATGACCTGAACTTCGATTATCATGGCCCGACCAACTTTAGCACGGCAGATAACTCTCGGATGCCGGCTAAGAAAGAAGGTTCGATATGCACCTTTTTTGATGCCGCTCTCACCCCCGGCAAATATCGTGGCACAGCCCATATTGATGGTGGAAACAGTAGTAACTATCAGTTTGATGCCTCAGTCGGTAACGTGTATAAAATCACCTACAACGGACCGGATTCAGGTCATTATGAGTTGATTGTAGCCGAGATTGAAGCCGATATTGCTGGCAACAAACTGATGGGGGGCGGCACAACTCCTGTCACTACTGATACCGACGAACCCACGGTGATTGATGCCAATGATTCATCAACCGACATGACCCAAGATAGCTCTGCGACAGTAACAAAAGCAGAATCCGATGTGTTACCCGCCTCCGGCGGAGACCCCGCCCCTACCTCCTCGATCACCTATCTATTTTTGGCAGTCCTGTTTATGGGGTTAATCATTATTGGCGGCGTAGTTGCCCTACAGCGAGGTCGGCGGCTAACGTCATAATTTGAGTTTGCTTAAAATAGTGAGCGAGTACCTTGTTCATAAAAAGGTACTCGCTTTTTTGTTTTTTGATGTGCAGGTTAATTTCACGTTGCATGTCACAACGTATCCGAGAATAACAGACCACCCAAGCCGATAATCACCCCGACATGTAGCAACCACTCTTCATGGGTAAAATAGGAGAGAAGCTCCACGTAATTATCTAAAAAATTAGCTACAAAACTAACAATCACCAGCACCAAACCAATCAGTACCGGAAATCCCTTTATTTTTGCCATTCTATCTAATAAAGCAGGAATATAATTCATCATAAGTAAATTCTCCACACCGCTGAAACCGGAAACGCAGGTTTCTAGTCGGTGTCAGCAACTTGATAAGTCGAAAATAGTCCCACCAGATGACGAGGCACATTAGCCTCAAGTTGCGTCCCCTCCGCCTGATGAGTTTCGTTTTTAACCACGCTTTGGTCATATAACATTGAGACTAAATCACCCCGATTGTATGGGATGAGCAAGGTCATGGCTTGCCAATGATGCTGTAGCACCCCTTCAATTCGGGTTAATAAATCATCAATTCCTTGCCCGTTCATGGCACTAATGGCAATGCTATTTGGGTACTGAGATAACCGCTCGGCGGCGGTGTCGGGGCTGTCTAGGCGGTCGATTTTATTGAGGGCTACCAAGGTCGGAATATCTACGATGCCTAGCATCTCCAATGTTTTGTTGACGGTGGCTACCTGCTCAACCGCGTTCTGGTGGGTGACATCAACTAGTTGGATAAGCAAGTCAGCTTCGGCAATCCCCTCCAACGTCGCTCGGAATGCGGCCACTAGATCGGTGGGCAGTTTTTGGATGAAGCCAACGGTGTCGCTAATCAACACCTCATTGTTGCTCGGCAAACTAACCCGACGCGTCGTTGGGTCTAGGGTGGCGAACAGTTGGTCAGCGACTAAGACATCGGCTTGAGTTAAGGTATTGAGCAGGGTACTTTTGCCAGCATTGGTATAGCCGACCAAAGCCACAATCGGGATACCTGTTAATTTTCGTTTGGCTCGATGACGGGCGCGGTGAGCGCGCACCTTTTCCAACTCTCGTTTCAGGTGGGCGATCCGATGCCCGATTTCGCGGCGGTCAACCTCTAGCTGAGTTTCACCCGGCCCACGCAGACCGACCCCTCCACTCGCGCCACCTACTCGCCCCCCCGCTTGGCGAGCTAAGTGAGTCCACATGTGGGTCAGCCGAGGCAAACGGTACTCGTACTGAGCGAGTTCAACCTGCAACTTTCCTTCGTGAGTGCGGGCATGTTGGGCGAAAATATCTAAAATAAGGGCCGTGCGGTCAACAATCTTGACATCGAGGAGCTTCTCCAACTCCCGTTGCTGGCGAGGGGTTAGCTCATCGTCGAACAGAAACACATCAATCGACAACTCATCACGATAACCTTTTAACTCCTCAATTTTGCCAGTTCCAATGAGCGTGCGAGGGTGAATTTTTGCTAGTCGCTGATAGGTTCCCCCCTCGACATGGAGATTGGCGGTGCTGGCTAAATCGGCCAACTCTTCTAATGAATCCTCAACCGAAAACAGGTGTTGTTTATGGGGAGCATGTTTAAGTTCATACCCCACTACAAACGCCCGCTCGGTGGATTGGGTGCTTTGATATTGATCGTTTTTTGAAATACGAAACTCCTATAAAAAATGGTGAATTATAAATTATAATTCTTTTTCTTTGGGCAGTCTTTTTTAGGCCGCTTTAGCCTATGGGCAACACTGCCGCTAATTGTAACTATTTTCAAGGATTGTGCAAAAATAGCCCCGTTATGACTGACGCAAGGTTACATCACCGGCCCAAACTATGATCTCTGTACCGTCCGCTTGATGGAGCAGGAGCGCACCATCTTCATTGACTCCGCCGATGAGGCCATGTTGTTGCTGACCATCCATAGCCGTCACGGTAATCGGTTTTCCCAGGCCAATCAACCGTTCAGTCCAGGCTTGGTGAGGCTGTTGACCGGCTTGTAAGGCTTGGTATCGTTGCTCAATGTTGATTAGAAATTGGCGCGCCAGAGGTAGGCGCAAATTAGCCGTGTCACGGCCCAAAAGCATGGACAAACTGGTTGCGGTTTGCCGAAGCGATTCGACGGTGGCATGTGCGGTTGGTTCAGTTGGCATGGGAAGTTGGGCAAAATCAAGATTGACATTCAGCCCCATGCCGACAATCACCCAACTGAGGGTTGAACCGTTTAGCTCAAACTCGGTCAAAATTCCGGCCAACTTTTTGCCATCGTGCCACACCAAATCATTGGGCCATTTTAGTTTGATCGTTAACTCGGTCAGTTGTTCAATTGCCTCAACGAGGGCTAAGGCGCACAGCATGGTCAGCCGTTGAACCTGACTCGGCTTGAGCCACGTCGGACGAAACAGCAGAGACATCAACAAGCTAGAGCCGCTTGGTGCTTGCCACTGACGACCCAAGCGACCCCGTCCAGCAACCTGCTCATCGGTCAAACAGAGCAACCCCTCTGGCGCGTTTTGGGTTGCCAGCAATTTGAGGTCGCTGTTGGTTGATCCGGTTTGGGCGATGTAGATGACTTGTTGTCCGAAAATATGGGTCGGTAGGTTGTGGCGAATCGCTTCGGCTGATAAGGGTATTGTACGGAGCATAAAGATTCCTTTGTAAAATTCGCTTGATGTGATGGTTTTGAGTACAATAGCCGGTTGTTTGCATACGTTGATTACATCTCGTTTCCATCGTTTCCAAACTCCAGTTTGAGAACGAAATATACAAAATTTTTACTTAATATTCTTAAACTAGGCCATACATAGGATACATGAACAATGACAATAGAACGGCTTTATACCCCTTGGCGCATGAAGCACGTTACAAGTGAAAAGAAGTCTAAAACCAATTGTATTTTTTGTGACTATCAACATGCCGATACGGTTCATGATGAGGATAATTTAGTTCTGCATCGCGGAGAGCATACCTTTACCGTGATGAATTTGTACCCCTACAACTGCGGGCATGTGATGATTTTGCCTTATGATCATGTGGCTACCTTGTCTGATACGAGTGTCGCGGCGCAGTGTGAAATTATGAAACTAGCAACCTATTATACTGAATTATTAGGTGATTTAATGCACCCTGACGGTTTTAATTTGGGGGTGAACATGGGAAAAGCCGCCGGAGCAGGCATAGATACTCATCTCCATTTCCATGTTGTGCCTCGTTGGAACGGAGACAGTAATTTTATGCCTGTTTTAGGCAATGCCCGTATCCTTCCCGAAGAGTTAGACGCGACCTACGACAAGATTGTCGCCATCATGCGGTATAATCCGCCTCGTTAGTGATCGGCTATCAACGTAAGCCGAGACATGTAGCACATGCTTCAGCCTGTGCCGTACACAGTCTAAAGACTGTGCTACGATATTATCTGTCGCATGTTAAGTTGATAGCCTTAGTGATCCGAGGTAAACCCCTCGTTCCCAATCTCCAGATTGGGAACGTATTTGTCATAGAAACTCTG
The DNA here is from genome assembly GCA_030377895.1 of Anaerolineales bacterium HSG24. Classification (GTDB taxonomy): domain Bacteria; phylum Chloroflexota; class Anaerolineae; order 4572-78; family J111; genus JAUCGB01. Next base: position 26,075 of record JAUCGB010000021.1, read on the forward strand.
TTTCTGGCATGTTGTAAGTCGCAAACAGAGTTTGCTTGAGCAATTGTGTTTCCAAACTCAGTTTGGGAACAAGGGGGCACATGGAGTGCAAGGCTTGCCTTGCATGCAAAGCGAGCTTTGCACTCCGGATTCTGCCATCACTACTTGTGCAGGACTACCAATAAATTATAATTTCATTCCACCAAGGTAATCTCATCGGCCACTAGATCGCGGTTGGTGCGAAGGAATCCCATCACATGGACTCTGCTACCGAGTTGGATGGCTGGGTCAAGTGTCATTTCAGCGGGTAAAATCACCGGATACCCCTCAATCAGCCACAACCGTTTCCCTTGGTTTTCGACTGCGCCAGTAAACTCAACTTGTCCACTGCGATCTTGACTTAGTAACTCTTCGACTTCGTATAAACGACGTTGACTGAATTTTTCTTGTAGAGCGAGGTCATTCTCGTCACTCCAACTTAGCGTCAACTGTATATTTTCTGACATTCGTTTGAATCGATACAATAAATCGCCCGGAATTGCATCAATAGCGGCATAGTTGACCAGTAGGAGAGTCATGATAATCGTCAACATGGTGGTGATGGCGATGGTCAACAGGTCGCTGAGTAGGGCTTCGCGGGTCAACCGACGACGAGCGATATGATAGGCGGCTTGTAATCGCTCAGTGAGTGGCGGCGTGCTTGGCTGAGGCAAGGTGGCAACCTCAGCCATGTATTTGGCTCGCAGATTGGCTTTTTGCTCGATGGGGACGAGTACCGGATTTGGCTCGGTTAAGATGGTGGCCGCGTAGAGCATAGGGCGCAACTCTGTCGCGTATTCGGGCACGGTTTCCAGCACCTCATCAATAGGGATTCCGGCCTGAATGGCAGAGATGCACTCATCCAAAATCGTCTCAAACTGGTTAGCGTTCGTCACGGTTCACCTCCTGTGGTGGCATCATCCGCGCTAACGAAGCCAAGGCTCGGTGTTGGAGAGACTTAATCGAGCCGACTGTTTTATCCAACAGTTTGGCGGTTTCGGCTAAACTCATGCCCAGACCAAAGCGCAAGGCAATCACATGCTGTTGTTCGTCGGTTAGTTGGCTGAACGATTTATTCAAGGCTGGAATCATCTGTACCCAATGGGCATGGTCGCTTAACTCTCGCTCATCAGAGACAATTTCTTCAATCAGTGGCACCGTGCGCCCTTTCTTTTTGATATAATCGGCGGTTAAATTACGGGCTACCGTATACAACCAGCCTAGCAATGAGGTACGAGGTGGCTTCTTTCGCTTCACGGTTGTGAGCAAGGCAAAAAACACTTCAGAGGCAATATCCGCCGCGCCCTCAGAATCATTAATTCGATAATATATGTAACGGTAAATTTGGTCAAAATAGCGATCGTACACTTCCGCCAAGGCCGTTTGGTCGTATCGCTGAATACGCTCCAACAACACATGTTGCATCTCGTCTTTCAATGCAGCTCTGCCTCCGAGTTTATATGGTAGGCCGAGTATAGCCTTTTTACTCCCCTACTTCTACTCTCTACAGTCTTTCAGATAATGGTTTTCAATTCAAGACCAACCTTCCCGCAAGTTCTAAACTTGCGGGAAGGTAACGGCTGAAAATGTTTATCTGAACATCTATATTGTAAATCCTAATCGGGCAGAGGTAAAGTGATACGGTTAACTGTTTTTTCTGCTCTGTTTGATTTTGTGTTAAAATAGCCTTAAGTAACTTTCAGATGATTAATCAGAGGTGGCCGAGTAAGACGCGCCTTATTTCTTATTCAGCCACTTGCTGATCTATACGATGTCTTATGCGCCAACTAAACATAGACAAAGCTAACTCACAATTGATAGAGTTGATCAATGCCGTTCTGAATGGCGAAGATGTGGTGATTACAGACGCTGGTTACCCAATTATTAAACTCGTACTGATTGACCCCGGTTGGCAGCGACGAGGGGCAATCAATACCACCCAGTTAGACATTATTATTAACAATGAACAAAGTGATGAATTAGAGAATTCCTGAATCGTGGCTATAAACTTAAATCGAGACAAAATCCGGAGAGTAAGCGTCTCGCTTGCAGATCGGCATCCTATCGGCGCGCCGAAAACTGTCGCATTTTAAGTCTTACTACCCGACAAAAATTTTTACCCTGAACTAATTAACACAGAGTTTCACAGAGGAACACAGAGTTTCACAGAGAAAAAACGAGTTATTCTTTCCTCTGTGAAACTCTGTGACCCTCTGTGTCCTCTGTGTTACTGTTTTAACTTTCTCGAAACCAGTTTGTCGGGTAGCAAGAATCAGAATCACTGAATCATTGAATCGCAGAATCAATCAATAGGAACGTTATGAATCAAGATAAAGTACGAAATTTTTGCATTATCGCCCACATCGACCATGGTAAAAGTACCTTGGCTGACCGACTTCTACAATCAACCGGCACCATCTCTGAGCGTGAGATGCAGGAGCAGGTGCTGGATAGCATGGATTTGGAGCGTGAGAAGGGCGTAACCATCAAAGCCTCGGCCGTGCGGATGAATTACACCGCCCAAGATGGCGAAATTTACCAGCTTAACCTAATTGACACGCCCGGTCATGTCGATTTTACTTACGAAGTATCCAGAGCCATTGCCGCGTGTGAGGGGGCGATTCTGGTCGTTGATGCCACCCAAGGCATCGAAGCGCAGACCCTCGCCAACCTCTACTTGGCTTTGGAGTATAATCTGGAAATCATCGCCGTGATCAACAAGGTCGATTTACAATCAGCCCAACCGGATGATGTGGCTCAAGAGATTGAAGATTTGATTGGCCTCGACGCGGTAGACGTGCTACCTGTCAGCGCAAAAACTGGTGTCGGCGTGGATGTTTTGTTAGAGGCAGTGATAGAACGAATTCCGCCACCGCAGGGCAATCGTGAGGCCACATTTCGTGCCTTAATTTTCGACAGTCATTATGATTCCTACAAAGGCGTGATTGCTTACGTGCGGGTCATGGATGGTCGGTTGAGGCGACAAGACATGGTGTATCTATTTGCCACAGAGCGCACCCTTGAACCGTTGGAGATTGGCGTGTTCCGCCCGACCATGCAGGAAACCGACAATTTACAGGCTGGCGAGGTCGGCTACATCGCCACTGGCTTAAAGACGATTCGGGATGTGCGGGTCGGGGATACGGTGGCGTTGGCTGGTAAGGGAACGGTTACACCCTTAGCCGGATACGAGCCGGTCAAACCGATGGTCTACGCCGGATTTTTTCCGACGGAGGCCGAGGATTACAAATTGCTTAAGGATGCCTTGGAGAAGTTGCAACTAAACGATGCTTCATTAGTATATGAGCCGGAGACGAGTCAGGCTTTGGGTTTTGGTTTTCGGGCTGGCTTTTTGGGACTGTTCCACATGGAGATTATCCAAGAGCGGCTAGAGCGGGAGTATGATCTTGACCTGTTGGCGACTGCGCCGAGTGTGGAGTATCAGATTCTCAAGACCGACGGGGAGCAGATTATCATTGATAATCCGGCTGACATGCCGGAGCCGACTTACATCGACACAATCTCTGAGCCGTGGATGCACCTGAGTGTTTTCACTCCGGCGGATTACATCGGCGGGGTCATGGAGATTTCGACTCGGCGGCGGGGCGAGATGATTAAGATGGAATATTTGGATGAGACGCGGGTGCTGATTGAGTTTAATTTGCCTTTATCGGAGATGATTATCGACTATTATGATAATTTAAAGAGTATCACCAAAGGATATGCCTCGCTTGATTACAAATTTGGTGACTATCGCCCCAGTGATCTCGTTAAATTAGAGGTACTGGTCAACAAAGAGCCGGTTGATGCCCTCAGCGTGATTATTCATCGTGACCAATCCTATCCTCGCGGGCAGAAGTTGGTCTCAAGGCTCAAAAAGGTGATTCCGCGCCAGATGTTTGTCGTGCCGATTCAAGCCGCAGTGGGCAAAAAGGTCATCAGCCGGGCCAACATCAAAGCCTATCGCAAAGATGTGACCGCCAAATGTTACGGTGGAGACATATCCCGTAAGAAAAAGCTACTCCAAAATCAGGCCAAAGCCAAAAAACGCATGAAGATGCTCGGCAAGGTCGAAGTGCCGCAAGAGGCATTTATGACGGTGTTGCGTTTGAGTGATGAATAAGGAATGGGCGAATAGCGAATCTGTTTTTGTTGATTACCCACATTTGGCTTATACTTCAACTTAACGTTTGTACAGTCTTTCAGATAAAGTTTTTTACTCAGACGGACATACCCTAAAGGTTTCTAAAACCTTTAGGGTCTCGAACTCCAAAACATTATCTGAACATCTATATTTTAATGGTCTTAAAACAGTATTTTAACATCGTCTGGAAACGGATTTGGATTCCGGTATTGTTGGTTGTAGTGGTGACGGCAGTCAGCTTGTGGACTCAGCAAACGCCAGAGCTAGGCTACACCGCCACCATGCGCTTCATCGTCGGGATTGAGCCGGAACGAGTACCGGGCACTTTTAACTATGACGGCTACTACGCCGGAGTCTCCTCCGAGTATATGACCGATGATTTTGCGGTGGTGGTCGAGAGCCATGCCTTTGCCAAGGATGTCAATCGCCATCTAGTTGCCATGCAGAGTTCGGTTAATGTGTCACCCGGCACGATTAAAGGGTTATTTTTTGCCGAAAAGCAACATCGCATCCTGACCTTGAATCTGAGTTGGGGCAATCCCGACCAGTTGGCCGAAATCGGAGAAGCCATCGCCTTGGCCCTGCAACAGGACGGCCCCAAATATCTGGCCCAATTGACCACCTTTGGCGGAGTCATCACCATGATTGACCCACCCTCCTCTCCAATTCCTGTACCGACCCCACTCACTCAGCGCCTCGACATTCCGGTTCGGGTGTTGTTGGCTCTGGGGTTAGGGTTGGCTCTAACTTTTCTGCTCGATTATCTGGATGATCAGATTCATCAACGAGCCGATTTAGAGGCGATGGGCTTAACCGTATTAGCCGAAATATCAAAAAAATAGAGTGACTGGGCGCGCAGGATTCCAACCTGCGCGCCCAGTCCAAAGTTATCAAATGGAAATTAACGATTATCTACGTATCCTGCGTAAACGAGGCTACATCATTATCCTTGTGGCTCTGATTGCCGGAGCCAGTGCTTACGCCGTCAGCAAGATGCAAACCCCCATCTACAGCGCCACCGTCAAACTGAGCGTTGTTCCGGCCCGCGCCACCGATTGGGGATCGAGCAACAGTCTCAAAGATTTGCTCCGAAATTATGCCGAAAACATCACCACCCACGGCATGGCTGCCGATGTTATTGACCGAGAGCAGTTAGATATGGACACTGGCTCGTTGTTGGGCAAACTGTTTGTCAGCCCCGACAGTTCTACCTTTACCCTGGCTTTAGAAGCCCGCGACCGAGACCCCAAAGTGGCGATGGACATCGTCAATCAGATGTCGATTGTCTTCATCGAAGACCGTGACCAGTGGAATCAACGTCAGGATAAACGAGACCGGATCGACGTGTCGATGTTAGACAGTGTCTACAACTTGGGTTATCAACAATATACCCCCCAAACCAGTATCAACACCTTGGCCGCGGCCATTTTTGGGACGTTGATGGGCCTGCTGGTGATTGTTCTGCTCGAATGGTTGGAGATGGATATCATCCGTACCCCGTCCGACATAGAACGGGCCATCGACAACGCCGTTTTAGGTACGATTCCGCCCGTCACCAGCCCAAGCAGTCAGCCTCGTCAGAAAGGGTCGAGCAAACTTGTCCCCAAGTTGGGAGGTACAAACTCATGATCAGTCCGGCCATTATCACCCTGACCGACCCTAGTTCCGCCACCGCAGAGGCTTATCGCACTCTGCGAACCAACATCGAATTTTCTAGCGTTGATGATGCACTCCAAACTTTGCTGGTTAGCTCTGCCGCACCCGATGAGAATAAAAGCGCGGCGGTGGCAAATTTGGCCGTTGTCATGGCTGATGGGGATCGGCCTGTTATTTTGGTCGATGCCGATTTGCGTCGCCCGCAACAGCACAGCCTGTTTAATCTGCCCAACGAGGCCGGTTTCACCAATATGTTTAAGGATGAGGCCATGCTGAAAAATCCACCCTTGCGAACTGTGCCGCAAACCAGTTTGAAAGTGCTAACTAGTGGGGTTTTGCCACCGATTCCGAGCCAACTGCTCGCATCAAAAAAGATGAAACAACTGTTAACCCGTTTGACCGAGTTGGCCGATGTCATCATTTTTGACGCGCCCCCGATTGTAACCGTCAACGATGCCTCATTGCTGGCCCATCAGGTTGATGGGGTACTGCTAGTCGTCAAAGCGGGCAGTACCAAACGTGACCATGTCAAAGCGGCCAAAGACCGATTGGAGAAGGTGAACGCTCGGTTGATTGGTTCGGTGTTGACTAACGCTCAAGTTGATACTGCTTTGCAATACGAATGACGAATTATGAATGAGTTGAGCATTTTCAATTCATAATTTATAATTCATAATTTATTTTATGATAGATATTCACTCGCATATTTTGCCTGATGTTGATGACGGTGCGTTGGGTATGACCGAAACGCTGGCTATGGCGCGCATGTCTGTCGCTGATGGCGTGACCCACATGTTCGCCACACCGCATCACATCCATTTCACCCCGTTACATCGTCAGGAGGTGATTGGGCGGGTCAAGCAGGTGCAAACTCAGCTTGACGCGGCCCACATACCCCTAACGGTTTTGCCGGGGCATGAGGTGCGGCTGTACGCTGGCACTTTGCACGATTGGGAGAATCAGATGGCTGGCCCGTTGGGGTACAGCCGATATATTTTGACCGAGCCATCTTTTTACCATTACGACAGGTACACCAATGCCATTCTCTTTGAGTTCTTCAACCAAGGGTACACCCCCGTACTCGCCCATCCCGAACGGATTATCCCCATCCAACAAAAATTATCGCTTATTGAACCAGTTTTAGCTCGAGGTGCATTAGTTCAGATTACGGCAAACAGCCTGACCAATCGTCCCACCTACGCCGCCCGCATCGTAGCCGAGGAGATGTTGCGTCAAGGCATGGTGCATATCATTGCCTCCGATGCCCATAATACCAGTTATCGCCGTCCCGGTCTGAGCATGGCGCGTGACCGAGCGGCTAGAATTGTCGGTGAAAAACAGGCAAATGCTATGGTGACAACGATACCGAAAGCTATTTTGAACGATGAGTTGGTGTGAGACGTGGGACGTATTGCGTATTCCAACATTTTCTGCTCGTGCCGGATATTCATCCGGCACGGCGTATGTCTCTGGCGGAGAGGGCGTTGCGGAGACATCTCCGCAACGAGCGGAACATCTTTCAAATTGAACTTGGGCAATTATTTTTAGAAGACAACTTTTTAAGTCTTATTGTTTTTGATGAAACAGAGGAGGTAATTACCAAATGGATTCCCAATTAAACTATCGTCAAATTGTTAAAAATATCTTACAGGAATACGCTCAATACAAACCTGTTAATGTTGATGTTACATCAGCCTTATCCTTTGATGATGAGCATGGACATTATGTGTTGCTCCATTTTGGATGGGATTACAAGAAATACTTAAACCATGTGGTGCTTCATTTACAAATTATCGGCGATAAAATTTGGATTCAAAATGATGAAACAGAAGAAGGTATTGCCACTGATTTGTTAGAACTAGGTGTCCCAAAAGAGCAGATTGTACTAGGATTTAAGCATCCCAATATCCGACCGTATACGGAATTTGCAACAGTATGAAAGAAGCAGGGAAACACAGTTTCCCAGCAACTGCGTCCCCAAACAGATTTTGGGACGAGAGGACGTGATGCAACGAAATCATACATGGCCTATTGTTGTACAAGACCAAAAGGGACGTTATATATACCTGACCTCAGAGAGATGGGATCATGCGCTTGACCACCCCGGCATGGATGAAGGGATACTTGAGCAACTATTAGAGACAATTCGTAAGGGTAGTCGCAAACAAGACAGGTATGATTCGGCCAAGTTTAAGTATATTTATAGGTTTGAGAATTTGCCGCTGGATTACACTCATGTTGTCGTTGTTGTCAAATTTGGTTGGCAGATGGAATCTCCCCAAACAGATAGCAACTTTGTTCTTACAGCTTATCTGGTTGAAAAATGGTGATAAAATGAAATATATACATTATGATGCAGAAGGCGATATACTCTCTGTTACATTTACTGAAACTGAAGGGCAACTACATACAGGTATTGAACTCTCAGATAATATCGTATTCTATTATAATCCTGAGACAAAAGAGGCCCTGGGATTACTGTTATTAAGTTATCAGGCCTTGCTCAAAGCGAGTACTCAGGCCCCGATTCCACTTGAAGGGTTGGCTGATGCGCCGGCCAAAGTACAGAAAATAGTTATACCTTTATTACAAACCGTTCCCACAATCAATTTCTTTCAATTGGTAAATGTCCATGAAAAGAAATTTCCGACAAGTCGATTAAATCAAGTTTTTACACCAACCGTGTTGCAAGCGGTGGCATAGTTTGGAAACGAGCAATTTTTTTCCACGTGCCTAAAGGATATAATGAATATGCGAATATGCGAATACGACCTCCAATCTAAAATCGCAAATCCAAAAATGGAGCAAAAAAATGAAAGGTTTGATTTTAAGTGGTGGTAAGGGCACACGCCTTTACCCGTTGACATATACCAGTGCCAAGCAGTTGATTCCCATCGCCAATAAACCGGTGTTGGTGCGAGTGATTGAAGCGATTCGGGATGCAGGCATTACCGACATCGGGATTGTGGTCGGGGATACAGCTACCGATATTGAACGAGCCATCGGTGATGGTTCTAAATGGGATGTGCAAGTAACGTATATCCCGCAAGATGCGCCGTTAGGCTTGGCCCATGCGGTCAAAATTTCACAAGAGTTTTTGGGCGATGATCGATTTGTCATGTTCTTGGGTGATAATGTCATTCAAGGGGGGATTAGTCCGCTTATTGCCCAGTTTGCTGATAGTGATTACAATTCCCAAATCGTACTGACCAATGTTGACCAACCGGAGCAGTACGGAGTGGCTCAATTAGGGTCGGATGGTCGGATTGTGCGCCTCATCGAAAAGCCAAAAGACCCACCAAGTAATTTGGCCTTAGTCGGGATTTACATGTTCGATGCTAACATCTTTAAGGCAGTTCATGCCATTACCCCCAGTTGGCGGGGTGAGTTGGAGATTACCGATGCGATTCAATGGCTGGTTGAGCATGATTACAACGTTCATCCATACATCCATCAAGGCTGGTGGATTGACACCGGACGACCCGGCGACATGCTCGAAGCAAACAGCCTCGCTTTAGAGGAGTTGACTCCAAAAAACGATGGCTACATCGACCGTGACAGCGAGGTGGATAGTCGGGTGACGGTTGAAAAAGGAGCCGAGATCATCAACAGTGTGGTGCGTGGCCCAGCGATTATCGGTCGCGATACACGGCTGGTCAACGCTTATGTTGGCCCATTCACCAGCATCTATCACCATTGCCTGATTGAAAATGCTGAGATTTCTCGCTCTATTGTGCTAGAAAATAGCCAAATTCGGAACGTTAATCGCCGCATTGAAGACAGTTTGATTGGACGGCATGTGGTTGTGCATCGCTCTCCGATTCGCCCGCGAGCCTACAAACTTACCTTGGGTGACAACTCGCGGATTGGCCTGTTGAATGAATAATGGAATGAAAAATGAAGAATGAAGAATGAACTACCGTTACATCGATCAAGCAAAAAAAATCGTGCGCCAAGAAGAGGGTGCGGTCATAAAAAACTGGGGAGGCAAACTGCCGGTGGCACTCGTTTGGCCCAACAGCTACCGAGTCGGCATGAGCAGTTTGGCCTTGCACATTCTTTATCGGCTGTTTAATGATGAGCCGGATGTGCTGTGTGAGCGGGTCTTCTTCGGTTATCAGCAACCTCCTCACCGTGATGAGCCGATTATTTCCCTAGAATCACAACGTCCCTTGGAGGAGTTCGCGGCGATTGCCGTTACCGTTTCTTATGAGATAGATTATTTCAACATTGTGCATATCTTGAAACGGGCCGGATTTCCTCCTTTGGCTGCTGATCGTGATTCTAGTTGGCCGATGTTGATTGCTGGTGGCCCGGCTGTTTACACTAACCCTGAACCGTTGGCAGATATCTTCGATGCGTTTGCCATTGGGGAGGCAGAAGTGATTGTGCCTCCCTTAATTGATGTTTTGTGGGGGATTAGTGACGCGCCTCGGTTGGAGGCTTACGAACGATTGGCCCAAATCGAGGGGTTGTATGTACCGGCCATCAGCCAAGCGTCGGTACAACGGGTCTGGGTTAAGAATGTGGAAACTCGACCGACCGTCACCCAAATCTACACGCCCAACACCGAGTTTGGGAATCGTACCTTGATTGAGATTGCGCGGGGATGTGGGCGAGGCTGTCGTTTTTGTTTAGCCGGATATCTCTATCGACCTATGCGGGAACTGCATTTGGATGCGGTTTTGGGCGTGGCTCGACATGGCCTCAAACATCATGATCGTATCGGATTGGTCAGCGCGGCGGTCAGTGACCATAGCTGGATTGATGAGATTGCCATCGAACTGCGGAAGTTGGGGGCGCGCCTAACCGCCTCCTCTATGCGGGTCGATCCGATTAGCGAGCCGTTAATCAAAGGGTTGGCTGAAAGTGGTAATCAAAATTTGACCATTGCTCCCGAAGCGGGCAGTATTCGTATGCGAAAATTCATCAATAAATCTCAATCTGATGCCCAAATTCTGCATGCCGTCGAGTTAGCGGCCAAATATAAGTTTCCCCAAATCAAGATGTATTTCATGGTCGGTCAACCGAGTGAGCAGGAAGAGGATGTGGAAGCGATTGCAGATTTAGTGTTGCGGGCGCGTCAAATATTTCCGCGTAACATGGCTATGAACGCCACGCCCTACGTCCCCAAAGCGCAGACCACCTTTCAATGGATGGCCATGCATTCGATTGAAACGTTGGAGCGGCGGATTAAATACCTGCAAAAACGGCTCAGTCCACATGGGATTACGGTGCGGAGTGATAGCCCGTTATGGGCCGCGGTTGAGGGGACATTGGCTCGCGGGGATCGGCGGTTGGGGCGAGTGTTGTTACGCATGAAGAAGACCAATCTGCGCGAGTGGCATAAAGCCTTAGTGGCTGAGGGGTTAAGCCAAGATGATTTTCTTCGGGAGCGCGCTCAAGATGAGCCGCTACCGTGGGATGTGGTTAATATAGGCGTATCCAAAGCCTTTTTTAGTTGGGATTTACGCCGCGCCCATCGGCTTGACATGACTCAGGCTTGTCCACCGGCCGGTTGTTTGAAATGTAGTGCCTGTGATAAAGAGTGGGCTTTTCGTGAAAACCATAAAGAGGCTCTTGGCCCTAACATGGGGGCTTACGCTAATAATTTTATCCCCTTAGTGGAGTAATAACTGTATTTGTGATTTGATAATAGGATGATGTGGGGAGACCTGTAGCACAAGCTGAAGTCTATGCTACAGATTCGGCAAATAAAAACAGCGACTTGAATAACTCAAGTCGCTGTTTTAGCTTACAACGTAATAATGGTTGGTGTTAGACCAATTGGGACAGGTCTTCAACCGCTCGTTTCATATCGAGGAAGATTAGCCCTAGTTTCGCGCCACTACGGGCCATTGCGGTCAACACCGCTTCTTCTCCGACTGACATCAGGATAACATAGCCCGCGTCTCCGCGAATGTAAACCTGGTCCAGTATTCCTCGGCTTAACTCACTAGCGATTCGTTCACCCAGTGAAATCATAGCAGCAGACATCGCTGATACGCGATCTTCTTCAACATCTGCTGGCAGTGAGGATGCCATGATCAGACCGTCAACACTAACTACTGCTGAAGCTTCAATATCAGCTGTCCCGGATTGTAGGTCTCTAAGTCGAGAAATCATTTGTTCTGTTCGTGATTTTGCCATCTTTTTACTCCCCTTGTGTAGTCAAAAAGTTTTGTAACTGTCCTAATCGGAAATTTTTAAGACGAAATAAGGACTCATGGTATTAATATAAACAAATTTATTATGTAAACTGAGCCAAACCCCAGTTTACTATCTAGGATAATAGCACAACTAAAAAGCAATGTCAATCTTCTATTTTAACATTTAGCAATTTTTTGGCTTGTTCAATAAAAATGTGGAATGGGGTAAATTGCATGAAAACAAGTTTTTTTACATGTGCCGTCCCTGTTTTATAAGAAACTATCGGCTGTTACATTATATTGTCCCTTTTTTAGCGTAACTACTTATTAGAGGTTTGTTTAGGTTTGCCTTTTTTCTGTTTTACTAACTTAAAATTAGGCATAACTTTAATGTTCAGGTGTTTTAGGGGGTTTTAAAATTAAGCATGTAAATCGAATTAAATAAGTTGCGCGTTTCGCCTTCGACAAGACTTCGGCGTGAGCTTAGTCGAAGGCGGGGGTAGTCCTGCACAAGTAGTGTAGGCAAAGCAAGCTTTGCACTCCGGATTTCCCCCTCACTATATCTGCACCAATTATTCAGACTAAATTTTTTGTCGGGTACTAAATCCTCTCATTCTCCTCTCATTCCACCTGAAAAAGACCTGTTTCAGCATCACCTCCAGTTTGCCGTTCAAATTTGATTCTGTATAAATCGGTTTCTAAGCCAGCCAAAAATAAGTCATACTGCGCCCGCACAATCTCAGTCGGTTGCCATACTGTGGGGGGATAATCAACCCCGGCAATAGGGACAGACTGTTGAATCGGCGTGGCGCGTCCCAAGCGGTCAACGACTTGCAATGTTAACTCATTCGAGAGGCCCGAAACTTGATCCCATGTTTGATTCCGTTGCCAATAGGCAACCAACCGAATCGGGTCACCACTATGAATCGGCGTGTCGGGCGTGGAGCGATGTCCAACCTTGTACAGGTCATATCCCATCAATGTCACGTTCTCGATAGATTGAGTGGTATAATGTTGGATATTATAAGCTTCGATGGGTAGGGCTAACGTGGTTGGGGCAATCGTAACATCGTTCAACTCAACAAAGTTAGTCGTCATGTCGCCATGCTCATTCAAAATCGGCAATCGTTCTCCGGTCTGAGAATCATACAGCCCGATAATTAACTGATGCTGACCGGGCGGTGTACCCGGTTCGATGAAGATGCCAAGGGTATCGGTTAGCAATTCATTGACCGACCATTGAGTAGTTGGTAATTTTGGGGATGCGTCCCTTTGCCCGACCAGATGATTCCTGTTGTCCAACAGTTGCCCAAAAATGGTGTAGTTTTGGGCAAGGGGCATGCCAGTCTGCCAGATCAGTTGAAGCTGCAAAATATCAGCGGGGGTGACGGTTCGGTCAACCAAACTATATTTGAGCAGGCTAATATCCCCGAACTGCTGACCAACCTCAATCCAGCTACATTCTGCATCGATCCGATTCGTGCAGTCAGCCTGATTCCTAATTTGATTACCATAAGTGACCAATCGAACATTGCCATACCACTGATCCGTCGCTTTGAACAAATTTTCATCTAGCCAACCCTCAATTAGGCCATGTGGATCAGCCTGTTGAGTGGCCCAATAGACGGCGTAGATTTTGGTTGCTTGCGCTGTAATCTGCTGGAGTTCGGTGATGGTGGCTTGCTTATCCAAGGGGCGTTGGCGGGGCAGGGGGTAGACGATAGACGTTTTGGTGGGGTTAGCCCTATTTTGATAATAATAATAGTTAAATACATCCTGCTGACCCTCAGCATTGAGGATAATCGCGTCTCTTTTACCCTGAACAGCCTTGATAAAGTTGACGATGCCTCGATAGTTGTCGCGGGCGTAGGCGGGGTTGGTCTGATAATGGGTTAGCGAGACGAGGGAACTGGTCAGCAACATCATCAAAAAAAGGGCTTGTACGGGGCGCGGTAAAGCGGCGATGGTTACGGCCAATAATAGGGTCAAAGGTGGCGTGGCAATCAGCAGAAACTTGAGGAACGCGGGGCTAAATATCAGCAGGGTGACGCTAATCGGAAGTATCAGCCAAATCAGAAGTAAAAACATGGTGGTTTGGACACGGATAAACGCTGATTCGCACGGATTTTCTGCATGCAAATTAGCTGTTGCTCGATAAATTGACAAAATTTTGATTAATGGTATCGCTATGCTGACACTCAAAATCAGCATGGCGATTATTTTGGTTTCGTAGGGCCATGATAGGCCAAATATGAGGGTGGTTGCCACTGTGCCGATCATGTCGTTCAGGGGGATGACAGATTTTTCGGAGGGCCAACTAGTCAGTTGTCGCCATGCAATCGGAAGCCAAGGGAGATAGAGCAGAATCGGAATCAGATGAAGCAGGGCGACATTGATGAGGGCACGATACCATGTTGCGGGTCTGTTACAGATTAGCTCAAACAAAAAGAACAGGCCGACGACTACTAGAATTAGGGGGTAGGCGTAATGGGTGTATAGGCCCGCGCTAACGACGGTCAGGTAGCCGATGAGGTACGGGGAGGTGGCGAGGGTTAGCTTTGAGCCGTAGATTGTTTCGTGTAGACATGACAATAAAAAAACAGTGAGCGTACTCAGCACCGCTAACAACATGTACATGCGGACTTCTTGGCTGTAGTGGATTTGCAGGGGCGACAGTGCGCTGATAGAGGTGGCGATGAGGGCTATTCGTGGCGTTAATAATCGTCGGCCTAACAAATAGGTCAGGTAGACCAAGGCAATACCCAACATGGCTGAGAGGGCGCGCAGGCCGATTTCGGTTGTTCCAAATATGGCTGTGCAAAGTTTTAACAGCCAATAGTAAAACGGGGGGTGAATATCGTAGGCGGTGCGTTGGGCGATGTCGCTATAGCCATGTTTGATGAGGGCTACGCTGTTCCCCTCGTCTGACCAGAGTGATTGTCCGGCGAGATTGTAAAATCGCATGCCGGTGGCGAGTAGAAGGAGTAGAAAAAGGGATATATTTTGTTTGCTTATCGCCATGACGACCTCTTGTTATAGTTCACCAGAAAAGTTTTGGCCGCTAGTCATCCGATGACTAAATGGGATAGAATTAATCTGGACATCTATTATCAACCTGAAATTAAGAGCCTATTCTACTCGACCTCATATTATCCAACAAGCTCAAACCTTAGTACCCGACAGAAATTTAATCTGAACTAATTAACACAGAGATTCACAGAGATTCACAGAGAAAAAACGAATTATTTTTCCTCTGTGTTCCTGTTTTAGCCTTTCCTAAACTACTTTGTCGGGTAGCAAGATGCGAGATGATTTGGAGTTGGATTGAACGGCCAACAAAAAAGAGGCCGACCATGCGGGTCAGCCTCTTTTTGATTCTGTGTTCAGGTGGAGTTATTTGGTGATGATGGGAAGATAGGTGTTGATGGCCGAACTTGCCACCCGAATCAAGCCAGCACGAGTGATACTGTCTTCGCCATCGGTTCCGCTGACGGTCAGGGTGACATTGTAGAGGCCGCTGGTAGTGAAGGTGTGCGTCGGATTCTGGTCTGTACTGCTTGCGCCATCGCCAAAGTTCCATGCCCATGCGGTGATTGTGCCGATGGAGTTGTCGGTGAACTGGTAACTGTCGGCCACACCATCGGCCATTGTTGTCACCTCGTAACGAGCGACGGGGCCGGTTTTGGCGTTGATGCTGACCGTATCGACCATGTGTGGGGCTTGGCTGATGGTGGCTTTTATGGTCAGTCGCGCCTCCGTGGCACTGGTTGGGTTGGCGGGGACGGTTAGGGTCAGGGGCAGGCTTTGCTGACTATTGGGGGGCAGGGTGACCTGTGTCGGCAAACGGCTCAGGTCAAACCAACTGTTTTGGCTGGCTGTGTAGACCAAATCAACGGTGACGGTCAGCCGTCCGGTGTTGGAGATGGTCACGGGTAGGGCTTGATTGTCGCCCCACTGAGCCAGTTTGTCGGCCTGTCCGATTAGTTGAATCTCATACGGGGCGGTGTAGAGCAGGCTGTCCTCCTCTTGAGTCAGTTCATCCTCCACGTCCTCGCCCGTTTGCCGATTGGCCTTGTTGGCTCCAATCAGGCCGCCGTCAAACTGAATGTTGGCCCAATCGTCATGGCTGGTAAACTGCTCCAACTCGGTGTTGGGTGTTCCGATTCGACGGTCGTTGATACTGTTTTGCACGTCACTGTTAAGGTTGCCCGAACAGTCCCAATCAATTGGCTGATTGAGGGTTGGCACATCGACCGAACACCAGATTTGCTGGCTGGTCTCAGATTGATAACAGGCCGCGCCCTCTGACACGTTGCTAATGTTGACCCGCCACCAAACGATCTCATCAACAACTTTTCCATTGCCGACGATGGGTAAGGTACTGCTGGCGTTAAGCCGACAGTAGTAGCGAGTGCCGTATCCGGCAAAGGGGCCGCCACTGTTGAGGCCGGTAAACTCGTTGAGGTTGGCCTCATCCAAGGACGGAAGCGCGGCGCGGGTATAGTCAAAAAAGCCACCCTGCCCGTTGACCAGCAACCCCTTGGTTTGGAAGGTGTAGTTCATGATGCTCAGATAGTTGGGCTTGGCGTTGATTCCATCATCACCACCATGATGCAGGTTGAGGTTGTGCCCCAACTCGTGCATAAAGGTACCGGCTTGCTCGTTGACTGTGCCGACCAGACTGTTCCAGCCTCCAAAGCTGACCACCAAACGGTCTCCGGGACGGCTGGCAATGCCGCTGGTTCCGCCCGACCTGTCGGCTCCCAACTTATGAGCAAAGATGGTGTAGTGGAATATCGGGCTACGCGCCGCGTCGAAATAGTGTTGGGTGTCTCGATATTGATTAAAGCCCGACCAGTCCCATTTTGAGCCGGTTGGTTGCAGATACGTCTTAAAGGGTAACTCATCGGCTCGACTGAGATTGTCCCACGTTGCGCCGGTTTGGGGGTTCATGACCGCTTTCTCGCCGTAATCGACATGCAGGCTGATGCCGGTTGAGCCGTCGGGGTTGCTGACGGGCGCGTTGGCAAAGGCTGACACGACTTTGTTGATGGCCTCGCTTTTGGGTTCATGCCTCAAGCCACCCGGCTCGACCATGTAATCAATCTCGACAAAGATGTCTTTGCGATTGGGGTCTGCGCCCATGGCTGGCAGGTTTACGTCAATCGTGCCGTCACCATCATGGTCGTACCCCTCGGTTTCCCACACGTCGGGCAGTGCGTCGCCGTCGGTGTCACGGCTCAAATCGGGCATGACCGACGGCTCGGCGGTGGGCGAGGGGGTGACTGTGGGTGTGGGGGTATGGGTTGGTAAAGGGGTGGCGCTTGGCGTGGCCGTGTGGGTCGGGGTGGGAGTCGGCACATCCTTAACCGTCACCACCACCGGAATCTCCGCCGCCCCACCATTGCTACTAATGTTGATGGTCGCGCTATACGTTCCGGCGGTTAATGCTGACGGGTCAACCGAGACCTTCAAGGTCTGGTTTTGACCTTGAAGATCTGTCACCGTCAACCACTCCGCCGAACTTTCCGCCGTCCAACTCAACACGCCCGTGCCCGTATTGCTGATGTTGACCGTTTGGCTAATCGGTGCGTCTCCGGCGGTGAGATTATAGGCCAGCGACATGGGGCTGACTGTCAAGACTGGCTTGGTCGGCACAGTGAGCGTAACCGGCACGGTATAAGGGCTGTTGCTGACCCCGTCGCCGCTGAGGATGATACTGGCGGTGTAGATTCCGGGAGCCATGTCCGCACTGTTGGCCGAGACGGTCAGGGTGCTGGGGGCGGTGCCAGAGAGGGGGGCGAGGGTGAGCCATGTGGGGACGGTGGCTGTCCAGTTGAAACTACCGAGTCCGGCGTTGGTGATGGTTAGGGTTTGGGTCATGTCGGGGGTTAGGGTGAGGGCGGTGGGGGTGGTGGAGATGGTCGATTTTTGGCGGAGGATGACGAGGCCACCGTCGTCATCAACTACGTAGACATAATTGTCTCTGACGGTCACATGTTCAGCAGAACCGGGGGTATTGTAGCGAGTAATTAAAGTTGGACTGGTTGGACCACTAATGTTGAGCAGATGTAATCCTCTACCTGCGTCCGTTGCGTAGGCATAATTGCCATTGATTGTCACATAAGGACGACTGCTACCACCGAAATCGTAAGATACGTAACTGCCGATATCGTAATTACTAACCAAAATAGGATTGGTTAGATCGCTAACATCAATCACTTGTAAAACATTACCACTGTAACTTTGAGTAGCTACATAAACATAACCATCTTTAACTGCCACACTGTAAGCCTCGTCTGGAGTATCATAGCTACCAACAAGTATGGGATTGGTCGGAACACTGATGTCGATGATCTGTAGACCGCTTTTATAGACCGCCAAATAAGCGTAAGTTTCACTAATTACCACTCCATAAACACGGTCAGGTGCATTGTAAGTACTGACTAGATTAGTAGTTGTGGGATCACTAATGTCGATGATTTGTAGGAAGCCACTTGTCCCAACAGCATAGAGATAACTGTCACTGATTGCCATATCATCGGAGGAATGGACACTCTTGTCTTTACCAATTAGAGTGGGTTTGGTTCGGTTACTAATGTCAAATATTTCTAGTCCATTAAAAGTTGACATATAGGCATAACTATCACTGATGACTACCCCATCAACAAAGGAGGTGTCACTATTGTGGCTACCTGCTAGAGAGGGATTGATTGGTTCATTGAGGTTGATAATCCCTAAACCGCTATTAATACCCCCACTTTCTGTGACATAAGCATAACTATCACTAACTGTTACATCTATAAGACTATTTAGCGTATCGTACTTTCCCGCGAGTGTTGGAGTGACCGAGTTACTAACATTGATTATGTGCAACCAACTTCGTGAGTCTGCTACATAGACATAATTACCACTGATTGCTACTGTTACATCAACATTATCACCATTAACATTGGTGGGAATATCGTAACGACCAATTAGAGTGGGATTGGTTGGGTCACTGATATCGATTATCCCTAGTACCCCCCATGTAAAACCTAATAAATAGGCATAATTACCACTGACCGTCACCCCGTAAGCCTCAAGATTATCATCATAACTACCAACTAGAGTGGGGTTGGCTGGATCAGTGATATTGATAATTTTTAACCCGTTCCCATGATCAGCAATATAGGCATAATTGCCATTGACTGTCACATCATTGACATTACCGGGAACGTCGTAACGACTCGCTAGAGTAGGGTTGGCCGGGTCACTGATGTCAACGATTTTTAAGCCTGCTGTGTGTCCCCAATCAACAATATAAGCATAGTTACCACTGATTCTCACTTTTTTAGCTATGTTGTCCACATCGTAACTACCAACGAGAGTGGGCTTGGTTGGGTCACTGATATTGATTATCTGTAGCCCATTTTTACGGTCTGCATTTCTATGGTTGGCGATGTAGGCATAATTTCCATTGACCGCCACTCCTCTCGCTCTACCAGCAGTATCGTAACGGCCAACGAAAGTGGGCTTAGTCGGGTCACTGATGTTGAGGATTTGTAAACCGCCATCAGTATCATTCGCGATATAAGCATACTCGCCATGCACAGTAATGTCGTTGACGATACCGGGTAATACGTCCGATTTCCCTACTTCTACGGGGTGGGTCGGGTTACTAACATCTAAAATCACCAAACGTGGCCCAACACCAATGTAGGCATAATTTCCTTCCACAAACACCGCTTTAGTCGGCCCCCCAATCTGCCCGACCAACTCCAGATTGTCCGAAGTTGGCTCTTGGGCATGAGCGGTGGGGGTATTTGCCAACGCCGTTAGGCTCAGTAGAATCAGGGTTACAGCGAAGGTTGCTACTTTGATAGTTTTCATGGTAATACTCCTTTGTTTTGCCAACGCCGTCATGCTCAGTAGAATTTGAGTGATGGCGAAGGTTGTTAGTTTGATAAGTGATTTGAGTTTCATAACAAAAATCTCCTTTTTATATTTACATAAACTAAGTTATTCCCAAGTTTCGCCAACTGTTTGCCATAAAGCTTGGCGAATTAGATTATCATTTAAGCGAAGCCCAACGGTCTGTAAAGAACGTATCACCTCAGCCGCCGAGGAGATAATTCCGTTCTGTTTGGCTAATAAAATCACTGCTAATGTTCCCTTGACTGACAAACTGAAACTACGGGCACATTTACGAGCCGCGGCATCGTCTAAGATAGCTGTCCAATCTTTATTGTGCAAAACAAAGGATAACACAGCCGTTTCCCCGGCACCTAAATCCCAGGCCAAAATTTCCGGTGGGGGCAGTGGCGTATCAATCACTGTAAATCGGTTTGTGGTTAGTAACTGCTTGGCTGGATCGTTGGCAGGCCCAGCATTAATTTCTGTCACCACTGCACGAGGTATCGCCAATTCATTTGTAAGTAACAGGGGTAACTCTGCTTGTCCAACCTTAGCCAACACAATGAGGGGTGAAGCGTTCAATATCCAACGTTTACTCATTCGTTAC
>JAUCGB010000002.1 GCA_030377895.1 Anaerolineales bacterium HSG24
CCAAGCCCTCAGCGGATTTGAGGCGTTAGAGTTGGTTGAACAGGGAGAGCGTTTCGATTTGATCATCCTCGACATCATGATGCCTCGCATGTCCGGCTATGAAGTCAGCCGCAGATTGCGGGAACGCCACGCGCCTGAACAAGTGCCAGTGATTATGTTGACAGCCAAAAATCAACCCGCCGATATCGTAACCGGCTTTGAGATGGGCGCGAATGATTATCTGACGAAACCTGTCAACAAGGATGAGTTGTTGGCCCGTATCAAAACCCTGTTGAAGCTCAAACAAGCCCATCAAGAACAGTTGAAACTGACGGCAATTCAACATGAACTCTCCATTGCCCATGACATGCAGGAAAGCCTCCTGCCTGACCCTTACCCCGAATGGCCTGATATTGAAGTCGTCTGTTACAGCATTCCGGCTAAAGATGTCGGTGGAGATTTCTATCAATATCACCAATTCGAGACTTTTGAGGTTTTTGAAACCTCAAAAGTCTTAGCTCAGAAATACGCCTTTGCCATCGGTGATGTTTCTGGCAAGGGGGTCTCGGCGGCGTTGCTCATGGCGACGAGTTTGTCTCAGTTTGATGCTTCGCTGGCCCTCGACTTCATGCCTGCTGAACGGTTGGCCTATCTTGATAAAGTGATTTCACCCTACACCAAACCTCGACGGCAGAACTGCGCCATGTGCTACGTTGAATTGAGAATCCCCCGTCGGGGAGGCTTCGCGCTTAAAAATGAAGAATCCCCCGTCGGGGAGGCTCAATTCTTAATTGATGTAGTGAACGCGGGTTGTATTCCGCCCTATATTAAACGTGCGGATGCGGATGGCTCGGTTGAGTTTGATGAAAAGATGGGCGGTTTTTCCTTGGGGCAAGGGCTTGGAGCCAAGCATGGTTATCAGGCCCATACCATTGAATTATCGCCGGGCGACATGGTGATTCTGACTAGCGATGGGGTGGTTGAGGCCAATAACGAAGCGGGGGACATGCTTGGTTTTGATAGGCTGATGGAGATTGTTAGGGATTTTGAGCCGGATACTAGCTTCGCGTCGCAAGACCTTCAAGGTTTCAAAAACCTTGAAGGTCTAAATCTGGACGGCGCGGAGGCCATGCTCGAACATCTCAAGCGAGAGGTGTTCGCCTTTACCGAGGGGGCGGAACAGCATGATGATATGACGATGGTGGTGGTGCGGGTTTGACTTTAGGAATCGGAATCAAACGCGCAACTTATTTAGGACTCATTCCTTATTTAATTCCGATTTCTTAACTATACTATACTACTGATGCTAACTTTTTCTTTGGTTTAGCCGGAATCAACACTACAACGGATACTTAACTACGGAACGGGTAGTGGTGCAGAAGTAGTGATATATGTCAGTTACCTACCCGCAAGTTTGGAACTTGCGGGTAGGTGATCACTACATGTGCAGGACTACCGAGTTTTGAAGTATCCGCTGTAGTGTTCCCGCCAAAGATTCCGTTAGCGTCAAATTTGTTTGACCTGACTGGTGGCCTCTTTTCGTCAGCAATAAGTATACATCGATTGATAATACAAAATAAATAAAAAAGGAGATAATAGATTGACAGTTCAGCAACCCATCAAGTTTTTTTTTCTTATGCAAGCGGCAATCTTAAAGTTTTTGGGTAGATTTCCATTACGCGTGGTGCTTATTGTGCCGTTCGTCGTTCAGATTTTTGTTATTGTAAGCCTTGTTGGCTGGTTATCGTTCCGTAGTGGGCAGCAAGCAGTAAACAATGTAGCCAGTCAATTGCGCCAGGAAATCACAGCCCGTATTGAAGATACGCTAAACGTTTATCTGGAAACACCTCATGTGGTTAATCGGATTAACTTCGAGGCTATCCGGCTAGGACAGTTAGACCTACGCAATATCCCCAGTATAGAAAAATATCTGTGGAATCAGATACAACAATTTGATACAGTTAGCATGATTGCGTTGGGTACGGAGTTTGGCGATTACATTGAAATGCAACGATTCCAGGATGGCGCGGTGAATATTGGGGTTAAAGATGAAAACACCAATGGTATCCTGCAAATTTGGGCTACAGATGCGCGCGGCAACCGTACTAAACTATTAGAAAACATCTCGGATTATGACCCCCGAGTGCGCCCTTGGTATCTGGCCGCGGTAAAAACCAAAGTCCCAGTTTGGACAGAAATCTACCCCTACGTTTCAGATGAAACATTGGCAATTTCTGCCAACCAACCCTTTTATAGCAACCGCAAAAAACTGGCGGCGGTTGCCAGTACAGATTTAACGCTCTCACAAATTAACAATTTTCTGGGCAGTCTTGAGGTAGGTAAAACAGGCCACACCTTTATTATGGAACGCTCCGGCCTGCTGGTCGCCTCGTCAACCGGCGAACCGCCAACCGTAGCTACAAATTCTGAAGGAGAGTTAGAGCGCCTTAACGCCATTGACAGCCAAAATTTACTGATAAGCCAAACCGCCCAACATCTGGCGCAGCAGTATAACAGTCTGGATGAAATCACAAGCAATCGGCAACTGGATTTCAACATCGACGGGCAGACTTACTTTTTACAGGTAACTCCTTATAAGGATCCGCGCGGCATCGACTGGCTAATTGCAGTTGTTATTCCCCAATCCGATTTTATGACGCAAATTAATGCCAATGTTCAAACCACAATTATTTTATCGTTTATTGCTCTGGTTGTAGCCATAATTGTTGGTATTATTACTACACGTTGGGTGGTTTATCCCATATTAAGCCTTAATATCGCCGCGGGCAATCTGGCCGCCGGCAACTGGAACCAGTCTATCCCCGTTGACCGCACCGACGAATTGGGGGGGCTTGCAATCTCTTTTAACAGCATGGCACGTCAATTAAAAGATAGTTTCGACACCCTGCAAGCCAGCGAGGAAAAATATCGCACCCTGTTTGAAGATTCCAGAGATATGATCTATATCAGCACCCCGGCCGGTCAAATTGTTGATGCCAACTCGGCTGGTTTAAGCCTCTTTGGTTATACCAAAGAAGAGTTGTTGGAGATAAACGCGCTAGACTTGTACGCCAATTCCGATGATCGTTCCAAATTTCGACAAGAGATAGAGCAGTACGGAGAGGTGAAGGATTTTGAAATCAAATTCCGCAAGAAAGACGGCACAGAATTAGATTGTATGATAACAGCCACGTTACGGCAGGCAGATGACGGCACGTTATTGGGCTATCAAGGTCTTATCCGTGACATCACTGTCCACAAACGGGCTGAAATAGAACGACTGAAATTAACGGCTATTCAACAAGAACTCTCCATTGCCCATGACATGCAGGGAAGTCTCCTGCCCGACTTTTACCCTGAATGGACTGATATCGAAGTCGTCTGTTACAGCATTCCGGCCAAAGATGTTGGTGGAGATTTCTATCAATATCACCAATTCGAGACCTTTGAGGTTTCAAAAACCGCTCAGAAATACGCCTTTGCTATCGGTGATGTCTCCGGTAAGGGTGTCTCTGCGGCGTTGCTCATGGCGACGAGTTTGTCTCAGTTTGATGCCTCGCTTACACTAGATTTGACACCCGCCGAGCGCATGACTCACCTCGATAAAACCATCTCTCCCTACACGAAGCCGCGTCGGCAGAACTGCGCCATGTGCTATGTGGAATTGAGAATTATGAATTATGAATCCCCCGTCGGGGAGGCTTCGCGCTTAAGAATTAAAAACTCCTCTCCAGCGATGCTTCGCGCTGATGAGTTAAACATGGATAATGACGAAGTAGAGAAACAATTCTTAATTCGGGATTCAAAATTCTTAATTGATGTGGTGAACGCTGGTTGTATTCCGCCCTATATTAAACGAGTGGATGGCTCGGTTGAGTTTGATGAAGAGATGGGTGGTTTTTCCTTGGGGCAAGGGCTTGGGGCGAGGCATGGTTATCAGGCCCACACCATTGAATTATCGCCGGGCGACATGGTGATTCTGACTAGCGATGGCGTGGTGGAGGCCAATAATAACGCGGGTGACATGCTTGGCTTTGATAGGCTGATGGAGATTGTGCGGGGATTTGAGCCGGATACTAGCTTCGCGTCGCAAGACCTTCAAGGTTTCAAAAACCTTGAAGGTCTAAATCTGAGTGACGGGAACGCCATGCTGGAGCATCTCAAGCAAGAGGTGTTTGTCTTTACCGAAGGGGCGGAACAGCATGACGATATGACGATTGTGGTGGTCAGGGTGTAAAATTACTGATGCTAATTTTTTAGCCGAAATCAACACTACAACGGATACTTAACTACGGAACGGATGGATTTTATTCGTATATAATCACTGTAAATAGCAGAGAAATCTCGTTATTGACAAAAAATACCCGTGAGTTTTGAAGTACCCGCTGTAGTGTTCCCGCCAAAGATTCCGTTAGCGTCAGTATTATTAATTACCTTTGTACAGGACAAAAAAAGATTGAACTTGTTACAGAAGAAAAAAGGGACACAGATTAACACGGATACACACAGATAAGCCTAAAAAATCCGTGTTTATCAGCGTTTATCCGTGTCCTAACTGTTTTGTCCGGTACTTAGATTAATTACAAAGAATCGCGTTATGTGCTATAATATAATTCAACATATTCCACAAACAAACTTTTAATATAAGGAGAATTAACTATGCTCTATTTTCAGAATGATAAGACACACCATCCGGCCGTGTTAGACATGCAGAGTGATTTACGAAAGGGCAAAATCAGCCGCCGTGAGTTTTTACGCTTTGCTACTCTGTTAGGCGTATCGGCCACAACGGCCGGGTTTATGGCCGGTTGTGGAAATCAACCTGCCGCACCAAGTACACCGACTCCAAGCCCCATCAAACGGGGTGGAGTTATGAAAATTGGCACAGCACTTCAGGATGTATCCCATCCGGCGCGTTTATCATGGATTGAAAGTGCCAACGTGTTGCGTCAGGTAGCTGAATATTTGACCGAAACGGGTGCGGATGGAATTACTCGCCCTTGGCTGTTGGAACGGTGGGAGGCCAATGAGGATGTCACCATGTGGACATTGTTCTTAAATAAGGGGATTAAATTTAATAATGGACAGGATTTCACTGTCGATGATGTGATTTTTAACTTTGAGCAATGGCTTGACCCGACGATTGAATCTTCGATGGGTGATTTACTTTCCTATCTTAGCCCTACTAATATCGAGCGGCTTGATGATTACACCATTCGTCTCCATCTTGACAGCCCCCAAATCGGCATCCCGGAGCATCTGTTTCATTACCCGGCCCTGATAATGTCGCGTGAGTTTGAAGGGGATTTTATCAAACAGCCGCTTGGTACCGGCCCATTCACTCTGGCTGAATACACCCTCGGTGATCAGGCTGTTTGCAAAAGACGAAGCGACTACTGGCATAAGGGGGCTGATGGCGCACCGTTACCCTATCTTGATGAACTTATTTACATTGAATTAGAAGTAGAAGACCGAATTGAGGCCATACAAGGGGGAGGCATTGACACGTTATATACGCCCACCCCGCAGGATTGGAAAGACCTAAAGGATGTGCCTGATGTCTCAGTGTATGATGTCAGCACTGCCCAAACATTTGTGTTGCGAATGAGAGTTGACCAGCCTCCGTGGAATGATGTTCGGGTTCGGCAGGCCCTCAAGTTGTGTCAAGACCGCCAGAAAATTCTTGATGGTTCCTATTCTGGGCAGGGTGAATTAGGCATAGATGCCCATGTTGCTCCCATCCATCCGGCCTATTGTGAGAAACCAATCCCTAAATACGACCCCGAAAAGGCCAAAGCATTGTTAGCTGAAGCGGGCTATCCAGATGGTCTACAGGTTAAGCTGACTACTAAAAATGATCGAAGTGAGCCGGAAATGTCTCGCATTTTACGAAATTTGGCCGCCCCGGCCGGGTTTGATATTGAACTGAATATCATTGAACCGGCCAAATATTGGGAACAATGGACAGAAGTCGAGTTGGGTATCACCACCTGGACGCATAGGCCACTTGGCACGATGGTTTTGTCGCTTGCTTACACCTCTGATAAGGAGGGTAAGCCGGTCAGTTGGAATGAAACCCACTGGGTTGATGAGGAGTTTAACACTTTGCTGGGACAGGCTGAACGTACTCTGGACATCCCTAAACGGAGAGAGATTATGTGTCAACTGGAAGACATCATGCAAACACGCGGCCCGATTGGGATTAGCTATTGGCGAAAACTATGGACGATTATTCGGACTGAATTCAAAAATGTGCGGGCACACCCAACAGCTTACGATCTTTTTTATGATGTGTGGAAGGATGTATAATCAGTAGTGACAAGTGCTTCGTCACTTATCACTTATCACTTATCACTTGTCACTTATCACTTATCACTTGTCACTTGTCACTTATCACTTATCACTTGTCACTTGTCACTTATCACTTGTCACTTATCACTTGTCACTTGCCACTTATGGTCTAAAATAATGTACAAAAAAACGCCACGTAAACTCTTTAGCGGTTTAACGGCCAAACTAATTTTGGCCGTTTTGCTTGTTTCGCTCATCCCCTTGAGTTTACTGGCGTTTCTCAATAATCGTAATACCCAAACCATATTAATCGAAAACGCTAACCAATCTTTATCCGCCGCTGCCTCACAAATAGCGGCCAATCTCGACATATTTTTCAAGATTAACTTAGATAATCTCAAAGTGGAGGCCCAGCTACCGACCTTAATTACCTATTTGAGTTTGCCACCCGACCAACGAGCCGGCAGTCTCGCCGAAGAGGCAGCCTTGGCCACTTTGCAAGGGCTAAGGCGCAAAAACCGGATATTTATCACCTCGTATGCTTTGTTAGACTATGAAGGGCAGAACGTGCTGGATACCAACCCTGATGGTATTGGACAAGACGAATCTCACGAAGAATATTTTCAAAGGCCGATAGAATCGGGATTGCCGGAGGTATCACATATTACCCTAGCCAACCCCCATAATCCACATTGGGAAGACATGATTATCCATTTCAGCAACCCCATCCGAGATACCAACCGGGGAGAGACGATTGGCGTTTTACGGATACGCTACAAAGCGGCGGCTTTGCAACAACTGGTTGTCGCCAATAATGGTTTTGCTGGTGAAAAATCATACGCCATCCTCTTTGATGAAAACTTGATCTATTTAGCACATGGTACCGCCCCGAATCTGATTTTCAAAACGGTGCAACCACTAGACTCAGACCGGATAGCCCATTTACAAGCTCTGGACCGCTTACCTGATCTGCTACCCGATAACCTCTCGACC
Source organism: Anaerolineales bacterium HSG24 (assembly GCA_030377895.1). Lineage (GTDB taxonomy): Bacteria > Chloroflexota > Anaerolineae > 4572-78 > J111 > JAUCGB01. The sequence continues at coordinate 7,264 of JAUCGB010000002.1, forward strand.
AACTCATCCGATCTGGCCGATAAGTTAGCCAACGCTACTTTTGAACCCATTTTTACCGCCAAATTACCATCAACTGATGATACCTCAACAAGTGATGGGCTTAATTTGATTGTGGTCAAAGAGTTAAAAACACACCCCTGGTTAGTCATCTTCGTCCAACCGGAGACCGTATTTCTAGCTCCCATCAACGCCCAAACAAGAAATACGATTTATCTGGCCATCGCCATTGGATGCGCGGTTGTGGCAGTTGCCTTTATGGCCGGACGCACTCTGGCGGCCCCACTTCTGGAACTGACTGAAGCTGTTAGCCGCTTCACCGCCGGTGATTTAGAAGTCCGGGCCAATATCAAATCGAATGATGAACGGGAGACTCTGGCCGCCAGTTTCAACACTATGGCCGAACAGGTGGGTAGTTTGTTGAAAAATCTGGAGGAGCGCACCCATGAGCTAGAGGCTGAGATTATTGAGCGCGAACGGGCCGAATCCCAGCTAGTACAGTTATCCGTCATCGAGCGAGAGTTGGTGATCGCTCAACAGATACAACAAAACCTTTTACCCCCGACAAAACCTAATTGGCCTGATCTTGATGTAATCTGTTTTAGTAATCCGGCTCGTGAAGTGGGGGGCGATTTATACAGTTATCATGAATTTCCATTTGCTCAAGAATTCTACGCCTATGCTTTTGCCATTGGTGATGTCTCCGGCAAAGGCGTGTCCGCCGCTTTGCTAATGGCAATCGGTCTCTCTCAGTTTGACGCTTCGTTAACCCTCGGCCTCTCCCCGGCTGAACGCATGATCTATCTGGATGAGGCCATTTTGCCCTATACCAAACTCCAACACCAGAACTGTGCTATGTGTTATGTTGAATTAAGAATGAAGAATGAAGAATCCCCTGTCGCTGAAAATCAATTCAAAATTCTTAAGCGCGAAGCCTCCCCGACGGGGGATTCAAAATTCTTAATTGATGTGGTGAACGCCGGTTGTATTCCACCTTACATCAAACGTGCAGATGGTTCGGTTGAGTTTGATGAAGAGATGGGAGGTTTTGCTTTGGGGCAAGGACTTGGATCCATGCACGGTTATCAGGAACATACTATTGAACTATTCTCTGGCGACATGGTGATTTTGACCAGTGATGGCGTGGTCGAGGCCAACAACGAGGCGGGCGACATGCTCGGCTTTGAGCGGCTAGAGCAGATTGTTAGGGAATTTGAGCCGGATACTAGCTTCGCGTCGCAAGACCTTCAAGGTTTCAAAAACCTTGAAGGTCTAAATCTGAACGGCGCGGAGGCTATGCTAGAACATCTCAAGCGAGAGGTGTTTGCCTTTACCAAAGGGGCGGAACAGCATGATGATATGACGATGGTGGTGATTCGGGTATGATGTGAGACGTATTGCGTAAGATGTAATACGCAACAGAACTATCCCTACGATTGCCAAACGCGCAACTTATTTAATTCCGATTCCTAACTTGTAGACCTAAGTACCGGACAAAACAGTTAGGACACGGATAAACGCGGATAAACACGAATTTTTTAGGCTTATCTGTGTGTATCCGTGTTAATCCGTGTCCCTTTTTTCTTCTGTAACAAGTTCAATCTTTTTTGTCCTGTACTCAGCTTGTAGACAATAATTTATCAAAAGGAGATAAACAATATGTTTGAGTGGTTGAAAAAAATATTTTCACAAGAAGAAAAATCAAAGGAAATTACCTTGCCAGATGAGGAAGAAGAAGAAGAGGACGAAGAGAACGAAGAAGAAGAGGAGAGTGACTATATCGAGATTCGAAATATAGGTAAGGACGAAGAGGACATACTTGTTTTGGACATCGATAGGGTACCCCCTGACGAACGGGAAGACCTTCATGCTACAGTTACAGAACTCACTGATTTACCATTTTTTGAGGATAATGTAGAACATTTCTATACCTTAAAATATGCGAAACAGATTCATCAATGCCCTCGTTGTGGTGATTTGCTTCAACAGCAGTATGCCGATTGGGTTTATGCCACCAAGGCTGGCAAAATGAGAATTATGCTTGCTCCAGCAGGATATTTCTGTCTTAAATGTCCGACGGTTATTGTTGACGAAAATTTGATTAAAAGCGGCATCGATGGAAATTATAAATATCGGGAAATCTTAAGCATTGCTCATGATGATGGTGTACTTTCGGGTATGGCAACCTTAAATGGAAAAGAGGTTGTTCTTCTTGTCCGTGATGAGGCTGAGGAAGACGTTAGCTGGGTATCACCAGATTACGTACCATCAGAGCATGGTAGAAAGAAAATTTCTTCTAACCGAAAATCCACCCAGCGAAAGCGAATGCAAAAGAACTCTAAAAAACAGCAACGAGCTAAACGGAAAAAGAAGAAACGAAAACGGAAATAAAGAGCATGATATGAAGGATGCCGATGTACCGTAAGTTAAACGCGCGGTCTCAGTACCCGACAGAAAAGTTAGCCAAAACTAATTAGCACAGAGTTTCACAGAGGAACACAGAGTTTCACAGAGAAAAAGCGAATTATTTTTTCCTCTGTGCCCCTCTGTGTTCCTGTTTTAGCTTTCCCTAAACCACTTTGTCGGGTAGCAAGATTTTGACCTGTACAAAGAATGATAAATCAATTTCGGAGAAAATATAATGATAAAAACAGCCTTAAAACTATTCATATCTCTCATCATATTCGTCTCATTCGTCACAACGACTCAGGCGCAGGAAGGTACGATTGCCGAAACGCTCAAGTTTGACCATGTTTCGGTTGATGACGGACTATCGACCAATGTGACCTATTTTGCCATGCAGGATAACAGCGGGTTTATGTGGTTTGGCACGGCGGATGGTCTAAACAAGTATGACGGTTATGAGTTTACGGTCTATCGGCAAGACCCCGAAGAGCCGACTACCATCAGCAACAATCGGGTGAACTATATCCTGCAAGACCAATCTGGAACATTGTGGGCTGGCACGGCGGGCGGTTTCAATCGCTTCGACAGGGAGACCGAGCGGTTTACTCGTTATACCCATGAGGCCGACAACCCAAAAAGTCTGAGTCACAACTTCGTCAACGTCATTTACGAGGATCAGACGGATAACTTATGGGTTGGTACGAGTGCGGGCTTAGACCTGTTTGATCGTGAGACTGAAACCTTTACCCATTATCATGCTGGTGACATAGAAGCCGATAAACATCAAGCGGTGACGGCTATTTATCAGGATCAGGCCGGGACTTTGTGGATTGGTACGGATGTGGGCTTGAAAAAATTTGCGATAGAGAGTGAAACATTTACCCCTTATCGGCATGATGAAAACGATCCCACCAGCATCAGCCATGACACGGTGAATGTCATTTATGAAAATGTTTCGGGGCAGTTGTGGATCGGTACGGTGGGCGGCTTGAACAGATTCAATCGTGAGACTGACACCTTCACCCGTTATCAAGCCGATGAGACGGACCCGTATAGTCTCAGCGATAACATGGTGACCACGATTACCGAGGATGCGACTCAACAGTTATGGATTGGTACGAGTGGCGGTGGCGTGAACATATTCGATTCCAGCACCGAAACCTTTACCCCTTACCTGCCTGATCCCAACAACCCTTATAGCCTGAGTGAAGTTGCAGTCAACTCCATTTACGAAGATCATACTGGCACATTGTGGATAACAACTCTTGCTAGTGGATTGAATAGGCTTGACCCACAAGCCGAAAAATTTGCCCATTATAGCTATAACGAAAATAATCCTCTGAGCCTGAGTGACGACAAAATCAGAATCATCCATGAAGACCATGCCGGACTGCTGTGGATTGGCACTGTGGGGGGAGGACTGAATAGTTTTGATTATGAAACCAAAACCTTTACCCATTACATGCATGATGAAACCGACCCGCACAGCCTTAGCCATAATACGGTTGTCTCCGCTTATGAGGATAGTCAGGGTCGATTATGGGTCGGCACATGGGGTGGTGGTTTGAATCGGTTTGACCGAGAGACGGGGCAGTTTATCCGTTATTTGCCCGATGAAACTGATGTGGAGAGTATCAGCAACAAGATAATCGCCTATATTTATGAGGACAGTACGGGGGCGTTGTGGCTTGGCATGTGGGGTACAGGCATGGACAAATTCAACCCGCAGACCGAGCAGATTGTCCATTATTTGCCCGATGAGCAAAATCCCAACAGCATCAGTCACGGTCGAGTCATTTATATTTACGAAGATAGTCTTGGGGCGTTGTGGTTTGCTACTTATGGTGGGGGGTTGAACAAGTTTGACCGAGAAACCGAAACCTTCACCCTGTATCAGCATGATGATGACCAGCTTGATAGCATTATTGATGATTTGATTCGGGTTATTTATGAAGACAGTCATGGCACGTTATGGATTGGTACAAACGGAGGGCTGGATAAATTTGATCGAGAAACCGAAACCTTTACCCATTACCGGACTCCAAACGGTTTACCCAATAATGTTATTTATGGTATTTTGGAGGATGAGGCCGGAAATCTGTGGCTCAGTACCAATAATGGCCTTTCTAAATTTAATCCGCAGGAGGAGACTTTTAGAAACTATGATGTCAGGGATGGTTTGCAGGGGGATGCTTTTGCAAATTGGGCGCATTACAAGAGTAAGCGGGGCGAGTTGTTCTTTGGTGGGAACAATGGCCTTAATGCCTTTTTCCCCGACCAAGTGACCGATAATCCCCATGCTCCGCCTGTCGTGTTGACCGATTTTAGTCTGTTTAACTTGCCGGTTGGCATTGGTGATGATGATTCTCCCTTGCAGAAACATGTCAACCAAACAGATGACATGAGCCTGACGTATGAGCAGTCGGTTTTCAGTTTTGAATTTTCCGCTCTAAACTATACCGTGCCGGAAAAGAACCAGTATGCTTACAAAATGGAGGGATTTGATAAAGATTGGACTTATGTGGATAGTAGCCGACGTTTTGCCACTTACACCAATCTGGACGCTGGTACATACAATTTTCGGGTTAAAGGCTCTAATAATGACGACGTATGGAACGAGGAAGGTGCAAGCATCAAGATTACCATTACTCCTCCGTGGTGGGAAACATTATGGTTTAGAGGGACGATGTTACTGCTGGTAGTAGGGTTAGTTTCGGGGGGAGTCTATTGGCGCACTCATGCCATTCAGGTGCAAAATCTTATGCTAGAGGCACAGGTCGCCGAGCGAACCAAAGAGTTACAAGAAGCCAAAGAGGTGGCCGAAGTTGCCCAAGGTGAGGCCGAAATCGCTCGCGAAAAAGCCGAAATCGCCCAAGACAAAGCCGAGGTCGCGAATCAGGCAAAAAGTAGTTTCTTAGCCAACATGAACCATGAACTCCGCACCCCGCTAAATGCTATTATCGGTTTTTCTCAGGTGATGATTCGTACCCAAACCCTTTCCTCAGAGAATCTGGAAAATATCGGCATCGTCAACCGGAGCGCAGAACATCTGCTGACCCTCATCAATCAGGTGCTTAACCTCTCTAAAATTGAGGCGGGGCGAGAAACTCTCAACAAAAAGAATTTTGATTTGCAACTCTTGCTCAATGATTTAGAGGACATGTTTAATCTTAAAGCAGACGACAAACGGTTACAACTTTCTTTTGAGTGTGGCGACGAAGTTCCCCGACATATCCGCACTGATGAGATAAAACTCCGTCAGGTCATCATCAACCTGCTCAATAACGCCCTCAAATTTACCGAGGAGGGTGGGGTAACGGTTTCGGTGTATGAGATAAGTGGTCAAGAAGCAGGTCAAACTACCTCTAGCAACAAACAGCCCACCATTGGCTTTAGCGTCGCCGATACGGGCGCGGGCATTGCCCCCGAAGACATGGTCGACCTGTTTACGGCCTTTACCCAAACCGAAGTCGGACGGCATGCCCAAGAGGGCACGGGGCTAGGTTTGCCGATTAGTCGCAAATTTGTCCAGTTGATGGGCGGAGACATCACCGTGACCAGCGACCTCGGCCAAGGCACAGTTTTCAGTTTCGCCATTCAGGTTGAGACAATTACCGAATCAGAAATCCAACTGTCAAAACGGGTTAACAAAAAACATATCATCGCCCTCGAACCCGGCCAGCCGACTTATCGTATCCTGATTGTGGATGATCGTTGGGCCAATCGGCAACTTTTGATTAAACTATTAAGTCCTTATGGCTTTGAGTTGCGTGATGCCGAAAATGGTCAGCAGGCTCTTGATATATGGCAGGAGTGGAATCCGCACCTAATCTGGTTAGATATGCGGATGCCGGTGATGGATGGTTACGAAGCGGCCAAACGAATCAAAGAGACTATCAAGGGGCAGGCAACAGCGGTTATCGCCCTAACCGCCAGCACCCTAGAGGAAGAACGCTCGGTGGTATTATCAGCCGGATGTGACGATTTTATGCGAAAACCATTCCGAGAGGCCGATATTTTCGAGATGATGCACAAACATATCGGGGTGCAGTATGTGTACGAGGAGCCAGCACAGGCCATCATACAATCGACTACGGAGGTTTTGACCGTTTCTGAGTTACCGGATGAGTGGCTCGCGTCGTTCCAACAAGCCGTCATCACCGCCGACATGGATGTGATGTTGGAGTTGATTGACGGTCTCGACGATCAACATAACGCGCTGGCTGATGCCTTAACCGATTTAGTGAACAATTTTGAATATGAAAAACTACGCGATTTAGTCGAAGGAAAAACTGAGTTATGACCGACCAAACTATAAAAGGAACTGTTTTAGTGGTGGACGACACACCCGCTAATTTACACCTTTTAAGAAATATATTAACCCAACAGGGGTACAAAGTCCGGCCTATCCCGAATGGTATGTTGGCACTCGATGCGCTTCAATCTTTCCTGCCCGATCTGATTTTACTAGATATTATGATGCCGGACATGGATGGTTACGAAGTTTGTCAACGACTGAAGGCCAATGACCGAACCAAAGATATACCCGTTATTTTTATCAGCGCCATTGATGAACTGGTCAACAAGGTCAAGGCGTTTGAGGTTGGCGGGGTGGATTATATTACCAAACCGTTTCAGGCTGATGAGGTTTTGGCCCGTATCAAAACGCACCTGACCATCCAAATTATGCAGAAAAAGCTTCAACAGGCTCATGATGAGTTGGAGGTTCGGGTTGATGAACTATCGACTCTGAACATGATTATTCATGCCGTAGCAACCACCACCAACCTGAATAAAACTTTGCAAAATATTGCCGGAAACATCATGCGTCTGTTTGAGATGAAAGCCGTTAGCATCGGACTTCTTGATCCAACCAAAACCGAGCTAACCCTCATCACTCAGAATGAACGTCCTGAAGATGACACTCATGTAGTTGGCTTAACAGTTCCTATTATTAACGACCCATTGACTCAGCAAATGATTGAGAAAGGTGAAACCATTATCATTACCGAGGCCCAAACTAACCCCATCATTGCCGCGCTCCATGCCGTCATGCGAGCGCGGCAAATCACTTCAATTATGGTGGTGCCGTTGGTGTCCCGTGCTGGTGTGGTTGGCACAATCAACCTATCCTCGAATGTAGAAAATTATGAGTTTGACGATACTCAAATACAGCTAACCGAAACAATAGCTGGTCAAATCGTCGGAGCGATAGAGAACGTGCGCCTGCATGAAGAACAACAACAGGCCAATATCGCTCTCTCTGCGGCGAATAAGCGCATGCAGGAGGATTTGGTCTTGGCTCGGAGTATCCAACAAGGGCTACTCCCGCCCCCACGTCCTGATTGGTCTCAACTGGAGGTGATTTGTTTCACCGCCTCGGCTAACGAAATCGGTGGTGATTTTTACGCTTATCACAGGTTTGAAAACGAATCAATTGAAAATCGACAATCAAAAATCGGCTATCAAAAATACGCCTTAGCCGTGGGTGATGTCTCTGGCAAAGGAGTTTCGGCGGCGTTGCTTATGGCGGCCAGTTTGTCTCAGTTGGAGGCCATGTTTGCCTATGATTATACCCCTGCGAAACGATTAACTTATTTAGATGAAGCGATTATGCACTACGCCAGACCCCGTTGCCAAAACTGCGCGCTCTGTTATGTCCAATTGGAAGTAAGAAGTAGAGGGAAAACATCTCCCCCTACTCCCTACTCCCTACTCCATGTCATTAACGCCGGATGTATTCCGCCTTATGTCAAACGTGCGGATGCAGATGGCTCGGTTGAGTTTGATGAAAAGATGGGTGGCTTTGCGTTGGGGCAAGGACTTGGAGCCAAGCACGGTTATCGGGAACATACCATTGAACTATTCTCTGGCGACATGGTGATTTTGATCAGCGATGGCGTGGTCGAGGCCAACAACAAGGCGGGCGACATGCTCGGCTTTGAGCGGCTGGAGCAGATTGTTAGGAATTTTGAGCCGGATACTAGCTTCGCGTCGCAAGACCTTCAAGGTTTCAAAAACCTTGAAGGTCTAAATCTGAGTGGCGCGGAGGCCATGCTCGAACACCTCAAGCGAGAAGTATTTGCCTTTACGGGCGAGGCAGAGCAACATGATGATATGACGATGGTGGTGGTGCGGGTGTAGTCATCCGATGACTTGAAGTCATCCGATGACTAGTGATAAACTGCTTCAAACAAAGCAAGCTTTGGACTCCTTATCACTACTTCTGCACCACTACCCGCTAATTTTTGACTACAAAGTAATAAAAGGAGATTTTTATGTATAAACGATTCTGTTTTAATTTGATTGTACTATTGTTGGGGATATGGATAGCTGGCTGTAATTCAACCTCTGCCCCCCAACCCACCGCACGTCCAGCATCGCCAACGGAGGATCCAACCATCACCTTAACGATGGCATCTTGGCGTTCTGACGATGCAGAACAAATGTCTCGTATTTTCGCTAAATTTAATGAGCATTATCCCAATATCAAGATTGTATACGACACGGGTTATCAACCGGATTATGACACACCTTTGCTGGCTCAATTGCAAAGTGGTACAGGCCCAGATTTAATCTATCTACGCTCTTTTGATGACTCGCGGTTACTGTTTGAGCAAGGTTTTCTGGAAACGCTTAGTGATTTGCCCGGTTTGTCTGAAAATTTTACCCCAGTCATGCAATCTGCTTGGGCTACCGATGAGGGCGTATCTTATGGTGTGCCTTATATCGCCACATCCCACGGGGTTTATTACAATGTTGATCTATTCAACGAATTAGGTCTCGATGTCCCGACCAGTTGGGAAACCTTTCTCAGCACTGCCCAAACCATTCAGGAGGCTGGTTACATCCCTATTGCTAACTCATCGGGCAGTAAATGGGCGATGGCCGAACTAGTTTTTATGAATTTAGCCCCTAATTTTATTGGTGGACGCGAAGGACGATTGGCCTACCTATCGGGAGAACGTTGTTTAAATGATGAACATGTTGTCGCCGCCTTCCAAGCCATTAAAGATATTGCTCCTTTTTTACCCCCCAATCATAGTGGCCTAAAGAATCTTGATAGTGTCCAGCTTTTTGCCCAAGGTAAAGCGGCCATGATGTTGGATGGATCATGGGATATTCATTTAATTGAAGCTCAATCGCCCACCTTTGCTTGGGATGTGTTCGCCCCGCCGCCGCCCCATAATCAACCGGCCTACCTAACCTTTCATCAGGATGTGGGTATGGGATTAAACGCCGCCTCACCCCATAAAGCAGAAGCTAGAAAGTTTTTAGAGTGGATGACCACCGCAGAATTTGCTGAGTTATTAGGGAACGAACTGCCCGGTTTTTATCCTATGCACACCAATCCCCCAACCCTAAGCAATAAGCATGCCAACAGCTTTTTGGCTTTAAACCAAGGGCGGGGTCTTGATGTACGGTTTGTTTGGGATAAATTGATGGCTAACTCGCCCAATGCCTATATCTTAGTGATGGATGGCACCATTGCCGTAGCTAATGGTGAGCAATCACCACAAGAGGCCGCCGATGCGTTACAAACTAATTTAGAACAATGGTTTGAGCCAGCCCAAAATTGTAATAAATAACTTAGTACCTGACAGCCTGAACTAATTAACACAGAGTTTCACAGAGTTTCACAGAGTTTCACAGAGAAAAAGCGAATTATCCGTTAGCTACCCGCAAGTTCCAAACTTGCGGGTAGCTGGCCACTACCTGTGCAGGACTATAAGTAGGTGAACATAAATTTTGCGGCAGCCCCTCAGACCTGACAGGTTTTAGAAACCTGTCAGGTCTTATTATTAGGTATAAATAATGTTCAATATCTCCCGCCTTCAAATCGGTACAAAAATCATTTTAGGGTATTTGGTTTCGGTTTCTCTGATGGTTGTGATTGGGGTACTTGTAGCGACGCGTCTGACACAGGTTACGGAAACCGTTAACGATTTAACCACAGTTCAAGCCGTCCAACTCGACCTTTCAAACATGATGGTCGAGCAAATTGTGTTGACTCGTCTTTATGCCAATCGTTACATCCACCATCAAAACCAACAGGATTTAGATGCCTTTAACCACTCTTTTAACCAGTTACAACAGCTATTAATTCAGGCAGAAGAAACGGTCATCAATCCTGAAAACGTTGCCTTAGATACGTTACATCAAACGCTCCCTGCTTATGGACAGGCTTTTGCTGAAATCACCAATTTGTTAGCAGAACGCTCACAGATTCGCACCGAAACATTTGTAACCCAAGAGTATTTTATAGTGTCAAAATTTTCTGCTCTGCGGGTGACGGTTGATTATGCTAGCTCACCGGAGTTGTATATCGCCTTAAACAATGTGCAAAATCTTTTTTTAAATTTGCGCCTGAATTTGCTTAACTATCTTAATACGGGTGATGAACGTTTTGCCGCCCTATTTGACCTAAACTATTTGGAATTTCAACAAGATTTAGCTGTGTTTAGGCAAACTTCAACCAATTCCATCCAGCATCAAATTACAGACGAGATAGAAGCGGGGTTAGCAATTTATGTTGAGGGATTCCAAACCGTTCAGACTGGTCAGATTCGATTAAAAATTCTTGAGCAGAAAACGATGAAACATCTGGAATCTGAAATGAGCCAAGCGGCGTTTGATATGGCGACTCAAGCTAGGCAGGAATTTCAAGCGAAGAATGAGGCTACCAATACCTTTGTCATGCAAACCCAAATCATCTTACTCAGTGCAATTGCCAGCGCGGTTATCATTGGCTTGGGGTTAGGTTGGATAATTTCACGTCGACTTACTGCGCCGTTACATCAGGTGGCTCAAACTGCCCAACAAATTGCCAATATGGATATTAAAGCTCTATCAACAGAACTGATTTCACTCTCCCAAGGTAGACCACCCCAATCAATTAGCCTGATTGCCTTGCCACTGGAAATAAACACCCAAGATGAGGTGGGGCAGATGGCTCAGGCATTTAATCAGATTATTTTTAGTTTACAAACAGCTGAAACATCGTTTGCTGATATGTCTGTTTACCTTAATGAAATGGCCCAAGCCGCCCATAGTGTGTCCCAAGGTAATTTAGCTGTGGATGTTCCGACCCGTTCTGTGGAGGATGTGTTAGGTAATGCTCTCGCCAACATGGTGGTTGATTTACGCACCACTCAAACTGAACTACAACAACATCAGGAACAATTGGAAACGCGAGTTATGGAACGAACTAAAGCCTTGGGCGAGAGTGAAGCGCGATTTCGAGGTTTGTCTGAATCGACCTTTGAAGGGGTTGTGATTCATGAGAAAGGGATGATTTTGGATGTAAATCAGGCTATGGTTGACATGTTTGGCTATCAAGCTGATGAATTTATCGGGCAACGGGTTGATAAATTTTTGACTCCAGAATCTCATAAAATGGCTATCAAGCATATCGCTGAGAATAGTGAAGAGCCGTATGAAGTAGAGGTAGTTCGTAAAGATGGTGTTTTATTCCCAGTGGAGATACATGTAAAAATCGTACCTTATCAAGACCGTAAGGTTAGGGTGGTCGCGCTACGGGATATTACGTTGTGGAAACAGAGCGAGGAAGCCTTACAACAGGCTAAAGAAAAAGCCGAAGTTGCCAACCAAGCCAAAAGCACCTTTCTGGCAAACATGAGCCATGAATTACGCACTCCTCTCAATGGCATTTTGGGCTATGCTCAAATTCTACAACGCCCGCATGATGCCATCACCCAAACCGATGGGATCAACCTGATTTACCGGAGTGGCAACCACCTGCTGACTTTGATTAATGATATTCTCGACCTGTCCAAAGTTGAGGCTCATGAAATGGAGCTTTTTCCAGAGGAGGTAAATTTTTCAAACTTCATGAAGGATGTGGGGGGCATCATCCGCATGCGGGCACAACAAAAGAACCTGCATTTTCTCTATGAGCCGGATGTGACCCTGCCCCAAATCATCAAAGCTGATCCAACCCGCCTGCGCCAAGTACTGCTCAATCTGCTTGGTAACGCGGTCAAGTTTACGGATGAAGGAGGCGTAACTTTGCGGGTTACGGTGAGCAGGCAACCCGCCCTCCCCCTAACCCCCTCCCAGAGGGAGGGAGAACTAGCTTCCCCTTTGGGGGGGCTAATCCCATCTCATTCCCAAACTCCCCCACTGCCTCGTTCCCAAACTGAGTTTGGGAACGAGATAAATCAGCGACTCAGCGACTCGGATGACCCAGCGGTTTCAGTTGGCAACGCTGAATCGCTGAATCAAGGAATTGCTGAATCGCCTGAATCATTTTTGCGCTTTGAAGTTTCCGACACCGGCCCCGGTATTCCAGACGACCAGTTGGAGAATATCTTCAAACCATTTCAACAGACGGGCGAGGCCGGACAGCGAGCCGAAGGCACTGGTCTTGGTTTGTCCATCAGCCAACAGTTGGTGGCTTTGATGGGCGGTGAGTTGCAGGTTAAGAGCGAGGTTGGTCAAGGATCAGTTTTCTGGTTTGAAGCCACCTTCTCGGTGATGGATGAATTGCTGGTCAAAGAGACACCGCTTGCCCGAGAGATTGTGGGGTATCAGCTTGCCTCATCTACTGACATGCATGGCGCGCGTAAATTGAAAATCTTGGTCGTAGACGACAAAGAAGATAACCGTCTGGTTCTGCTCAAGCTATTAGAGCCGTTAGGGTTTGAGGTAACTCTAGTCATCAATGGCCAAGAGGCGGTTGATCAAGTGCAAACCGTCAATCCCGATTTGATTCTAATGGATTTGGTCATGCCGGTGATGACTGGATTTGAGGCGGTCAAGCGGATTCGCCTTATGCCGGAGTTCAAGGATATACCGATTATTGCGGTGTCGGCCAGTACCTTTGAGATGGATAGGAGCCAGAGTATACGAGTGGGCTGTCAGAGTTTCATCCACAAACCGGTCAAAATAGAGATATTATTTGAGGCAATGGAAGAGTATCTGCCAATTATCTGGCAATATGAGACTAAAAAACAGTCGCCCAAAGATACACCCTCTGTCTCGGCTCTCTTGGATCAGCCGCTGATTTCACCGCCTCAAAAAGAGCTAGAAGCTTTGTATGAGCTGACAATGTTTGGTAATATGACTAAAGTACAAAAAAATGCTCAACAACTGAAAATTCTAGACGAAAAATATATTCCCTTTACCACCAGAATAGAGGAGCATGCTCAGGAATTTGAGGATGAAGCAATTTTGCTATTATTGGAGCAATTTATGGAACGCGAAACGTGAAGTTGGTTGAGCTTGTCGAAACCAACGGCCTTCGACAGGCTCAGGCAACATGGAACGCACTACGCACCACGTTCTACGTTCCACATTTTTTTTATGAATACAATTTTGATTATTGACGATAACCGTGAGAATCTCCATGTGGTAGTAGATTACCTGAACAGCCTAGATTTTGTACCTCTGACAGCCCGGAATGGCCAGACAGGTTTGAAACGGGCTAAAATAGCGCAACCTGATTTGATTCTCTTGGATATTCAGATGCCGGGTATTGATGGCTTTGAAGTCTGTCGCCGTCTTAAAGCAGATGAAGCCACCCGACAAATTCCGGTCATCTTCATGACCGTCATGGAAAATGTCGGGGACAAGGTGAAAGGCTTTGGCGTAGGAGGTGTGGACTATATCACCAAACCTGTACAGATTGAAGAGCTGATGGCCCGCATTAAAGCGCATCTACTCATTCGCAATTTGCGACAGCAGTTGCAAACTCACAATCAACAGCTAGAAGAACGGGTGGCAGAACGAACAGCTAGTCTGAAGATGGAAATTGCCGACCGTAAAAAATATCAGCAGGAAAAAGATAAACTGTTTGAGATGGTTCACAGTCAAAGTGAACAACTTCGCAATTTGACCAGTTTGATTATTAGCTCTCAACAGACGAATAAGCAAGATTTAATGAATGACCTGAACCTACATATCGCCCAAAACTTGATCGTTTTGCAGACTAATCTCGATATTGCCCAAACCTTACTGGATTACTCAGATGATGACCTCAAACAAAACCGATCATTGTTGCAGGCTCATATTCAAAAATCGGGCCAAGTAGTGCAACAAATGCAAGATTTCTTGGCTACAATGACCGAAAACCTAGCTATACCTTCTTCAAACCTCTCTGAAAATCTTCTTTTAAAGTTGACCACACGAGAACGGGAACTGTTACAACTGATGGTTGATGGCAAATCACCTACTGAAATTGCCGAACTACTCCAGATATCCTCTAAAACTGTCTATTCACACCGTTCTCGTATTATGAAGAAATTAGGTGTCAACAACATTACCGATTTAACGCACGTTGCAGTCGAAAATATACGAATACACGAAGAGTGAATAGTGAATAGTGAATAGTGAATAGTGAATTTGTCGAAGGCTAATCTGAGTACAGGACAAAAAAAGATTGAACTTGTTACAGAAGAAAAAAGGGACACGGATTAACACGGATACACACAGATAAGCCTAAAAATTCCGTGTTTATCCGCGTTTATCCGTGTCCTAACTGTTTTGTCCGGTACTTAGAAGGCTAATCTAAAATCCTAAAATCGACAATCCGCTTTTCACTATCCACTGAATCACTCTTCACTTTTCACTATCCAGACCACCCGCTCAAAGCCCACCGAGACCACCGTATGACTCCGCAATCGCAATTTATCCCCGTAAATCTCATGTAAGCCCTGCCGATAGCGGCTCAGTTGGCTATCGGCATCGTTCAACTTGGCCTTAACCGCAGGTAACGCTCGCAGTTTTTCCTCGCTCAGATCGCGTATCTCCGCCCCGCTCAACCCTGTTTCTTTCAATTTGACATACTTAAACTCAATCACATGATCCAGCAGTTGATATTGGCGCATGTCGGGCCGGATGATCATGGTCAAATCGGCGTAGCCCCGTTGTAGGGCGGTTTCCGAATCAATCAGATAGAATATATTGTTGAACAACACCGACAGAAAGGCTATTTTGACCATAAACTCGTCTGCTTCTGGGTAATCTCGATTGTCTAAGGCATTAAACCGAGCCTCAATCAGGTCGCAGGTCGGCTGTAAGTCGCCACTACGATAGAATATCCTGGCCGCTTTTTCTAATTCATTCTTTTTGAAGGTAGGCAGTAGAATCTTCTGCAACCGCTCAAAATAAAGTCCTCGTATCGTCAAATTCGGGATTCGTAATTTCAATTCACCGTCCAAGGTGACATCCTCGGCAAAGGTCAGCATGCCCAAATAGTAGAGTAACGATGTGAGCAAGGTGTCATCATCCCCGGCCTCCAACATCTCCCGCACCCCAAACCGGCCCGATATATTGGGCACCGTTAGTGGATTCTGTTCGTTGACCGCCTGTTGTACCAGTTCTGGGCCACCCGGCAATTGAGCCACATATTCGATTTTGCGTCGGTCTGGAGCCAGATTGCTATCGAGCATGGTGCGTGGATAGCGACAATAGTCTTGCAACGTCTCTAGAAAATAAAGCACTAAGGTTGGATTATACATGGCCTGACCTGTTTCGGGGGGATGAACAAAGCAGTACCCGTCGTAGTAAGCTCGCATAATTTCTATGGCCTCCGTGGTCTGTTTCTCCGATAAACCACAGTAGTCGGCCACCTGCTGAACCAACTCAGCCACTTCGGCCTCATGGAAGCCACACAAATCGTTGAACTCCGGTCTGAAGTAGATATTCCGAGCCACAAACTGCCCACTGGTCAGATCGCTCATGACCACTGGCGAGACTCCGGTCATGAAGACCCGCTCCACCCCCAAACCAGCCAACGTCCCTTTGATGACTTTGAACAGGGTCTTGAATATTCCTTCTCCCTGAATCAACTGCTCATACCGTTTTTGTCCCTGCTCTCGACTAATCATGACCTCGTTGGCGAAGTTGTCGTACTCATCTATCAGCAAGTAGAGCCGATGGGAGGTGGCCTGCATAACCGCTAACAGCGATTGAAAAGAGGCCAAACCATTGGTCGGATTGATCTCAATTTCATAGCTCAAGTAATCCCGATATTTGATGGCAAAGGTACGGATCTGTTGATTGATATGGTCATACAAAAACTGTTCAATCCTATCCACATCGCCCCGTGGATTAACCATCGAGAAGTCCCATTTCAAAACAAAATACTGATTGTGACTCGGAGTCGGATTCTGCCCAATCGCCAACTGACCGAATAACTCCTCAAATCGGTCTGCCTTGGCCAGGTCGTAATAGTTCTCCAGAATCGAAAGGAGCAGACTCTTACCAAAGCGGCGCGGACGCAGGAACAGGATATTTTTACCCGTTTCTTCAAGCAGGTGAATCCGGTCGGTACGGTCGATAAATAGATGATCTTCGGTGATGATATTTTCAAAATTACAATAGCCGTAAGGGAATTTTAGTTTCGATTTTAGTTTCGATTTTAGTTTCATAGTTAAACCTCCTTCTCTTAATTATAGTACAAATGGGCAAATGGGCGAATGGGACGTGTGTAACACCTTCGAGCTACGCACCTCGCAGGAGGCAGAGTTGTTCTCCTCCGAGGTGTGCAGTTTTCCTGGTAGTGTTGTTATCTTGACTGATGACGCATCGGAATCAATCCCGATGCTAAAAGCTAAAGCAGGCTGAAGCCAGCACCAATGGCACTAGCTACGCGTCGCTATTTAGGCCGCTTTTAGCGGTCTTGAGCTTTTAGCCTTGTGGCTTTAGCCCAAGGCTATCAGTCAACAGGTCAACACTACCGTTTTCCTACGTGCCCGAATGGGTATCGGAGGTGTTGGCATGAAATGAAATAACGCGTCTCGTTCCCAACAGGAAACGAGACGCGTTTTCATTCAACGAGACGCTTTTTCATTCAGCGCGAAGCCTCCCCGTAGGGGGACAATTAATTCACGTCCGCGTCCTCCCACCAATCGCTGTCTTTACGAGGTCGCCGTTTGGGCGGTTTATCGGGAGCAAGCGGCTTAAGATCATTGTGCTTGAGCAGACGTTTTATTTCCGCCTGCAAGTGAATCCTCTCTTGTTTTGCCTCTCGCAGGGCCTTGTCCTGCTTGTTTTGTGTTTTTTTGATCGATGCGGTCTCTTGCCAAAGTGACTTGATTTGGCAAATTGTGCGACCAATCGCCATCTCTGGCTTAATTTGTTCGTGTGTCCACTCTGTGATCAATTTTTTTAACTCTTTATTGATCATAAGATTTAGGGGAGGAGGATGTAGGAAAGGTTACAACAACCTCCGAAACATTCCCTGCGCCCTCCTCTAGCCTCCTTTTTTGTTCCTGATAAGGAGTGCAAAACTCGCTTTGCAGGCAAGCCTTGCACTCCAGATTAAATAAAAAAACCTCCACGGTGATTGCACCGTGGAGGTATAGATTCCAGCCTGTAACATGGGTTCAGTTGGACAAGTTGTTTAGCCGCCCTGCCGTTTGGGATGGCGCTTATAAGGCCATGCTTATTTACGTACAGGGTAGCCGAACTGTCTGCCTAACGACAAACACAATGTTATAATCGGTCTCGCCTCACGGTGATCTGATCACCGGTGTGGAGTTTGGAGTCTGCTCCTCTTTGTGGGGAGTGACTCCATCCAATAGAGAGTAAGTTTTAACGTGACTGAATTGTAATACAGTTTTGGTGAATTGGCAAATTGGCGAGTAGTTAATGAAAAAGAGGCGTTGCGCGTTTCGACATCGCCTTCGACAAGATTTCGGCGTGAGCTACATCGCGCCGCCTTCGACAGGCTCAGGCTACGTAGCTCAGTCGAACGCTCAGGCTACGTAGCCTGAGCCTGTCGAAGGCGAACTATCAGCATGTACATGTTTCACCCCCCTCGTACCCAATCTGGAGATTGGGTACGCCGTTGCGTAGAAACCGATCTTGGGAAACAGAGTTTCCCAAGCAAGTGCGTCCCCAAACAGCGTTTGGGAACGAGTAAACTGGAGAACCAATCCGGTTCGAGAGCCAATCAGTTCAACCTTTTCAGAGCAGAATTACAAGGATATGAGAATTAATTCTCCCATCCTTGTAATTCTGCTCTAAAAAGAACAAATAACAGGATTACCAGAATTAGCGGATTATTCACCCCATACATGGAAAACACCCCATATAAGCAGATACAAATCCGCTAATTCCGGCAATCCCGTTATAAACAACCATGACCACCAACCAACCCAACACAATGAATCGCGACCAACTACTCACCATCATTAACCAAGCCAAGACCGTTAGAGCAGAATCCACAGGATATGAGAATTAATTCTCCCATCCCGTAAATTCTGCTCTAAAACAACACAAAAAGAACAGGATTACCAGAATTAGCGGATTTTTTACCCTATACTATGGAAAACACCCCATACAAGCAGACACAAATCCGTTAATTCCGGCAATCCCGTTATAAACAACCATGACCACCAACCAACCCAACACAATGAGTCGTGACCAACTACTCACCATCATTAACCAAGCCAAGGCAGAAGGCCGAACAGAACTCAATTTGCATCGCAAAGGTATTTCCGAACTGCGTATTTCCGAACTGCCCGCCGAAATCGGACAGTTGACCAACCTGACATCCCTTTCCCTCTGGGATAATCAACTGAGCCAACTGCCCAACGAAATCGGACAGTTGACCAACCTGACATCCCTTTCCCTCAGTTATAATCAACTGAGCCAACTGCCCAACGAAATCGGACAGTTGACCAACCTGACAGACCTTTCCCTCCGTTCTAATCAACTGAGCCAACTGCCCGCCGAAATCGTCCAGTTGACCAACCTGACATCCCTTGACCTCCGTTCTAATCAACTGAGCCAACTGCCCGCCGAAATCGTCCAGTTGACCAACCTGACATCCCTTTACCTCAGTGATAATCAACTGAGCCAACTGCCCGCCGAAATCGTCCAGTTGACCAACCTGACATCCCTTTACCTCAGTTTTAATCAACTGAGCCAACTGCCCGCCGAAATCGTCCAGTTGACCAACCTGACAGACCTTGACCTCAGTTATAATCAACTGAGCCAACTGCCCGCCGAAATCGGACAGTTGACCAACCTGACATCCCTTGACCTCCGTTCTAATC
Organism: Anaerolineales bacterium HSG24; assembly: GCA_030377895.1. Lineage (GTDB taxonomy): Bacteria > Chloroflexota > Anaerolineae > 4572-78 > J111 > JAUCGB01. Next base: position 26,694 of record JAUCGB010000002.1, read on the forward strand.
AACTGAGCCAACTGCCCGCCGAAATCGTCCAGTTGACCAACCTGACATCCCTTTACCTCAGTTTTAATCAACTGAGCCAACTGCCCGCCGAAATCGGACAGTTGACCAACCTGACATCCCTTTACCTCAGTTATAATCAACTGAGCCAACTGCCCGCCGAAATCGGACAGTTGACCAACCTGACATCCCTTAACCTCCGTTCTAATCAACTGAGCCAACTGCCCGCCGAAATCGGACAGTTGACCAACCTGACATCCCTTTCCCTCTGGGGTAATCAACTGAGCCAACTGCCTAACGAAATTGGACAGTTGACCAACCTGACATCCCTTGACCTCGACTTCAACCCCCTCAACCCAGCCATGCAAAGTGTTTATGAGGCTGGATTAAAAGAGCTACAAACCTACCTCCGCAGTTTGGAAGATAATGCCGAGCCGTTGTATGAAGCCAAGTTGGTTTTGGTCGGTGAGGGAGGGGTTGGTAAGACAACCCTGCTCAAAGCGTTGACCGATCAGGATCCGCAAGCCAACGAACCGACCACGCATGGAGTCGAGATTGCCTTAGAGCCGTTGTATCTAAATCACCCGACGCAAGATGGAGTCGAGATTCAGTTTAATGCATGGGATTTTGGCGGGCAGGAGATTTATCGAGTCACCCATCAGTTTTTCTTTAGTGAGCGGGCCATCTATCTGCTGGTTTGGGAGCCGCGCAAAGGGGTGCAACAGTGCCAAGTCGAAGATTGGCTCAAGATGATTCAGTTGCGGGTCGGCGAGGGGGCGCGGGTGATTATCGTCTCCACCCATTGCTGTACCGGCGAGCGTATCGCTCGAATCGATGAGCCGGTCTTTCGGCGGGATTATGGGAAGATGATTGTCGATTTTATCGAGGTGGACAGTTTGGTTGATGACGAGGCAACGGGCGACAAAATAGGCATGGCCCAACTCAAGAAGACCATTGCCAAGGCGGCTAAGGATTTGACCCATGTTGGCATGTTGTTCAACCGCGATTGGCGGGCGGCGCGGGATGAACTACTTTCTCTAACCGAACCTCGCCTGCCCTATCAGGAATTTGCCGCCGTCTGTCAAACGCACGGCCTCAACGAGATCGCCACCAAAACGCTGGCCACCCTCATGCATGATCTGGGCTACATCGTCTATTATGGCGACGACGAACATCTGAAAGAGGATGTGGTCTTACAACCGGAATGGCTGACCAAGGCCATCGGCTTTGTGTTGGAGGATCGGATCACCAATCAGATGGAAGGTATCCTGCTCGACAATCGCCTCAAAGATGTTTGGTTGAATCATGCCTTTGCCAATGAACCTCACTACGAATCGTTTCTTTATCCCTTCTTTTTACGGCTCATGGAAAAATATGATGTCTCCTACCGCTTGGAGGAGGGCAACGCTAGTCTGGTGGCTCAACAGGTTCCGCAAGTTCGGCCCGCTCTGCCTTGGTTGCCGGAGGAGGATATCGCCCCCAACCAGCGCAGAATCTCTCTGGTCTGTGTGCTGGATGATCTGCCACCCGGCCTCGTGCCGTGGATGATTGTCCGCACCCATGATTATGCCTATCAGCAACCCGCCTCGGACAATCAGGTTCATCTCCTCCATTGGCAAAAGGGCATGTTTTTGCGCCATCATGATCATGGTCAGGCCATGTTAGAGCTACGGGGTCGGGAGTTCCATCTTTATGTTGAGGCAGTTTGGCCTCAATATTTCATGAATGTGCTTCACCAAACCTTACAGACTCTGATAACCGATAACTGGCCCGGCTTGCAGGATCGGTATGAGTTTACCGCGCCATGTGCCAATCCAGAATATTCCCGACCCGTCCTCATAGAGTGTCATGATCCCATCACCGCTCAGACTCTGGGGATCGGCAGGATCATGTCGGTAATGGACAAATGTTTCAGTCTCGGGGTCAAAGCGGTTCAACCCACCACCGCTGGTGCCGACCCAGATAACACCTGTCCTATCGGTGAGGACTGCATATATCAAATCGGAACTCAGACTCTCTGGTTTGTCGGGATCATTCAGATAATACGTCCATGTTTCTCGGTCTCTGCTGTCTCGGTCAAGACGACTCAGGCCACCTCCGTTTGTGCCTATCCAAAATATTCCTGAAGGGTTTTCGTTGATACTCCAAACATTAAAACTCAGACTGTCGGAAATTACCGGATGGTTGTGGTAATTTCGGAACATTTTCTTCTCTGGGTTAAAGAGATTGATTCCGCCGTTTTCAGTGCCGACCCATATCAGGCCCGAGCTGTCTTCATAGAGCGAAGAGATGGTATTATAGCTCAAGCCGCTGGGTAGGGTTGAATTGTACGTATGGTGGACAAATGTTTCTGTATCCCGATTGAACAGATCAATTCCGTTATTGGTAGCGATCCAGAGCGTACCCGTCCGATCTTGCATAATCATATTGATATTATTGTCATTCAGGCTATTCGGATCCGTTGGATTATGTTGGTAATGTCTGAATGTTTCCGTGTCCCGATCAAACAGATCGAGTCCCTCACCTGTTGTGCCAACCCAGAACGCGCCCGCTTGATCCTCGCATATTGTCTGTACCCTATCGTGACTCAGGCTATGGGGATTTTCAGGATCATGCTGATAGCGGAGAAAAGTCTCGGTTTCTTGGTCAAAACGATTCAATCCGCCTTCTGTACCAATCCACAGAACTCCTGCCCGGTCCTCGTATATCAAATTAACAAGATCATGCCCTATCGTTGCTGGATTGTCGGGGTCGTGCCGATAATGGGTGAATCTCCCTGTCTGTCGGTCAAAGCGATTCAGTCCGCCGCCATTGGCGCCGACCCAGAGCGTTCCGCTCCGGTCCTCAAAAATCGCGTAGATACTGTCATGGCTTAGGCTGTGAGGATCATCAGGATCGTGCTGATAGCGGATAAACGTCTCTGTTTCTCGGTCAAACATATTCAGCCCACCACTCAATGTTCCGACCCAGATGTTGTCGGCCCGATCTTTATACAAGCCCCTAATCGTATTATTACTTAAGCTGTCGGGATCGTCCGGATCATGCTGATAGACCTTAAATTCGTGTCCGTCATACCTGTTCAGACCGTCAAACGTACCAAACCACATAAATCCTGCATCATCCTGGACAATGCTTGCTACATAGTCGTTTGAAAGGCCGTCTTCGACAGTGATGTGGTCGAATATGATAGGGAAATTCACTCTTGTTGAAGAGCCATCGCCACCTTGTGCGGATACAGGTTGAGCTAAAACTGACATGCTCAGGACAATGCACAGTAGAACTGTTTTGTATAATGTTCTCATTTTACTTTTCTCCATGTTTCATAAATTAAATTGGTAGTCCTGCACATGTAGTGATCACCTACCCGCAAGTTCTAAACTGGCGGGTAGGTAACTGACATATATCACTACTTCTGCACCACTATCGGTTAATAGAATGATAGCCTCACTCTTTCAATAACGCCAATAAAACCATGCTACTTCAGAACTGGGCATGGTTCAAAATGAAGGACTTCATCTTTACAAATTAGGTATGGCGATAGATTACGTAGGGGCTAGGTAAGGCGGCAAGTATCATGGTTTGAAATCAGAACTTTCATCCGCCTTACCTCGCCCGTAGCCCACAGGGAACGCTATCTCCGAGTAAACGGGCGAGGCAGGGGCGGAGCGGAGATGGTCGCACATTCCAAGTCTAGACCGCCCCCCTACGGGTAGCCCCTACCGGACATCGCAATTTGTAAAGATCATTCACCTCAAAATGAACCATGCCCAGAACTGAAAACTGAAAAATAAAAAAAGCGTCTCGTTTCCGGTTTGGGAACGAGACGCTTTTTTTATTTTTTCTTTTTCATGCCAACCATGCCACCACCTGCGAGGTCAAAAACAGACCTCGCAGGTGACGTGAATAAAACATTCAAGATTGAGGAGGTTTTTGATTGACGATTCGTATGACCGCTAATCCAGTTGGCGCGAATGAGGGGTCTCTGAAAACAGTTCGGTTTCTGCGAGTGACAATTCGCGGGTTTTTGGATTAGCGGTCATAGTTGGATATTCATTTTTCAGAGCAGAATTTGCAGAATAATAGAATAAAATTCTCCCGTTCTGTAGATTCTGCTCTAATGTTACGTTTTCAGAGCGATTCGCATGTTCGTAAACCGCTACAGGGAGGAGTAAAACATTGACCAAAAAACCATTCGTAAAGGGCACAAAATCAGCGAACTTACCATGAATCCTACGCTACTGCAAACTCAGTATGTTGGCGCATCTCTGGCGGATGGAAGGCTAAGACAATATCCTCTCGTGGTACTCTTGCCTGTAACAAATCGGTAGCGATTCCATCTTCTGTCCAATCTTCTTCGATATATATTTTGTTATACCGTAAACGTATATGAATTATGATACCACGTACACGTCCTCGGTCTGTCCAACCAACTTTAAACAGAAAATAATTATCACGCTGTTCATCAAAAGCGACATCTGTTTCTATTTCTGGGCGGGGGTATCGATTAATTAAATCAGCGTGTCTTTGTAGCGTATCTTTAACAAGAGTACGATATTTAGTTACTCTATCCATGTTACAACGGTCTCCTGTGCTATATTGACCATGTTGGTCATGAGAGTGGTTCAATCTTCTTGCTACCCGACAAGTAGTTTAGGGAAAGCTAAAACGGTAACACGAGATTCACGGAGATACACAGAGAAAAAATAAATCTCTTTTTTAAAAAACTCTGTGTTAATTAGCCTAGTCTAAAAATTTTTGTCGGGTAGTAAGTCGAAACGCGCAACGCCTCTTTTTCATTAACTACTCGCCAATTTGCCAATTCACCAAAACTGTATTACAATTCAGCCACGTTAAAACTTACTTTCTATTTGGATGGAGTCACTCCCCATAACGAGGAGCAGACTCCAAACTCCACTCGGTGAGATCATCACCGTGAGGCGAGACCGATTATAACATTGTGTTTGTCGTTAGGCAGACAGTTCGGCTACCCTGTACGTAAATAAGCATGGCCTTATAAGCGCCATCCCAAACGGCAGGGCGGCTAAACAACTTGTCCAACAGAACCCATGTTACAGACTGGAATCTATACCTCCACGGTGATTGCACCGTGGAGGTTTTTTATTTCTATATTTCTTTGTTTTAGTACATAGGAATAAAAAAGGAGGTTAGAGGAGAGCGCAGGGAATATTTCGGAGGTTGCTTGTCACTTTTCACATGTCGGCATGGTTCATTCTCCGTTAAGTTTGCTTTACAAATAAAACATTGTATAGATGTTCAGATAAACATTTTCAGCCGTTACCTTCCCGCAAGTTTAGAACTTGCGGGAAGGTTGGTCTTGAATTGAAAACCATTATCTGAAAGACTGTAGGTGACGCTTGTAGCGTCACTAGTTGCTAAATAAACGCCGTAATACCCCCAAGCAATACAGGCGAACGGTCATTGTCACGCTACAAGCGTGACCTACATCGTCTTGTGCATGTTTGAGGAGTTCGCCTTCGACAAGTTCAGGCTACGTCTCGTCGCCTGAGCTTGTCGAAGGCGAAACGGGCAACTTATTTAATTTCCGATTCCTAAATAGGTTAATCGTTGCTCTACGAAATAGGCTATCAACTTAACGTGCGACAGATAATATCGTAACACAGTCTTTAGACTGTGCGGCACAGGCTGAAGCATGTGCTACATGTCTCGGCTTACGTTGATAGCCACGAAATATGAAGAACAACGATACAGTTATGAATAGCAGGGCTATCAACTTAACGTGCGACAGATAATATCGTAACACAGTCTTTAGACTGTGCGGCACAGGCTGAAGCATGTGCTACATGTCTCGGCTTACGTTGATAGCCACGAAATATGAAGAATAGCAGAACAGGCAAAGCAAGCATTGCATTCCGCCTGCAACTCATAATTCTTCATTTTTCATTCCTAATTCTTACAAAGGAGGTAAAACCGTGAGTACAGAATCAATCAAAAAGCTATTGAACAAGTGGCAAGTAGAAGACCTGACCATCGAGATGGCGATAGGGCATCAGCTTCAACATATAAGCATGTTACACGATACCGACCGTCAAGCTAACATCCAGCGTCATCAAATGATGGTCATGCTCAAAGAGATTCAAACCACGCTCAAAAGTCTGCGGCACGATGTAGACGCGCTCATCGCCCATACGGGCATGCCGCCCACGCCCCCAAAAGGGAAGCGCGGGCCAAGAAAAAAAGATGGTGACTAGTCGTTAAAAAACGTCACCCATCGACATGCAACACAAAAAGGCGCGGGAAAGAACCCGCGTCTTTTTCTTTGGGCATTGTAGTAAAAATAGTCAATTTGGGCAAATTGTTTGATACTGCGGAGATATTCAGACAGGTAAATTATGAGGCTAATATCGGGAAATTGGTCATCTCCTGATAGATGTAGGTCACGCTTGTAGCGTGACAATAATCGTTCGCCTGTATTGCTTGAGGTATTATGGCGTTTATTTAGCAACTAGTGACGCTACAAGCGTCACCTACAATGTTTTATTTGTAAAACAAACTCAACAGATAATGAACCATGCCCACGTTTGGCAATCGTAGGGGCTAGGCAAGGCGGTGCTCAGTACCCGACAGAAAAGTTAGCAAAAACTAATTAGCACAGAGTTTCACAGAGGAACACGGAGATTCACAGAGAAAAAGCGATTTATTTTTTCCTCTGTGTTCCTCTGTGCATCTCTGTGAAACTCTGTGTTCCTGTTTTAGCTTTCCCTAAACTACTTTGTCGGGTAACAAGAGGCGGTGTAGCGTTGGTTTGAAATCAGAACTCCAATCCGCCTCGCCCTGAATCTACGGAATGACGGGCGACCCGTAGGGGGCGGAGAGAACATGGATGTATGTTCCAAAATCAGACCGCCTAGCCCCTACCATAATCTCCGATGCAAACGCGCAAGTTATTAAAATCCTGTTCCAAGATATAAGAGGATATTTATGAGGACAAATCGTATTACAAATAAAAAATGGTAGGAAACGAAGAAGAACCAAATCATTTTCAAAATAAAGGGTGCTGTTTTGCATCCTTGCGAACCTGTGCTAAGATTCGGAGATTATTATTGACTTGGCTCCCGACATGTCGAAAATGCTCATTCCTAAGTTAACATGTTGGGTAGAGAAATCTGCAACCATTGTAATCTTTGGAGGTAATTCTGAACGCGAATGATTTAGCCCATGCGGTTTTGGAAATTGTCGAATCAAAAAAAGCAGCAAATATCCTCATGTTAGACATGAGCGAACTAACCCTATTAGCCGATTACTACGTTTTGTGTGACGCTACTTCTAATCGGCAGATTAACGCCATTAAAGATGAACTACTAAAACAGCTAAAGAAAGCCGGAACCCATTTTGTTAGAGTCGAAGGCACTCCCGATTCGGGCTGGATGCTGGTCGATTTTGGCTCGGTGATAGCTCACATTTTTTCACCGGAACAACGAGCCTACTATCAACTTGAATCGTTGTGGCAAGATGCTCCTGTCGTGGTACGCATGTTGTAAATTTGGTAATAGTGCAGAAGTAGCGATCCGGATCCGTTAGCTACCCGCAAGTTTAGAACTTGCGGGTAGCTTGCGAGTGATAATTCGCGGGGTTTTTGATTGGCGGTCATATTCTGCGCCCTATGCTGTCGGCTTCAAGGAAGGTTATCTGGACATGTGCCTTATTCGTTCTTTTCATTATTCGCAAATTTAACCTGTTTCTATGCCGCGAGATACTCTTTGGCGGCATTTTCATTAGACTTAGAAAATCGTGTCATGGAAAATATATGGTATATTACTCTTATTTGTTTGATGCTCATACTGTTGATGAGTGCTTGTCAGGTTACAATGGCTACTCCAACCATATCACTGCCAACAGCCACAGTGTCCATTGTTTTACCACCGTCCCCCACCCTCAGCCCGACGATTACGCCTCTCTCATCGGTCACCATTGAATCTGAAACTATCGCCATTCCTCAGCCTTCGCCCACCGTCGTACCCGACCCACCCGGCCCAATTCAACTGATTAGCCGCAAGCCCGATGGTTTTCCCAGCAACGGTGACAGCACCGCACCGGATATATCTGCCGATGGTCGTTGGCTACTGTTTGTCTCCCGCAGTAACGATTTGGTAGCAAATGATACCAATCAATGCCAGCAAAAAGGGCAAACAGTTGGTTGTGCCGATATTTTTCTGCACGACCGTCAAACCGGCCTCACTGAGCGGGTCAGCGTGGCTAGTGATGGATCCCAAGCCAATGCCGACAGTTTCAGTCCTCGTGTATCGGGTGACGGCATGGTGATTGTTTTTGCTTCCCATGCCGACAATTTAGTGGTTGATGATGCCAACGAGGTCAGCGACATATTTATCCATTATCGACCGAGTGGCATCACCCGACTGCTTAGTGGGGCTGATGATGGTACGATGGCAAATAGTCGTAGTTTTGCCCCATTTATCTCTCAAGATGGGCGATGGGTTGTGTTTACCTCCGAAGCCGATAATCTGATTTTTGGTGATACCAATGAGTTAGCCGACATTTTTTTATACAACCATGATGCCGGACAATTGACGCGGGTTAGCCTGACCGATACAGGCCAACAGAGTCAACAAAATAGCTGGCCCTTGGGCATCTCGGCGCATGGCGAACGGATTCTTTTTGGCTCGGCAGGGTCGTTGTCCGATGGTTTAGACCGAGTTAATCGGCTTTATCTCCATGAGAATGAGAATAAAGACGAGAATGAGAATAAAAATGAGATAACCCGACAAATCATCCAAGATCAAAGTGGTTTGGGGCTGTTTTCTGCTAGTTTATCTGCTGATGGGCGTTGGTTAGTCTATCAAACTTTCATGGGGCATTGGGATATTACGCGCTATGATTTGGAAACAAATACCGAGCAACAAGCAAATTTGGCGAGTAATGGTCAACCAGCCAATTTTGACAGTTTTTCCCCCGTAATTTCCGCTGATGGTAGCCGAGTCGCCTTCTCTTCTCGGGCTACCAATCTCACTCCCTATGATACCAATCGTCAAGAAGATATTTTTTTACACGACTATCAAACTGAACAGACGACGCTACTCAGTCAAAATGAAGCAGGGGTGCAGGGTGACGGTTTGAGCGATCTGCCCGCCATCTCTGCTGATGGAGAAGTCGTGGCCTTCGTCTCTATGGCCGATATATTAACTGGACAGGCTACGCAAAATCGCAATATTTACGTGGCTCAATTAGACCTAAGGACGATAAATCGTGAGACAAACGATTCGGGCACGGCCTTAAATACGCTTCAGTTTAATCAACAACAGTTCTCGCCCGATTTTCCAATTTCGCAGGTCAAGGTCAGCCCCGATAATGAGCAACTGGCTGTGGTCGGGCAAGGCGGCGCGTTTGTCTACACCTTGCCCGATGTCGAACTATATCAACCTTGGTGGATTGGCTCGATTGATGATGTGACATGGTCGCCCGATAGTTACAGTATCGCCACCACCAGCCAAGATGGAGCCGTGCCGGTGTGGGATGTTGGCACGGGCGGCAAGGTGAATCTGTTAGGGTTGTTGATTGGGGATGATGAGATAAGCTGGCAACCTGTCGCCGATTGGTCGCCTGACGGTCATTTTGTGGCCAGTAATAGTATTGATGAGCAGGTCTATTTGTGGCGAGTTGTCTCGGCCACGGCGGAGATTATTCTCAATGAAGATGGAGCGTATGGGGTTAATGCCGTCGCCTGGTCGCCCGATGGTCAGCAGTTGGCGGTCAGCGATTCGGATGCGGTGCGAGTGTGGGAGATTGAGTCGAAGCAAAGTCGGGTGATTTTACCGAGCGCGCCATATCGGGTTTCCGAACTCGCATGGTCGGAGGAGGGGACTAAACTGGCCTTTGGTAGCGAACTGCTGGCCGATGGACGGGGATTGGTTCACGTAAAAGACTTGTCAGGCGGCATGGGCCTTTTTGAAGGGCCAACGCATCCGGTTAACAGTGTGGCATGGTTGCCGGACGAGATTCTCGTTTCGGGCAGTGCCGATGGGGTGTGGCTGTGGGACGTGTCAACCGGAGAGACCATGATATTTGATGGCTTAGGAACTGTCACCACCGTCGATTGGTCAGCCGATGGGCGTTATCTCGTGGCTGGCACAGCAGAGGGAACGATCTATATCTGGTCGGTGGTGACAGAATGATTGGAGATTTTAGATTATAGTCTTATAATGAGCCATCCTATCTACGTCGAACGGATAACATATACCGTTTAGAATCCAAGTATCTGTTTATCCCTGATGCTAACGGAATCTTTGGCGAGAACACTACAGCGGATACTTCAAAACTCAACGGATATATTTCGCCAATAACGGTATTTCTTTGCTATTTACAGTGATTATATACGGATAAAAACCATCCGTTCCGTAGTTAAGTATCCGTTGTACAGTCTTTCAGATAAAGATTTTCACTCGGATAGACAGACCCTAAAGGTTTCTAAAACCTTTAGGGTATTGAACTGCATATACGGATGAAAACCATCCGTTCCGTAGTTAAGTATCCGTTGTAGTATTGATTCCGGCTAAACCAAAGAAAAAGTTAGGTTTATCCCAACCTGCCCGTACATAGAAAATCTTGGCGACAGGTGGGTGGTCGGTCGGCGCATTGACTGTTTAGGCGCATGCCAAAGTAGGGTGACGGATCGAGCGTGTTCAGAAGATCGGTCTCATTGAGGAACTTACCTTTTTCATCTGACAAAACAATGCTAAAATGGAGGTGGGTACTAACTGACCGCCATGACCCACCATTATAATCACCCTGATACCCCAACAACATCCCCTGTTTAACTGGCAGTTCATAAGTACCCGGCGAAATCTGCTCGATAATGTAACTATTACCAGCTTCATCCGCCATGTGTGCGTAGTAGGTCCATATCTGTCGATTCGGTTTGATCGGGTCTTCGGGATGGCGAATAACCACTGCACTTTTCCAATTTGGTAACCGAGTCAAAAATCCATCATAAGCCGCGTACACCGGCGTAACCCCATTCCCCTCCAAACCAAAAATATCCAATCCAGAATGATTCACCGTTCCCAAAATACTATCTCCGTAGGTGATCCCAATCCAACCGTCGGTCGGCACGACAAATGGGGCATCCGTACATCGGTCTAGGCTGGTGGCTTGTGGCAAATCAGCCCACCCGATTTGAGATGTGGGCCATAAAAACCGGAGATAGTCGAATACACCTTGATGTTGTAAATAGGTATACGCGTCGTCGATGACCATGCAGGTAAATAGAATTAGAATAATCACAATAGCTAGTTTGATTTGTTTCATTATATTGCCTCTTTTCATTCTTGTCAGAATATAGGCTAAGACGGTTGGCAAAGCAAGCTTTGCACTCATGCATCAGCAGGATAACGTTTGTTTTAATCTAAGAAAGTTGTATTGTATTCCGTATTATATATTGTTTTAACGAATGTAGCACAGGCTTCAGCCTGTGTTTTAACGAATGTAGCACAGGCTTCAGCCTGTGTTTTAACGAATGTAGCACAGGCTTCAGCCTGTGTTTTAATCACAATCTTGCTACCCGACAAAGTGGTTTAGGGAAGGCTAAAACAGGGGCACAGAGGAAAAAATAAATCGCTTTTTCTCTGTGAAGCTCTGTGTTCCTCTGTGAAACTCTGTGCTAATTAGTTTTAGCTAACTTTTCTGTCGGGTACTGAGATCACAATCTAAAGATTGTGCTACATCTCATCAAAACAACATGGAATACGGAATACCAGAAAGAGAAGAAAAATGATGTATCGTAAATTGTCTTATTGGTTTGTTATCACTAGCATCTCATTAGTCATCATGGGTTTGGGATTGGCTCAAGCCCAAGGCGGTGGTATTTTTGTTGATACGGGGCAGGAGTTTAGCGACCCACAAGAGTCGTTGGATGTTGGACTGGCCGATTTTGATGGGGATGGTGACTTGGATGCCTTTATCGTTAACGGCAACAATCAACCCAACCAAATCTGGTTTAGTCAGGGTAACGGTCTATATTCTGCCGGATCGCAAGCACCGGGCGAATCGACCAGTCAGGCCATCGCGGTGGGCGATATTGACGGGGATAAAGATATCGACGCGTTTGTGGCTAACGACGGCCCGAACTATATCTGGTTTAACGCCGGAGACGGCAACTTTACCAGTGGCGTTGGATTAGGTGATTCCAACAGTCAAGGGGTAGCCTTGGGCGACCTGAATGGGGATGCCTTGACCGATACGATTGTGGCTAACAACGGGCCAAACGCGATTTGGCTTAACGATGGCGGCGTGTTCAGCACCACTGTTCCAATGCTAGGCACGGGCAACAGTCAGGATGTGGCGGTGGCCGATTTTAACGGGGACGGTGCGTTGGACTTGTTTGTAGCCAACAATGGCCCGAACACGGTTTGGCTCAACAAAGGGGATGGCACATTTACCGATACCCTACAATCGCTGGGCAACCTGAACAGTCGGGCGGTCTCGGTGGGAGATGTGGACGGTAAAAACGGACCTGACGTGTTGGTCGCCAACCGAGGTGATAACAACATGATCTGGTTCAATGATGGCACGGGATACTTCACCCGCGACGCGCAGGGCACTGCCGACCAGCAGAATTTGGGAGTTGGTTTCAATGAAGATGCCGTGTTGAGCGACCTCGACGGGGATGGTGATTTGGATGCTTTTGTCGTGGCCGAGGCGATTTCCAATCAGGTCTGGATGAATGATGGAGCAGGCAGCTTTAGCAACAGTGGGCAATCGTTGGGCAGTGGGGCCAGCTACGGGGTGGCGATTGGCGACATTAACGGGGATGGTATGCCCGATGCCTTTGTCGCCAACAAAGACGAATCTCACACAGTCTGGCTCAACTTCGGTAAGCTGGACGTGGTTCGAATTCGCATGACTCCCGCGCCGGTCAGCGACCAAGCCGAACGGAACAACCCGATTATCGTACCTTATGCCGATACGGAAAATATCTCTAACGACGGCAACTTGACAGTGCATGGGCATCATAGTGGACAGTTCAGTGGCAGTAGTTCGATTGGCCCGCGCTCCATTACCTATACTGCCGCCAGTAACTTTAAGGCTGGTGAACTGATACAGATTTCTACCTTCACCGACAGCACCAACGCCAATGCCTACGTATGGCAATTTTGGGGCAAAACTGATGGTGGGGTCGGTAAATTTGGCGCAGGTATGGAAACCGCAGACAGCACCGCCAAGCATAATGATGTGGTGATTGGTGACTTGGACGGCGACAGCTCGCTCGATGCCTTTGTGGTGCTTGATGGTGGGAATCGGATCTGGAAAAACTCCGGCTCAGGAAGCATGTCTCCTTTTGGTACTGCTATGGGTAGTTCTAATAGTAACGCTGTAGCCTTGGGCGACTTTGACGGCGACGGTTACTTGGATGCCGTCGTTGCCAACGGACGTAACGACGACACCTCTCAGCCGAATCAGGTCTGGATGAATGATGGAAGTGGTAACTTTAGCAATAGTGGACAAAGTTTAGGCGAGGCAAATAGTCAAGCTGTGGCTGTAGGCGACCTTGACGGCGACGGTGATTTGGACATTTTTGTCGGTAACGGCTGGAACCCCACAACGATTGCTCCTCCCATCGGACATCAGAATGTTGTTTGGATTAACAACGGCTCTGGCGGTTTTACCATCGGGCAAACAATGAACGATTACACCTCAGCCAGTGCGGTGGCGTTGGGTGACTTTGACGAAGATGGCGATTTGGATGCCTTCGTTACCAACGATAACCAACTGATAAATGACAATGACCGACTTGACCAGCTATGGCTCAATGACGGGCAGGGCCAGTTTAGTAAAAGTTCGCAAGTTTTTTGGGAGAGTCATGGATCCAACAGTACCAGCGCGGTCTTAGGTGATATAAACAACGATGGTTATCTGGATATCGTCATTGGGAACGAGGGTGGGGTTAACCAAATCTGGCTGAACAACGGCCCGCAAGGAAGTTATGGTTTGGGGCAAAGGGTGATAGACTCCGCAGATTTTAAGTTTATCCCCAATCAGTCAGTGATATGGCCTTATAGTAACAAAACCCATGATGTCGGTTTAGGTGACTTTAATAACGATGGTTGTTTAGATTTAGTGCTGGTGGCTAACGGGCCAGATAGTTTTGGCCTTATCTTTGCCAACCAATGTGAGCAACAACTCATCCCGACGGCCGATTATGGCAATTATGCCGCTAACCCTATCTTCAAAAATTTGTTGACCCATTTAGCACCACCGAGTCAGATGCAGGCGGTGCAGATTGGTGACATGGACGGGGATGGTGATATGGACGTATTCATCGCCACTGCCGACTCTGGTTCCTACAAGTCTGACCGAGTGTGGATTAATCAGGATGATATTAAAGTCATCCGCACCGATCCGCCTCAAAATGGGAGAACTATCGCCGATATCAACCAAGTTGAGGTGGAGTTCAGCCGAGGTATCGACTCGAGTTCGGTCAACACCACCACCTTTAGCGTGTGGGGGCAACAAACTGGCTACTTCGATGCTGATAGTTATCAGGTTCCCGCCCACCTCACCAGCACCATGCGGCTGATCAAATCGGATAGCCCCAAGTTCAAGCCCGGTGAGTTGATTTTTGGGGGCGTACAAAAAATTATGGCTGATGATGGAGTGGAACTACCCACTCCCCACATGTGGCAGTTTTGGGGCCAAGCGATTGGTGGCTCTGGGGTGTTTGCCGAGTTACAGTCGATTGCCAATACAAACAACAGTCAGGATATCGCTCTGGCAAACATCGACGATGATCCCAATGACCGGATTGATGCCTTTGTGGCCAATAGAGATGGGCCAAATCTATTTTACCAGCACACCGGAGGTAATCCGGACATCTTCCTCACCTCCTCTCCAACTACATTGCCTGGGGACACTCAAAGTAACGGTGTGGCTTTGGCCGATTTTAATCGAGATGGTTTCATGGATGCCTTGGTTGCCAACACCGGTGAAAATGAGTTGGTTACAGATGTCGGTTCCCAATCGACGGGGGTAAAATCTACCAATCCGATCACCACCTCTTTCGATAGTCGAGACGTGGCCGTGGGTGACTTTGGCAGTTTAATAGTTAACGATCAGGGTGAGCTTGTACTCGCGGCGGTTGACGGTTATCTGGACGCGGTTTTTGTCAACTATGGGGCAGACAACTACGTCTGGCTCAATAACAAAGCTGGTGGATTCATCAGCAGTACCCTGAGTAGTGCCAACCAGAACAGCCAAGGCGTGGTGGTGGGTGATGTCAGCAACGATGGACGGCTGGACATCATCATCGCCAACGACGGCAATAACGAGGTGTGGCTCAATGACGGAGTGGGAGGTTTTAATTATAGTGAACGCCGAGAACATACCCCCGGCGAGGGAAGCAACAGCACCGATCTGGCCTTAGCCGATTTTAACGGCAATGGTTCCTTAGATTTGGTGGTGGTTAACGCCGATGGGCTGGATTATGTCTGGTTTAATGATGGTTTGGGCAATTTTCAAGAGAAAAATCGAGAAACTCTGCCCGGCTCTGACCAAGTTGTCTCCAACGGAGTGGAGGTGATTGATGTGGATGGTGATGATGATTTTGACATCTTCGTCGCCGCAAAGGGGGCCAACAAAGTTTGGCTTAACGAGCCGGTTGACCCAAAAGGGCCGTTCATCATGGGTGAGCCACTCCAAGGCACGGTCAACACCGCCGACAGTCAAGCTATTGCCGTGGGTGATGTGGATGGCGATGGCGACGTGGATGCCTTCATCGTCAACAACGGAAGCACCAGCCGAGTTTGGGCCAACATCCCGTGGCCGAAGTTCATCATCAGCAAAGTGGTTGAACCAGCCACGGTTGTGCAACCGAGTGATAAGCTAACTTACACCATCACCATCACCAATGGCGGTGATTTGGTGGCGAATGATGTGGTGATAACCGACCTGATTCCGACTGGGGCAATTTATGGTAAAGCGATTGAACAGTGGGATGTGGGGGCGTTGAACATCAATGCCACAACCTCGGTCAGCTTTCCGGTGACGGTGGGGCTAGCGACCGACAACATTGTTAATGACGAGTACCGTGTCACCTCCCAAGAAATTACGGTCGGGCGCGTCGGTAACAAGGTCGAGAGTGAAGTCCAAATTCCAATTGAGGAAATTAAGATTATCGGGCCTATTACCGGCTTTATGGGGGTTGATTATCACTTTACGGTACAGGTTAGCCCAACTTACGCCACCACGCCGTTTGTTTATCGCTGGCAAAGTAACGGCACACAAAGTGGCCCAACCGAGATATTCAGTCAATCGTTGACCTCGAACCTAGGCACAATTTCCTGGAATGGCAAAGATAAACTGGGTCGCCAGCCGATTACAGTGACGGTGCAGAACCCACAAAACGAGAGAGAGGCCGTTCACTTTATCACCCTGACCACCAACGCGGTGGAACTGGTGCGGATCGAAGGGCCAACCGAACTGGCTGTGGGGCAAGCCTACAGCTTTACCGGCAAAGCTGGCCCACCGGAGGCGACCACACCTATCACCTATACTTGGCAGGCTGATGGGCAGGACGTTTCGACTCCAGCATGGGTCAACGCCTTTACCCACACCATCCCCTACACCTGGGATAGTCCGGGGCAAAAGACGATCATCCTCTCGGCCACCAACTTTGGCGATGTGGTGACGGCTACCCATGTGGTGACGGTGCAGATTCCGCCGCAACAGGTGGTCATCACCGGGCCGATTACCGGGCCAATCAACATAGGGCATGTCTTTACCGCGACTAGTAGTCCGATTACGACCAGCGTACCGCTAACGTATATCTGGCAGGCCAGTAATCAGACGATTACCGAGGTCTACCGTAGCGACCTAAGGCACACCATCCCCCTAACATGGGATGAGGCAGGGCCACAGGTCATCACCGTCACCGCCATTAATGCAGGTGGTTCGGCCATGACGACTCACACCATCACCACCAACCTGTTTGGGATCTGTCAGCCGATTACGGGGGTCATGCTCAGTCGGTATCCGACCAATCAACTGACCACTGATACCAAGATACAGTTTAAGGTAGACATCACCGAGGGCGATCCCTTCTCCTATACCTGGACGCTGGACGGGGTTTTGCAAGATGAACAGCGCGGTACGTGGGAGCATCAGTTCCCGACGGCCATGAGCTACGTCGTCGGGGTGACGGTCACGAATGATTGTACTCCGCTCGACCATTACCTGACCGAAACGGTAGTGATTACTGATGTAATCGACAAGGCTGATTTGTCTCAGTCCTATAAAATGGTTAGCTTTACCGACTTTGACGTTGGAGATAGGCTGACCTATACCATCTTTATCCGTAATATTAGCAATATTCCGGCTTTTGGTACGACGTTGACCGATCCTATCCCTGCGGACGTGTTGTATGTTTCTGAGACGGCGATGGTTAATGGGCAGGCGTTGACCAACATTTCAGCGACGGGACCAATTGTTTGGTCAGGCGATGTTTATTCGGGTACGCCGGTGGTGATTAGTTTTGCGGTTGAGGTATTAACGACGACTAATCCAATTACCAATATCGCTACCCTCACCTATTCGGGCACAGACATGCTACTACAGCAAGTATCTAACTATAATCCCGGCTTTACCCTGAGCATCAACGAGGGGGCATTGTATACCAATATTCCGACCGTCACCCTGCGTTATTCATGGACAGAGCCGTCAGTAGGCCGAATGAGTGAGGCACACCTGAGCAATGATGGTGGCTTTGCGGGCACAGGCGACATAGTTATCCGGCAAATAACGCCTGATACGACCAATCCGAATATCGAGGCAGAGTGGATATTGACGACTTATGGCGAATATGTGATACCGCGCACGGTCTATGTCCGCTTCCGAGACAGCTTGGGCAAATATTCCTATCCGGTACAGGATGACATCATCTACGACCCGATTCCGCCTGAGGCAACCAACATCACCATTAATGGGCTGACGGCTCGCTCGGCAGAGATGCGTCAAACACAACTCGTTACCATTGGCCTGACCGCTTCCGATGATAATAGTGGCGTGGCTCTGGTTGAACTGAGTAATGACGGCCAAAATTATTCACCGATTAGTTCAGAATCTGGCACGTTCCAAACCGCATGGCAACTGCAAGGTGGTGCAACCGTTAGCAATACGGGAGGCGACCTTTTTGTGCGAGTTTACGACCGAGCCGGAAACGTCACCGTTGTGGAGACGGGGGCTGTGCCGCCGGAACTAGTCTCCATTAGTGGCACGCTAACCCCGACCATCGTGGCCGGGTCGCGGCATATCACTCTGACTGCCAGCGTTCTGCCGCTGACCACCACCATGCCAATCACCTATATCTGGCAGGCGACCGACCGCACCGAGAATGTGGTTTCGAGCAACGAGCTAACCCAGACTAGCGTGTTGAGTTGGCCGTTGAATTCGGGCGGCTGGAAGACAATCACTGTGACGGTCATGAATGTGGCCGGTACAGTCAGTTCGACCATTGAGGTTTATCTGCCCGGTGGAATCTACTTGCCGGTTCTGTTACGGCAACAGTAGCTAGGCGAATATGCGAATGGGCGAATGGGCGAATGGGCGATTCGGAGATTCGCCCATTCGCGGCCTCACGTTTCATAAGGAGTAAGGAGAATCATTACCTTGAACCGTCGTTTACTATTGATAATATTGATAATAATCGGTTTGCTCAGTTTTATGGGAGGCGGTCTATTCATGCTGTTTGGGCCGACCACAACCGACCATCAACCGATTGCTCATGATGTCACACCGTCAGCCACACCTGCGCCCACGTTTGAGCGCGTTCCGGCGGCCACACCTACGCCCGATGCGGAACATTTTTATGATGAGGGAGTGGCCCAATATAATCTCAATCAGTACGAGGTGGCGATTACACAGTTTGACCAAGCTATCTTGCTTCAGGCTAATTATGCCTTAGCTTTTAGTCGACGGGGGCTGGCCTATCGGCAGTTGGAGGAGTACGACCGAGCGTTGGAGGATTGCGAGGCCGCGATTCGCCTGAACCCTGATGATCCGTTGGGCTATGTCTGTCGGGGGGCGACCTATCGCAGTTTAACCCGTTATCAGCAGGCGTTGGCCGCGTTTGATGAGGCGATTCGACTCGCTCCTCGTAGTCCATACCCTTATAACAGTCGGGGCTTAACTTATCAAGATATGGCCGATTCTGAGGCTGCGCTGGCTGATTTTGGTCGGGCAATTCGATTGCGGCATGAGCCATTAAGCTGGGTCTACAGTAATCGAGGCAACACCTACCGTCAGCTAGGGAACTTTCGGCGGGCGATTATCGAGTTTGAACAGGCGATTCAACTCGATCCGACGGATGGGGATTTTTATTATAATCGAGGTGATTTATATGTTGGCATGAACGATTATCAGGCCGCTTTAGCCGATTTTGAGGTGGCGATTGAACTGACCTCTAGCAAACCTAGTTGGCCTTATTATCGGCGAGGTTTGGTCTATTACAGTTTGGGCGATTATGAGGCCGCGCTGACCGATTTTGACGCGGCAATTCAGGAGAAGTATGAACGGCTTAGTCGGCCTTATATTGGGCGAGGGCTGGCCCATCTAGCGCAGGAGGAGTTTGAGGCCGCGCTGACCGATTTTAGTGAAGCTCTCAATCAGCACCCGAATCCACCCGACTGGCCTTATATTGGGCGAGGATTGGTCTACTATTATCAAGGCGAGTATGAATCTGCGCTGACTGATTTTAGT
This sequence comes from Anaerolineales bacterium HSG24, assembly GCA_030377895.1. Taxonomy (GTDB): domain Bacteria; phylum Chloroflexota; class Anaerolineae; order 4572-78; family J111; genus JAUCGB01. The sequence continues at coordinate 46,431 of JAUCGB010000002.1, forward strand.
CATGCCATTGAACTGGCCTCCGATAATTTGGCCTACGCTCACTATAATCGAGGTGATCTCTATTTCACCCTCAAACAATATGACGAAGCGTTGTCCGATTTTTCAGCCGCTATCAAAGCCGAGCCGAATGATGCCGCGGCATACAATCGGCGGGGGTTGGTCTATGGGAACATGGGCGACCATCGTCAGGCCATTGCCGATTTCACCACCGCCCTCACCCTCGACCCAGAATTTGCCGCCGCCTACCGGAATCGGGGTCAAGCCTACAACCACATTGGCGGGCATAACAAAGCCGTGGCCGACTTCACCGTCGCTATCACTCTCGACCCAGATGATTCTGCGGCCTATAAACATCGAGGCCAAGCCCGAATTGGACTAGGCAACGATAATCGGGCTAAGTTCGATTTAGAACAGGCCGCGACGTTGGATAAGGAAGTGGAATGATTCGGGTAGTCTTGCTACCCGATAAAGTGGTTTAGCCAAAGATTCCGTTAGCGTCAGTATTTTTACTACAATATCCCTGAGTACAGGACAAAAAAAGATTGAACTTGTTACAGAAGAAAAAAGGGACACGGATTAACACGGATACACACAGATAAGCCTAAAAAATCCGTGTTTATCCGCGTTTATCCGTGTCCTAACTGTTTTGTCTGGTACTTAGACAATGCCCAAAGAAAAAGACGCGGGTTCTTTCCCGCGCCTTTTTGTGTTGCATGTCGATGGGTGACGTTTTTTAACGATTAGTCTCCATCTTTTTTTCTTGGCCCGCGCTTCCCTTTTGGGGGCGTGGGCGGCATGCCCGTATGGGCGATGAGCGCGTCTACATCGTGCCGCAGACTTTTGAGCGTGGTTTGAATCTCTTTGAGCATGACCATCATTTGATGACGCTGGATGTTAGCTTGACGGTCGGTATCGTGTAACATGCTTATATGTTGAAGCTGATGCCCTATCGCCATCTCGATGGTCAGGTCTTCCACTTGCCACTTGTTCAATAGCTTTTTGATTGGCTCGGTACTCACGGTTTTACCTCCTTTGTAAGAATTAAGAATGAAAAATGAAGAATTATGAGTTGCAGGCAGAGTGCAATGCTTGCTTTGCCTGTCCTGCTATTCGGCTATCAACGTAAGCCGAGACATGTAGCACATGCTTCAGCCTGTGCCGCACAGTCTAAAGACTGTGTTACGATATTATCTGTCGCACGTTAAGTTGATAGCCCTGCTATTCATAACTGTATCGTTGTTCCTCATATTTCGTGGCTATCAACGTAAGCCGAGACATGTAGCACATGCTTCAGCCTGTGCCGCACAGTCTAAAGACTGTGTTACGATATTATCTGTCGCACGTTAAGTTGATAGCTTATTTCGTAGAGCAACGATTAACCTATTTAGGAATCGGAAATTAAATAAGTTGCCCGTTTCGCCTTCGACAAGCTCAGGCGACGAGACGTAGCCTGAGCTTGTCGAAGGCGAACTCCTCAAACATGCACAAGACGATGTAGGTCACGCTTGTAGCGTGACAATGACCGTTCGCCTGTATTGCTTGGGGGTATTACGGCGTTTATTTAGCAACTAGTGACGCTACAAGCGTCACCTACAATGGTTTTATTTGTAAAGCAAACTTAACGGAGAATGAACCATGCCGACATGTGAAAAGTGACAAGCAACCTCCGAAATATTCCCTGCGCTCTCCTCTAACCTCCTTTTTTGTTCCTACGTGCTAAAATAAAGAAATATAGAAATAAAAAACCTCCACGGTGATTGCACCGTGGAGGTATAGATTCCAGCTTGTAACATGGGTTCAGTTGGACAAGTTGTTTAGCCGCTCTGCCGTTTGGGATGGCGCTTATAAGGCCATGCTTATTTACGTACAGGGTAGCCGAACTGTCTGCCTAACGACAAACACAATGTTATAATCGGTCTCGCCTCACGGTGAGCTTCTCACCGGGTGGAGTTTGGAGTCTGCTCCTCTTGACGGGGAGTAACTCCATCCAATAGTTAAGTAAGTTTGAATGTGGCTGGAGTATAACAAGGTTTTGGCAAATTGGGCAGTAGTAAATGGAAAAGACGCGTTTCGGCGAGTTTGGGTGAGGGAGAATAGCGAATTGGCGAATTTGAATCGTCCGAATCGCGTCGTCGTTGCTATGTGGTTAAAAAAGGATGTAAATAAGAAATTAAAAGCTGAATGATAAATTGACAAAAATTAGAGGCTAGTATAATATGGCTATTATGTTAAAGATTGTTGCCATAGCAACATAATATGGCTGTGGTGCTTAAGCGGCTATAATTTTGATAAGTACTTTTATGGGCGTGTTGGCAACATAATAATTAGTTAGCTTTACGTAAGAGAGAAAGAACATGCTAGACATATCACCACAACAATTACGTCAATTACATAAAATTCTCGAAATTTGTGCGCCTATTGATAGTAATGAAGGATTTCGTGCAGTTTTTGTTGATTCTCGAATCAGTATGTGGCGTAACGATTTACCAGAAGCTACCAAGATAACAAAACGTATTGATTTGGTGATAGATTTTCTACGAGGTAGATATGATGACAATCAGCAAAATGCATTAATTTTGCTATTACACGTTCTTGCGGACAGAATCTCAGAGGGAGATAGTTGCAAACACAAACTTTTAAATCTTGCTCAAGGACTTGAAAATAAACAACACAAAAAATTTGCTTTCTCTGGGTCTAGCCCTGCAACTTATGTTGACAAGAGCAAGAAATTTTTCATTAACTTGCTTTCCAATAAGCAATTTGTAATACTTTTGCTACTGGTATGCTTTACTTTTACCATAGCTATTTATGGCCCAAGTTTTTATCATTGGTGGATGAATAAAGCCAATGAAGACGAATCACTAATAATTCTAATACCTTATTCAGGACGATTTGCAGAATTAGAGTTCTCACCTGAGCGAGTAATTCGAGACTCTCTCCAAACACAAGTTGAGGAGCTTGTAAGAGAGGGATACAATATTCGCCTAGAGATATGGACACAAGCAGTTAGTACAGCACAAGAAGCTCGTGAAATTGGTCAGCTTTATCAAGCGACACTCGTAATTTGGGGAGAATTTGATGATGTCATTGGAATTCGTACATTTATTGAAATTCTTCCAGAGTTGCCATCTTTTGATATTCAGCAAAGTGGAAGTTTCCTTACACTCTCACCGTATGTACTCAGACAATCTACAGTTGTTAGCGAAAACACCTTACCAATAGACGCTTTGCAGGAATGTTTGGGTCAAGACTTGGCACATTTAGCCGATTACTCTGTTTTACTGTCATTAGGTATTGTGGATATGGCTTGGTCATCGCCTGAACGAGCCGAAGATTTATTCTCACAAGCAATTGAGGTAGTAGAAGCTCCCCATATCTGTCAGTGGAACTCTGATCAGGCTTACTACTGGCGAGGCACGGCACGTATGATGCAAGATCGCTATTCAGATGCTCGATATGATTTTGAGCAAGCTGTGCAAGCAAACCCGGACTTTTGGCCAGCGTTTGCACAGCTTGGTAGTGCTAACCTGGCTCTGGGGCAGCCTGATGAAACATATTTCCAGGTTGCTCTCAAGCATATTCCTCCAGATGACATCGCTAATCGCGTGATTATTCACAGCAACTTGTGTCTGGCACGCATGCCAGGGGATACTCCAGGCGACACCCTGGCTTGCTATCGTACTGTGAAAGAAGAAATCGGAGACAAGTCGATACCTTCGGAAGTGCAGGTGTTATATCTCATCCACTTGGGATATTGGTACCATCTACAAAAAAACTGCAACGAGGCTGAACGTCTTTATGATGAGGCTCTAGCGTTCCTGGATGAAGACAAGTTTCCAAGGGCAGTTGCCCTCGTTGAGGAAAACAAAGGATTAGTTATGCTATGTCAAAAAGAGTATGACCAAGCTGATCAGCATCTTGCCCACGCAAAAATCCTCTACCAAGAAAACGACCAAGTGGTTAGTATGGCTCGTGTACAAATTCGTATTGGAATGGTGGATTACTTGCAACGTAAACCATCTGCCCCCTCGAAATTTAACGAGGCATTGACGTTAGCAAAACAGGCATCATCCCTGTACTACCAAGCATGGGCAAACATCGGCTTGGGTCTGACAGCGGAACAGAATGACAATGCTGAAGTAGCTTGTCAGTATTATCAACAAGCATTGAATTTGCTTGAGGATTTAAATTCCCCTGAAATTAAAATGGTGCAGGATCGTATGAAGGAAAGCGCGTGTGAAGCCTTTATACCATAAAGTTTGACCAAAAAAATTGGTAAGTTTGTGGAAAAGTTAATCACTAGCTCCAAAGGTAATCTTAAGCCATCTTTTATAAACATGTAAGGAGGATATAATGAGCAGTCATATTTCACCTGTAAGCCAGACTAATTTAATCAATATGCAAGGTGACACTCTCTCGTGGTCTCCGGATCAAGTAACCACCGTGAACAACGTCTTACACTGTATTGCACAAGATGTACCGGTAAATGCTAAAGAGTTCGACGAGAGTTTTACTTTGCTATCTCAGGATTTCGACGGTACGAATTTCTCCCCAATAGGCGGAATGGTCCAAGATGCATATCAACAAGCAAATACTCCTACACTCAAACTCAGGATCGCAGGGTTTTTTTTCCAGCATACCGAGTTTATGCATACTTTGCTTGAGTCTGATCCCAGTGTGAGCCAGACTTTCGATGAGGGAAACCTTGAACGCCTGTGCAATATTGCAAGCGAATCGGATCCGGTCCGTCGGGTTCGGGGACTTCGGGATTTTTGTCGTGAGCGTGTTGCAATTAAGCCTGAAGATCACATAGATTCTAAAGAATCTGAAGTGCTGACGGAAAGTCAGCCCCTTATCGGAGAGCCACGGTATCCAGAATTGGCGGGTGTGATATCCAGGGGAGACACAGATGATATGGGCGAGATGATTTTGGACGCAGAAGCCAACGGAACATTGCCTCAACTTAGCGACAGACTTGCCCAATTTGACCCTGCAGCAGTGAAGCCCCTCTTGAATGTCCTTATGCAAGATAGCCAGCTTAATTCACAACTAGTTTTCGATTTGATGTTGCAACTTCCCGATTCAGGGGAACATATGATGGATGCTCAGGTAAGCGAACACCTAGATGGTGAACTGCACGAGATAGGGCGCAACGAACTTGAACAATTGCTACTGAGTCCCGTATCTCCTGGTTCTATTGCCCAAACTTACCATCCGGCTGCTTTTTGTTCTCATGTGATGGGAATGTTAGTCCGGGATTAATCAGGGTGCGCTTGGTACTCCCGGCAAGAGACATTATCATTCTCCAAAATCGGATAGCTGGAGACCATTATGAATTCACAATCTAGAGAACCCAATGCTTACCCCGATTCACCCGATCTACACCCCAACCTGCTCCTGGGCAGCTTGCAATTACTCTCCTGGCTCTTCTACCCCACAGCTTGGCGCAGCCACGTGGCCCGCATTGATCCCGACTTGAGACCCGACTTCTGCCTGATGGAGTTAAATCGGGAGCAGTGGCGTAGCCCAGTCTTACGGCGGATGCTGATACAAGGATACATTATCCTACCTGCTCTGGTTAGCCTGTTGATTGGCTTGGTGTTGCTAAGCTTGAGCTGGCCTGTTGAAGATATAGTGATCGTCATTCCGATCGTTGTTGCGTTCATTGTTGCGTTCGCTGTAGTGGTCGGCGTGGTGGGTAGTGTAGCGGTTGGTGTGGCGGGCAGCGTAGCAATCGGTGTGGTATTCGTCGTTGCGTTCGGCATGGCGGACACCGTGGCAGGCGGTGTGGTATTCGTTGTAGCGGGTGCCGTTGCGTTCGGTGTGGCGGGCACCGTGGCAGGCGGGATAGCGAACCAAACACGGTCATATTCGTTGATCCGGCAATTAGGCGATGTGGTTGTTGGCATCGTGACATTCGTTGTGATGGTCGTTGTGATGGTCGTCGTTGCGTTCGATGTGGCGGACACCGTAGTGGGTGACGTGATGGATGATATGGTAGCGTTCGGCATAACGTTCGGCGTGGTACTCGGTATGACAGTGGGCTTGCGCACTCGCAACTGGCGGGCTGGCGTAGCGTTCGGCGTTATGTTTGTTGTTGTGTTCAGTGTGGCGTTCGGTGCCTTGGGAACCTATACGGAGATCAATGTGGCAGGTAACGTAGCGCTCGGCGTGGTATTCGCCATAGTACTCGGCATAGTGTTCGGATTGGCCGAGCGTATAGCGGGACCGTGGGCCGGGGCGATAGCCGGTGGACTAGGAGGGGGAGGGGGATGGTTGGCTTTCTGGATCGCCATTACTATTGAGGAGCTTTCTCTTTGGCCAACTTTGCCGCTTGGCTTGGTCGGACTTCTATTGGGATTGACGCTGGCACTGTGGCGACCAGTGGTGCTTTGGGTTAATAAGCGACGCCTGGTGATTCATCACCAGGTTAATAAGACAAAGCCTCCTTCCCAGATGCGTCCGGCAGAACCCACCAAAGATGTCTTTCACCTCGAGGAAATGGTTAACGAGCCAGACGATCTTATCACTGCCAGTCACATTACAACGTGGTTCTACAGCAGTCTCAACCAACCTAACATTGCGGTTGCCAGTCAAGCACTGAAACAGCGTGGTACAGGCCTGCCTTTCAACTTGTTGTCCTCCTCGATAAAGGATATTGTTATTTCCGGGCATGCAAATTCAGCCATCTGCAAAGAAGTTTCTTCCAAAATCTTTAACGCGATTCTTGAAATAGATGAAGCAAACATCAAGCAAACCCTGATCGTCACCGGAGCAGGGCTGATACGGGTTAAAGATGATGTACAAAAACCACCTTCAAGTGTAGAGAAACGCCGCCCGCGGTTACGAAAAAAACATTCGCGGACTGATAAGCAACTTACACCACCTCTGAGGAATCTACAGAACGATTTATCTGCTGTTGAGAGGGGGACTGGACTAGCACAAGTAAAGACAGAGCAAAACCAATCCTATGATGATTGCGTCAGAGCGATTCGAATACAAATCCAGCAGACAATTAAAGACAACCATAATAGTCCTGTTCTGCTGCACCCCGCCAAGGGAGCATCCGCAGCCAGTGGCGTGATCCTGCCATTCTACCAACTGCGTGGCCCTAATCTGGCTCCCCTACAGTTTACGCTGTCACGTAGTCTGTTGGGGTCACAGTTTGAAGAACTGATCGAAGCGCACAGTCATGAACTTCGTGAAGGGATGATTGAGGATGCCAAGCGGCGTTTAGCCATCTATGAGGAATGGAAAAAAGATGATGTAAGACAATTGAAAGGATTACTGTACAGAATGATGGCAACAGTGGCAGCAGGTGGAGACATTGCCGCGCTTACTGAAAAGTACTTCCAGGTCTTGATGAAAGACAAACCTCTTGACTTCCCTATCGTTTCACTCCGCCAGCAGTTTAAGACCACAGACTTTGCTAACACTAACATCGTCCAACAGCGAACTGAGCGTCTGACTGCGTTTCTGCAAAGTAATCATTTCACACTCGCCCCATCCGCGCTTCTGTCCATCCAAGAACCAGAGTATCCCATCGCGGGAACGCGCAACTATGATGATCCATACGTACAGAATGTTGGCGAAGTTACAGAGTATATTAGCCTACAGGAGTTAGTCGAGTGGCACTTGCCCGATATGATCGGCCACAACGAAGATTGGATTGAGCGGATGGATGACTTTCTGCGCAAGTTTGATCCAGAAGATCCAGATTACGAAGGTGAACGGCTTGATACCATAAACACTAATGTCTTTTTGGATTCATTCTTACGTGGATGGCCTCCGGTGTTTCTACAGCAAGTAGAAGTCCGTGAGCAATACAACCAATGGGTCCAACAGCAACGTGCAGTTATTTGGCGCAAGATACATACACACCTGCGTAAATGCGGAATCAACATGCTCCCGCTGCAAGCAGACAGCGTGATTTTTGAGGTCGTTGAAAAAGGTAACTGCTTCGTCATCACACCTCATTATCTAACTACTACCCAAACACTAGCTACTTACCTGGCCCCTGAGATGGGTATTCCATACTATATCAATCACTGGCAACACCGTGAACGCACTGTTTCTTCTCCTCAGATCTTTGGAAACAATCGTAGGCTGGCACGAAAAACCTACCGAAAGGCCAAAAGGCATTTATCCAACGGTCAATTTGAAACAGCCCTTGAATGCTTTAAGCAATCACTGCGTATACACCCTACATGGACCGCCGAAAATCTATTTAGCGACAGCTGGAAGATTCTCAATAGTGACACAGATATCTTGCTAGAACATCGCCTTGAATTATTTGAGACTATGAAGTTATTTGACAAGAACATGGAGGCAGATCTTCCAAAGTTTAAAAAAGGTTCGTTGGGGTTTTTCGTGCAAACTCTATTTGCACAGAATCTACCAGAGAGTTTTAACAAGCTATTTGTACGGAATCTGCCAGAGAGTCTTAAAAAATTCAATCAGCAGTATCCACTTTTCTTACCAGAACCTTATGTCTTACTGGCTTACTATGAACATGCCAAGAATACACCGATCCAAGACATACAAATCAAGATGGCTGATCTTCGCCAGCAAGCCGATGACATCCTTGATCAACTCGTTAAGGATCAAGTCATTATACTAAACGAGAAAACGGGTGAATACAAGCTGAATCTCCACAAAGAAGAGGCTCAACGCTTTGCTTGGGGCCAGCAGCCTATTCTTGTAAACGAGGAAACGGGCGAATACTACCTGAATCCCCTCATAGAATTGGTGAAAGAACAACCAACTCGTCTAGATCAGCGGGATGCGCTCCTTGAACAAATTAAAGGACTGGAGCAAGAACGTGATAAGTTGAACCGTCAGATTTGGATGACGTTACAGCGTCAAGCAAATGCGCCGCTTCGTCAAGCGATGATGCTTGATGATAAGTATGTAAAACAGGTTCTCCTCAAGCAAAATCACCAGAGCGTTCATTCAGGTGCTTACAAGGCGCATATAGCTCCGCTACATATCCTACAGTATGCCCATGGATGCCTCTGCATTGAACGCGAGGTCATGGAAAGGATCTACGACAAGGGCGGGCGTGATCTATCCTATTACGACCAAATCAAAAATGACGACAACGGAAAAGCTTTAAGAGCTGTCAAGAAAGTTGTCAAGATTTTAGCAGAAATCAAAAAGAACAGTGATCTCGAAACACGCGACCTTGATAGACTAGACAATGCCATCGAACATCTAGACAACTACAAAACTCTCGATACGCTGTCCAAACGCAATATCCAGGCCCTTATCGATCGCATACGAGGACACTACCTTAGTGAAGCATGGCGCGGATATCAAAGCGCGTACAAAGTGGTCGAGATTAACGAAACTCGCCAGCAATTTAGCCTATGTAGCTACAAACAGGGGCAATATCGCACTGCACTCGGAGCCTTTAGAGGAAACACTCAGTCGCCACCTATGAGCAGCATACCTGATACAATATTTGAGGTATTCAAACCTGATCTGACTATATTGCCACCAAGCGCTCGCATACAGCTTAACAAGCGGAACTGTACAATTGACGTAATTTCTCAGGCAAACACTTCACAGCCGATCATTCAATATCTCGGATTAAGTGACGAAGTGCAGGATCACCTTGCCAGTGAGCTGGAGCGAGGTGGATATGTGAACCGAATAAAGCAGACAGGGCTTTCACCAGCTTACGGTGTTCTGTTGACTCCTATAGCGCGAATACCACAGGCACTTGCATGGTATCGTATTCTCGAATCGTTGGAGCCGTGGTTAATTCGCGTTATGGCTTACTCGGGATTGTCTCCTGGACCAATTAATCCAAAATACCGTAAAGAAGCACTATCCGCTTTTGATCATACAGCAATTGTAGAAACGGTTATTGTTGAGCAGGAAAAAGCCGAGCAGAGCGCATTAGCACGTTTTTCCAACGAATATAGCACAGTGGAGATCGAGAGGATTTGATGATGTGGGTGTTTCGCGGTATCATCTCACCTACATGAACAAACAGTTGTCAGAGGATTGCTCCTCTGCTACCCATCCCCCGTATCAAAAAATGACACGATTTCGGGTAAACGAATCACACCCAAACATTGCACTGGATTGAACACCACGGGCATGGTTGGTCGGCGGAGTTTCGTGAGCGGTGTTCAACTCAGTGAATTTGGTCTTAACACAATCGAAAACTGTTTGTTTCAAAGCCATCGCTTCTGGTATAATGAGGGTGGTTTTTTATTTCTTGCTCCCCGACAAAGTAGTTTAGGAAAGGCTAAAACAGGAACACAGAGTTCAGGCTGTCGGGTACTGAGGAATGAGTCCTAAATAAGTTGCGCGTTTGGCAATCGATGCAAATGCACATGTTAATTAATTCCGATTCCTTATCTAACGTAAAACCAACAATAATCAGGGATAATCAAAACCGAAACTATATCACCTAATCAATTATCCCTGATAGCATGAGTTGTATGTAATATCAGGGCACTAAATTTTTTATAGGAGTATTACCATGACAGTAAGAAATGTGATAATTATCGGTTCTGGCCCAGCCGGATTAACCGCCGCCATCTACGCGGCCCGAGGGGGACAGGATCCCCTCGTTATTGAAGGCTTCCAAGCTGGTGGGCAGTTGATGACTACGACCGAGGTGGAAAACTTCCCCGGTTTTAAGGATGGGGTTATGGGGCCGGATTTGATGATGGAGTTGCGCGCCCAAGCCGAGCGATTCGGCACCGAACTCTTGACCTTAGATGTGACCAAGGTTGAGCTAGATGGCGACATCAAAAAAGTGTGGGTTGATGAGACCTTGTACGAAGCCAAAACCGTCATCATCTCGACGGGCGCGTCGGCTAATCTGCTTGGACTTAAGAACGAGAGTCGCTTGATGGGGCGTGGGGTCAGCACATGTGCCACCTGTGACGGATTCTTTTTCCGTGATAAAACGATTGCCGTGATCGGTGGTGGCGATAGCGCGATGGAGGAGGCCACCTTTTTGACCAGATTTGCTCAGAAAGTGTATGTGATTCACCGTCGCCAAGGATTCCGATCATCTCAAATCATGCTAGAAAAAGCCAAAAATAATCCAAAAATCGAGTTTGTACTCGATACGGTGGTCGAAGATGTGATCGGCGCAGAGGGCGTGGAGGCGATTGCCCTTAAAAACGTGCAAACCAACGAACAGTCACAACTTCCCTTAGATGGGATGTTTGTGGCAATTGGTCACACTCCAAACACCAAACTATTTATCGGACAAGTCGATGTCGATTCCGGTGGCTACATCATCACCTCGTCCGACAAAACCCATTTGAGCGCAACCAGTCTGCCCGGCGTGTTTGCCTGCGGCGATGTGCAAGACAGCCACTACCGGCAAGCTATCACCGCCGCGGGAAGCGGTTGTACTGCCGCCTTGGATGCCCAACATTATCTGGAAGGTTGAACTAACGAATTAACGTTTGTATAGATGTTCAGATAATGTTTTGGAGTTCGAGACCCTAAAGGTTTTAGAAACCTTTAGGGTATGTCCGTCTGAGTAAAAAACTTTATCTGAAAGACTGTAGTAGGCGATTCATCGCCCTCAAAGGCACTGAAGTACCTACTACGAGCTTCTCTTACTACCCGACAAAAATTTTATCCTGAACTAATTAACACAGAGTTCACAGAGGAACACAGAGTTTCACAGAGAAAAAATTCTCTTTTTCTCTGTGAAACTCTGTGTTTCTTTGTCGAGTAACAAGTTTCACTCTTCACTTCTCACTCTTCACTCTTCACTTAATCACCACCGGAAGATAGACCGCCTCGCTGGCCGACTCAAACATGGCGAACTCGGTTAGGTGGCAGATATCAACCTCGATATAATCTGGCCCGTAGTTGTACTGCGATTCCGGCGAGCATGTTGTGGCCACGTCTAACCATTGGCTCGTGCTGACATCCCGATAGTAGAGTCGAATCTGCTCTGGTTTGTGACCAGTCGGGTTGTAGTAGCGGCGCATGGTGACAGGTGTTTGGAACGGATTGGCGACCGCTTTATCCCCTTGAGCCGCTTTCAGCTCAAACGCTTGTCCGACAATTGATGTGCCGTCTGGGGCAGGTGCGCTGGGTAAGATAAGCGGTGTATAGGTGAAGGTGGTCGTCTTCGCCAACGAATCGGCGGGGATGTCTATGGTAAAGGTCAAGCCTTGGCTCAAGTCCAGTGTGCCACCTGGGGCTTCTACCTCGCGCACCAGTTCGTTTTGATTAAACAATACTTGGTTTGAGCCGTCCTCAGCACTACTGTTTGCCACAAAGGTATCGAGGTCGCTATCCCCATCTAAGTCGCCCAACACAACGGCTTGAGTGTTATCCTGACCAAGACTCTGACCACTATCGTTCAGCGTACCAGTTCCATCGTTAAACCAAACCGTGTTTGGCCCTTCGCCGCCCACGATCACATCTAAATCATCATCCTCGTCAAAGTCGCCCAAGGCAACAGTTTGACTATTTGAATTCTCGAAGTTTTGATTACTATCTACAAATTTGCCGTTTCCATCATTAAACCAGACGGTATTAGCCCCGTTGTTGCCGACAACCATGTCCAACAGATTATCGCCGTTTAGGTCGCCCAACACAACCGCTTGGGTGTCCCCATTGTCGATGGTTTGTCCGGAATCGTTGAACACCCCTTGCCCATCATTAAACCAAACGGTATTTACGCCATCATTGCCAAACACGGCATCGATAGCCCCATCGCCATTGATATCGCCCAGAGAGACGGTTTGACTGTTGCCAGTATCGAGCGATTGTTCTCCAATGGAGAACGTCCCTTGTCCATCGTTGAACCAAACCTCGCTCGCCCCGTTGTTGCCGACGACCAAATCGAGAGTACCGTCGTTGTTTAAGTCACCCACTGAAACGGCTTGACTATCGGACTCGCCTAACGTTTGCGTGCCGGAAGTAAACGTGCCTTGTCCGTCATTAAACCAGACCTCATTCGCGCCCTCGTTGACGACCACCGCATCCGCGTCCCCATCGTTATCAAAATCGGCCAAGGCTACGGCCTGACTGGAATCATTCCCAAGTTGTTGACCGCTATTGCTAAGTGTTCCTTGTCCGTCATTAAACCAGACCTCATTCGCGCCCTCATTGGCAGTCAGGATATCCAAATCGCCGTCCCCGTCAATATCCTTCATGTCCGCGGCTCGACTTCTGGATCGGCCTAAATCTTGCCCGCTTTCCACAAATGTACCTTGGCTACCGACCAAAATCTTGGTGGTGACAGAAACAGTGCCTTGCGCCTGAATCCCATAATCAGCCCGAACACCATAATCAAAATTAACGATGTCGATACCGCCCGGTGCTTGAACCAAGAAGGTTGCTATAGCTGTTTTTCCCGTCTCCAAGATGGGGACGACTGACCAGTTAAGCACATCGTCAATCATCACGTTACCGCCCGACACATAACTGGCACTAATTGGAAGCGTATCGGTGATAAAGATGTTTTGCGCTGGTGCGTCGCCGGTGTTGGTGATGTTAAGGGTGTAGATGACATACTGCTCCTGACGAACTCGGTCAGGCCCCGATTTGCTGATGGTTAGTTGAGGTAATCGAGGCGAAACGGCCATGGTCGTATCGTCATCCTCATCAACACTGTTATTACCCGGCGTTGAGTTCGGGTCAACCGAGTGGGCACTACTGATTTGGGCGTAGTTGGTATAGATTCCTGTCCCCATGATTTCGGCTTCGAGAATCAAACTTGTTTGCTCGCCACTAATCACCGTGCCAACCGCCCACATGCCTGTATTTTTATCATACTCACCCTGACCCGCATCTGCCGAAACAAAATCGTAGCCATTCGACAACATGTCATGAACAACAATCGCTTCGGCGGTACGCGGCCCATGATTGGTGATGGTCAAGGTGAATTTGATATTACCCCCCAAGGCTGGGCTAGTCGTATCAGTGGTCTGGCTCAACGACAGGTCGGCTTGGGGTAGCAACGCCGATTCAAACGCCCCGATGTCGCACCGTGTACTAACCGGATTAGGCCGTGGTTCACCCCGTTGATCGGTGATTAGTTCTGTATCACATGTTGTGGCATCAACTGCCGGACTATCGGGTAATAGAGCATAAGTTAAGGTATTACCGCCATTGTCCTGTAACGGGCCGAGGCGGGGATCAACGCCAATTAAATCCTGCTCGCCAAAGCCACTACTTTCTCCTAAATCGCCGATAATGTTATCGCCTAAGCTGGTAAAGGAGCCATCAACATCAGGGGCTTGCCCCCCATTGTCAATATTGTTGGTGATAATGCTGTTTTTGATGTAAGCAATGTAATTACTATGGGATGCAGGAGAAGCATTAAAAATGCCACCACCATCGCTACGGTCACTTTCAGCGTCCAGGGTTTGATTACTGATGACAGTGCTATGGGTCATGGTTAAAAGAGTATCGTTATAAATTGCCCCGCCACTAGACATCGCTTGGTTATCAGACCATGTGGTGTTGTAAATTGTTGTTATACCTGTACCGTCATAATTTCCAGAAGAATACAGACCACCGCCAACACCTTGGCTGTAATTGTTGGTAATGGTACTGTTATCAATATGAACCTCTCCAAAATTAGAAATACCACCCCCGCTAGATGTAGCAAAATTACTGATTATCGTGCTACTATCTATATATAACGGTTTGGTATACTTATTGTATATTCCCCCGCCAAACCCGTTAAGCGCGAAGCCACCGTTGTAAGCGCGGTTATTATAAATCCGGCTACCCCTAATTTTGCCGGATCCGTCATTATAGATTGCTCCCCCATCTCCGCTCGAACTTTGGTTGGCGTTGGCAATGTTGCCCGCGAGGGTGCTATTGATGATCGTGAACTCTGAACGGTTATAGATGCCTCCCCCAGTATCATTGGCCGAATTGCTCAAAATGTGCGTTCCGGTAAGCGATAAACTCCCTCTATCGACGTATATTCCCGCTCCACTGTAACCGGCCTTGTTTTGGTCAATGGTCGTATTAGTAATTCCTAACTGCCCATTGCTTATATAAATTGCCCCACCATGATGGTTAAGAGTGATATTGTTTGACAGGGTGCTACTGATGACATCCAAACGGCCACTAGTGAGAAAAATCCCGCCGCCTTGTGCCGTAGCCGTATTACTCGAGACGCTGGTTTCCAGTAACTCATAACTGCCATTTCCACAGAACGCGCCTCCTTGTTCAGCTCGATTATGTAGAACTTGGGTTTGGGTAAGGTAGATACGATTGCTCTCTAAAGCCCCCATCAACGCCCCGCCACAGTTGGCCGAGTTCTCAGTTATCTCACTGTTGTTGATATGTAGGTCGCTACCGTTGTTGTACAGCCCACCACCACCACCACCACTGTTTTGGTCAATATTAGCAACATTGCTATAGATCCTACTCTGCTCTATTATCAAATCAGCATTGTTCCAAATACCTCCTGCACTAAACTGGGCTTGGTTATGGCTAATAGTGCCATTGGTTATGGTCATGACCATGCCGTTGTAAAGCCCGCCCGCTTTACCCATAGAGACATTATTTGTAACATTACTATTTGCCAACGTGACCTGACCAGTGTTTTTTAACCCACCCCCGTCTCCAGCTTGGTTGTTCGATATATCGCTCTCCAAAACATAAACCGAGCCTTTCTCATTATAAATTCCGCCCCCCTCACTCGATGCGATTGCTGTAACGGTGTTTGAGACGACATTATGACTAACTGTCGTCTGACTCAAACTGACCACACCTTTTAGATTATAGATTCCGCCACCGTAAAATTTGGCGGTATTGCTGGTAATCAGGCTTTGGTTCAGGGTCAACTGTCCCTGATGAATATAAATACCACCACCATGATCGGTTGTAGTGGCATTAGGCATGGATATCGCCGCCCCATTCTTTAGAGTCAGATTATTGAGCGTGATATTTCCAGTGCTGGTGATGAGGAGCAGGCGGAAATTGGTTGCTCCGTCCCGCTGAATCGTGGCCCCGTTCCCCTCGATGGTCATGGCACTGTTGATAACTGGCAGACCATTTGGCCCGTCGGTGTTGTTATCGGGCGTGGTTAAGCTGTAGATACAATCGTTGTTCAGGTTGATAATATCCGCTTCTCCGTTGTTGTTGGCCGTGTTGATGGCCGTAATCAGTTCTGCCGCGTCACACGAAACTGTGATAGTCTCCGCCTGAATCAAGGATACCGTGACGGCACTGAGTAATAATGCGAATAACAAGGCTATAAAGCCAATTGACTTATAGCGTAATACTTGTGACTGCTTTGTTTGTGTAGAACTAAACTGTGAATTTTGCATGGTTATGTAAATCTCCTAATGAATCGTATAATAAAATTCCTCTTTCGGATAATCATTTTCAGGGATACGGTATTTAGTGCCCATTGCGCTCATTTATTTGGGTAGTGGTGCAGAAGTAGTGATATATGTCAGTTACCTACCCGCAAGTTTGGAACTTGCGGGTAGGTGATCACTACATGTGCAGGACTACCTTATTTGAATCCGAACCGTGAAATTAACGGTTGTGCCTTGACCCAATTCGCTTTCTACCCAGATACGTCCGCCCCATTTCTCGACCATTTCTTGACATATAATCAGCCCCAATCCGGTGCCTTTCTCTTTTGCCGTGCCTAAAGTGGTCACATGCTCCCCGGTCTGGAACAGCTTTTGTTTAACCTCGTCACTCATGCCCACCCCCGTATCAGCCACCGAAACTTGGACAAATTTATCATCCAACTGTTCAGCCCTGATGCAAATCTCGCCTTGGGTGAGGGTAAACTTTAGGGCATTTGAGGTCAAATTGCGGATAACGGTATCGAGCATGTACGGGTCTGCATTAACAATAATATCTGATGATACCTGAGCATGTAACTTAATTTCTTTGTTTAGGGCATTTTCTTTGAGTAACTCAACCGTAACTATCGCCATTTCCTGTAAAATAATCGGCTGTGGGCTGTAGGTCATGTGGCCTTGTTGCAACCGTGACCATTGTAATAGGTTCTCTAACAAATCGTATACATTTTTGGCCGAGTGATGAATGGATGCTCCTATATCTCGAATCTCATCAGTTGAGAACGTATCCGCCATCTCCATCAGCAGTTCCGATGAACCTAGTACGGGCATAAACGGCCCTTTTAGGTCATGAGCCACAATCGAAAAGAAGCGGTCTTTATCAACATTTAGTTGAGCTAACGCCGCATATAAACGGGCATTTTGAATCGCAACTGCGGCTTGTGAGGCAAAAATCTGAGCTGTTTTCGTTTCCTCCTCCTTAAAAGCATCCACCTGAAAGCTATCAATCGTCAACATGCCCGACACCTTTGTCTCTATCAATAATGGCGCGCTCATCCAACCCCGAATTCGCTCATCCCCTCCCCAAAACTCATCATAATTCGGTAATTGATGCACGTCGGCAATGACATGGGGTTGTTTGGTTCGGATGGCTGTTTGACCAAAATCATCATCAGACAAAGGAACATGTCGCCCGATATAAGATTGCGCCAACTCTGAGCCACCCACCAAAACCATGCTGTTCTCCTCAAGGATAAACAAGCCACAACCATCACATTGAATCACCTGTTGTAGTTGCTCCAAAATCTTATTGATAACAACCTCGCGGTCAAGGCTTTGGTTTAGAACAAGGGCCACCTCGCGTAGACTATCTGACATACGTCGTTGTTTTTGTTCCTCCCTAAACAGATGGATGTTCTGAATTGCCGCCGCCGCTTGAGTGGTCAGGGTCATCAATAATCCCATATCATGTTCAGTAAAGAGACGCTCTCCCATTTTATTTGCTACCGTAATCGTACCGATAACGTTACCTTTGGTTACAAATGGAACAACGATTACTGGCCCGATGCCAAGCAATTTACGCCGTTTACCAGTCTCTTCTGGCTCAATGCCATCGTCAACATGCAACGATAAAATCGGTTGTTTTGATCTAAATACCATGCCGCTCAAACCACGATCTAACTCCTCATAAGTTATAGTTTCCCATATCTGGGTATTGTCATAACCATATCGATACATAACCTCCCGTTTTGTATGACTGACCAGATAAAGGGATACGCGATCGGCCTTAACAAGGTTGTTAAAATGAACAATCAGATTGTTGCAGATAACATCTAGTTCTAACGCACCCAAAATTCCTTGGGCCGCTTGAAACAGACCCTCTGTTTCTTTAAGCGCGACTTCTAGCTCTTGGGTACGAGCGACAACCCGTTCTTGGGCTTGGGAAAGTTCCTGATTTATTTGTTGGATTTGTTCAAATAAATTGGCATTCTTAATAGCTTGAGCGGCTTGAGTAGCAAAAATTTGGAGAATATGAGCAGCCTCTGCATTGTAGGCATTAACCTTGTAATTATCCACTGCTAAAACCCCAACTGCGACATCATCAATAATCAATGGAGTACCCATCCAACTACGAATCTGACCTCCTTCCCATACCTCCCAACGTGAGTCAAGGTGAACATCAGGGATAAATTCGACTTGCTTATTTTTGAATACGGTGATAGCTGGAACTTCGTCTTGGATGGGATGACGACGACCAAGATATTTACTAGCAATACCGATTGCCCTCGAAATGACCAAATCCCTGTTATCTTTGAGGATAATACTTGCTCCATCGTAATCAATGATATTTTCCATGTGGCTCATGATTTTATCTAGCACTTTGTCATGATCAAGACTACTGGTAAGAATAGTCATAACTTCACGCAAACTATTGGCAATGTCTCTGGCTTGTTCTGCCTCTACTTTTGCCTGTTCAGCAGTTGCCTTCGATTCTTGTAATTCAATTTTCTGTTCTTGCAACGTTTGATTAGCACCTTTCAATTCTGTCGTCCGATGGGCAACTCGGTCTTCTAAAGTAGTGAATAAATCATGCAACTCTTTTGCCATATCACAAAACGAATCGGCCAATTCGCCAAATTCGTCGTTGTATTCAATATCAATTCGCTGTTCTAATTGACCACTCGCTATCTGTCCAACAGCGTCATGGAGTAAAAGTAGTGGTGATACGATGCGAATTTGAGTAAATTTGACAATATTATACACCAATAATATTACCACTATCAATACAATCACTAAAATAAAACTAGGTAAAATAAATGGAGCCAAAGATTCACTGGCAGGTTGCTCAACAATAGCAAACCAAGAAACAATATCAAAGGTATGTCCTGAGGCAAATACTATTTCTTCATTCAAACCTGTGTACAAATTTAATTGCGATTCGGCAATTTCTTGCGGTGTGTAGCCTAATAGAGTTGTTATATCTTCTTCAAGCAAACGCCTATTACGATAGGCAATAACATGCCCGGCTTCATCTGTAATATAAACGTAACCTGTATTTCCTACTTGAATTTGAATGGTAGCATCCCATAACTCTGTTAAATCTATTTTTGTCAATAATATTCCTGCCGGTAAACCAATGTCATCAGTGACAGTAACTGCCATGTAAATAGATGGCATCCCCTTCTCAAAACTAACAGAACTAATATACACTTCATTTTTTAAGTCACTTAGTTCCGACAGTAAATTTTCTTCGATTTTACTCTGTTTGATATACTTCACGCGGCTCTGTTGAATCAGTATCTCACCATCAGAATTAATCAAAAATATCTCTAAAATCGAAAAATTTCGAGCAAGCATTTGCCGAAGAATTTGATTAACATCTTTGCTGGTGGTTATAGAAGCAGAGGTAGCAACTATGTCGCTTTCAATATCCAACAAAAAAAGGTCGAATTTTTTTACTGCTTGGATACTAGTTTCAGCCATGTTATTCTGTACTTGTTGCAATGTTGTTATCAATGAGAGGATGATTGTACTACCCAAGCCTAAAACTGCAATCAAGCTCAACACAATTACTTTTCGCGATATTTGTTGGCTGAGTGATTCGGACGGATTATTTTTTTTGTCCGATTGAAATAATTTTATCATGGTTGTTTTCTTCTAACATCAAATTGGGACATCTGGATAAAAACTGCTCTTCTACCAAAACAGAGTTTGCTGGTAAGGAACGGGATTTTAATAACTTGCGCGTTGCGTCGGAGATTATGGTAGGGGCTAGGCAGGGCGGTCTGATTTTGGAACGTACATCCATGTTCTCTCCGTCCCTGCCTCGCCCGTTATTCCGTAGATTCAGGGCGAGGCAAGGCGGATTGGAGTTCTGATTTCAAGCCAACGCTACACCGCCTTGCCTAGCCCCTACGATTGCCAAACGCGTAAGTTAATTAATACCCATTCCTAATGCATTAAAATTAATACCAAAGCAAGCTGTGGACTCCTCACAAATTTTTTAATCAGATAGGTAGTCAGCCATATTTTCTGATGAGACAAGAACACTATCTTGCCAGTATATTATTGGTTCAAAAGTTTCACCTGTTTCTAAATGACGAACCATTACTTGAATGGCAAATCGTCCCTGTTGGGCTAACTGTTGATCAAGTGTAGCAGTCATATCGCCATTTTTTATTGCCTCCAACGCTTCCGGAATGGCATCGAAACCAACAACTATAATTTTCTCACGTTTAGCATCGGCAATAGCCTTACTAGCTCCTAAAGCCATTCCATCATTTGCGGCTATAATTGCATCTATTTCAGCAAATTCGTTGAGCCAACCTTTTGTCACTTCCTCCGCCTTATGCATATCCCAATCAGCTGAGGCGGTGCTAATAATATCAATTTCGCCCTCTTTTAATCCGGCAAAAAAGCCATCTCTTCTATCCATTGCATTTTGATGATCAGGAGGCCCGTTTAATACTAATACCCGGCCGGCACCACCTAATTGTTTTACTAGCCATTCACCGGCAACCTTTCCACCGGCAAAGTTATCAAACACGGCAAAACTCAATACTTTATCGGTATTGAGTGGTGTATCAAATGCTAAAACAGGAATACCTGCTTCAATTGCTTTCTCAATGACAGGGACTAAACGAATCGAGTCAACCACCCCAATAACCAAGCCATCAATCTCTTTTTTATCAACCAAATCTGCGATATTACGGATTTGGTCTTCAACACATGTTTCACATTCATTGGGTAGCAAGGTAACATTTACCTCAAAATCTTCGCCCCCTTGTTTGGCACCTTTCCAAAAAGTATTCCAAGCTCCTACTACAGGCTCGCCTGTTGCAGGGTCAATCGGTGCCTTAATGGCAAATACAATTTTCCGAGATTTGCTTGCTTTAATCTCTTCTCCTAAATCAGAAGCCGACATGCCTTTTGGGGCCGTCTCTTCTTTATTGATAACTGGCTCAGATTTTTCCTCTTTTACGGGTGTTTCTGTTGTCTGGCATCCTACAAGAAACATCATCACAATTATAAACAATACTGAAATTATTTGAGTCGAGCTATAGCTCAATTTTCTAATTTGTTTAGTGGCTTTTAGTAACATTATTTTTCTTCCTATTTTTATAAAGTATTTTTTGCTAGATCGCAGAAATTTATCTTTACAAGAGTTATTAAGTTGGTTAATATTTGCCTCATCTACCAAAATTGTAGACCTATATTCCTTGAATTAATCTGGTTGGGCATCACCTCCTTACTACACAATAGTCATGATAATTGACCTAATGAGTCTTGTCAATAAAGAGTTTGCTGGGAACACAAAAAGGCCGCCATGTTATCGTGGTGGCCCTTTTGCTCAGATAGGTATCACCTATAGATGTT
Source organism: Anaerolineales bacterium HSG24 (assembly GCA_030377895.1). Classification (GTDB taxonomy): domain Bacteria; phylum Chloroflexota; class Anaerolineae; order 4572-78; family J111; genus JAUCGB01. The sequence continues at coordinate 68,087 of JAUCGB010000002.1, forward strand.
CAGATAAACATTTTCAGCCGTTACCTACCCGCAAGTTCTAAACTTGCGGGTAGGTTGGTCTTGAATTGAAAACCATTATCTGAAAGACTGTATTCGCTCAACTGAACCAGTGCCTTATTATGAAAAATAGGGGAATATTTTGCTCACCAAACACGCTTGGACAGTTTTTAGTAAAACTAGGAGTATGATATACTTTCGATATGAGGTGCAGAAGTAGTGATATATGTCAGTTACCTACCCGCAAGTTTGGAACTTGCGGGTAGGTGATCACTACATGTGCAGGACGTGCAGGACTACCCAAGATAGAATAATTAGTAACAAATTAGGAGGATTTATGGCAAGACAACTTGTTTTTCAAACGGATCAAAAATATCCCTTTTCCATCACCAAGCTTGACCGAGCGAAACTGTATGGTCGGAAAGAGACCGTTGCTTTTGACCCTACTGGTCAGGAATGTGTACGGATGGATATAGACACCAGCGGCTCCTTCATCATTCCAAAGGGGGGTAAGGCTCTTGGAATTTTGGATGAATGGGGACATTGGATTAATCGAAAGGAATTAAAAGCGGTCTATAAAGATGGCGCACCGGCTCAACGGATACCCAGTTCTTTCGATGCTCCGATTGAGTTGGATAAAACGGTCACAGTAGAGTATTTTTTAGACCATTGTATCACCTCGGTCTACATGCTTCAATCTGCACCCGCGTCTGATGCTGACACTGAAGCTGAAGCAGAATCTGAAACGGTGGGTGAGTCCCTGATTGAGCAGGTCAAACAGAGCGACAAAATATATTCTTTTACCTTCAACTATCGGGCCGGTTATGAGGGCATGGCGGCTTTTCTTATTGAAAAAAATGATAGTTTGTTCATGTTGGTCGGCTATCCGATTAAGTTTGAATTCATCGGCCTTGAGCAGATTGCAGAGTTTAATGCTGAGGAAGATGAAGAAGAAGAGTTTGATGATGATCTCGATTTTAGCATGATGTAAAGGAGAAGATTTAACATGAGAACAATAAAACTTGCTAATGACAAAAAACGGGACGCGGCGATCAGTTTCGAGACTACGCAACGAGAACGTGCGGTTAAATATGTCTTGCCTAATGGCGCGCCTCCAACCAATGTGAAGATTCTCAAGGCCACGATTGAGCAAGATATATCGACTTTGCTCAACAAATATGAGAGTTTAGATGATCTAGCTGAAGAGATTATCTACAGTGACCCAGAGATTGATTTTGAGAGAACCGGCCTGTTGCTCGATGCTTCCAGAAAACTGTATCTGACCCAAGATAACGAAATTTTGTACGGGGTTGACCTTTATGAGATTGTAAAGACTCCGGATGGTGCTGAAAAAGGACGCACACCTCATACAAAAGTACAGGGAAACATCAACCGAGAACAACCCGTGCAATGGAGTGGTAAATTTTTTCCGAAGGCAAAGGCCATGAAGATGTTCGTCTTTTCTAAGAAATATCAGATTCGGCATGTTAGTGGACTAACTTATGATTTTCTATATGACATGGCCAAGCAACTTCATGATAAAAATGCCTTGATGTTGATCGGTACAGGTAAAAAAGGGATGCAACCTCTGGTTCTGCAAACCGGTGGTGTGCCGTATCGAGGATTTTTAGAAGGGCGGGTGCAGGATGATAAATATTGTTTGATCCTCCATCTGACCAATCTGGAACTAAAGGAGCTGATGATATGAAGTTAGATACGTCTAAAATGAAGCCAACTCACGGCTATCTGCAAGGGGATTTAAGTGCCGTTGAACCAGACTTGCGTGAAGTTCCATCTGATTACAAGCGGCGTATATCGCAAAGTTTTGCATTTATCAATGCCGACCAGATTCGGTATCGGGTGCGTGGTGATAATCTCTACATCTCCCGCAAAATTGACGGGCATTTACAGGTGATCCTCTTCTATGAAGGGCAAATTTTTATGATGGGTCGCCGAGGCATCGTCAGAACTGAGTTGCCATGTTTGGAGGCGGCCAAAGCCATCATCGAAAAAGCGGGTGTCACCTCGATGGTTGCCGCCGCGGAGTTGTACGCCCAACGGGAGGGACGTAGTCGGGTTTATGATGTGATTGCGGCCTTGTCTAATGATGAACTGGTTGAGACTCTTGGCCTCGCTTTTTTTGACATTCTTGAGCTAAATGGGCAATCGTTGCGAACCATTACTTATGAAGAGGTGTTCAAAAAATTGACCGAAATCTTCCCCACAGAAGGACCGGTGCAGGTCGTGGAAACGATCAAGGGTAAATCGAGGTCAGATGTGGAATATTATTTCGATAAATGGGTTGGCGAAGAGGGTGCTGAAGGGGTAATCGTGCGAGGCGACATGCCCTTTATGTATAAAATTAAACCCAAACATACCTTTGATGTGGCCGTTGTAGGGTATGTGGAGGGCGCAAATGATCGTAGAGGCATGGTCAAGTCGTTGTTGGTGGCTTTCATGCGAGAGACGGGGCTTTATCAAATTGTGAGTAAGGTGGGAAATAATCTTAGCGAAGCGGAGCGACGAGAGTTTTTTGAACTATTATCGCAAAAGCATGTCGAATCGAATTATATCGAAACCGATAACGAGGGTGTGGCGTTCCATCTGGTAAAACCGGAGTTGATTATTGAGGTCGGTTGTAATGACCTCATGACCGAAAACACTTATGGAAAGCCCTTGATGAACAATTTGATAACCTTTCATGATGATTTCTACTCGCTCTATCATGGCACGCCCGGTGTGCGCTTCATCTATCCGATGTTTGAGCGAATTCGGGAGGATAAAACAAGCTGTTATGAGGATATTCGTTTTAGTCAGCTTAAGGATTTGGTTTATATAGACGAAGCAGATCTGAATCCCGAAACGTTACCTCAAAGCGACCTGCTTTTTCGAGAAGTTTACACCAAAAAGGTCAAAAACAAGATCATGGTACAAAAATTTGTGGTCTGGAAAACCAATAAAGAAGAGGTTAGCCTGCAATATCCAGCTTATGTGATGCACTACACCAACTTTAGCTCAGGCCGGAAAGAGCCACTGCAAAATGATGTCAATATCTCTAGTGATGAGGAGCAGATTATGGAGATGGCGAAAGAGTTAATTGCAAGTAAAATTAAGCGAGGCTGGAAGCTGGTTGAGGCGTGAGATGTGGTACGCGAATTGCCGTTCTCACAAAACCAACCTTCCCGCAAGTTTTGGAATTTGCGGGAAGGTGACACATGGACACCTGAGAAACCGGGCTGTTTTTGGGTAGCAGATACAGGACAACTGATGAGTCTCAGCGGATAGTGGACAGATTTAGATAGTTGATGAGTCTCAGCGGATAGTTTACACTTTACGAAATGAATAGTTGATGCGCCCTGTTCGACAGTTTTTTTGAGAAAAGCTAAATATACAACTCGATAAAAATAGGGAATTTTAAGCGAAAAAACATCATTTATTAGCCTCAAATCAAAGCGGTACAAAAATCATTAATTGATAAATATATAACCGCAATTTATCAGGTCTGTTTTTGTTCTATAAAAATTGCTCCAAACAAAGAATCCTAACAAAAAGAGACAGGGAAATACATGTCCCTCCTTTATCCTGATAAAAGGAAAACAAAAATCGCTCGTTTTTCAATTGTAAGATTGAGTTCATCAGGTCATATGAAGCCCGTATCCTCATATATCATTTTGGGCAGTAATACACAATCTAAAGATTGTGCTACATGTCTCGGTTTAAGGTGATAGCCGTCTGTTCAACCGTCCGAATCCCCGGAATCGGCAGTGTGGCCTGACTCATTCCTTACCACCCAAACGCCAAGCGATTCCAGAGACGGGGAGGGAAATTATACCCTTTCATTTTCTCTTGAATTTCACCCACTTTATACGCCACTCGTCGATATTCAAAGGTGCAGGATTCTGTGTCTAAGACACCATACGCGGCCCGAGCATCACCATCGCGAGGTTGTCCGACGCTACCGGGATTGACAATCAGGCGTGATTCATCAAACTGAATCGGGCCAGCATTAAAAACGGGCACCAACGCGTCACACATATCCTCTGGATTATCGGCTTGACGGAAGATAACGGGGCTGTGGGTATGCCCGACAAAACAATAAGGGGTATCAAAATGTTCAAAATTTGGCTGGGCAATCGTTGGGTAGAGGATATATTCCCAAACATGATGGCGAGGACTACCATGAACGAGGGTATAAAATTCCTCTTCAAGGAGTTTGGTCGGTAGGGCATCAAGATACTCTTTGACATTCGAGGTCAACTGCTCTCTAGTCCATAATGTGGCAAATCTGGCATCAGGATTAAAATCATCAATATCCAGTTTGCCGAGTACCGCCCAATCATGATTACCAGCAAGACACAGATGGTCGAGCGATAAGAGAAGTTCAACACATTCATTGGGGTTTGGGCCATAGCCGACCATGTCCCCTAAGCACCATACTTTTTCATACAAGCCAGCCGCATCATTCAAAACGGCTTCAAAAGCAGTTAAATTAGAGTGAACATCAGAAATAATAAGATAGCGCATAAATTTATACCCATTTTATAAAAAGAATAGTTTGATTACTCAGCTAACGATTGAGCGATATACAATGATACCACAACTCTCTTAATTCTGCCAAAGGCTTTGTCCCTCTCCATAATATGAGTATAATGAGTACCAACGTGACGAGTGATAAGTCAATAACGATTTTTGGTAGTGGTGTTCCAGAGTGCAAAGCTTGCTTTGCATGCAAGGCAAGCCTTGCACTCCGGAATTTCCTTCACTACTTGTGCAGGACTACCCGATTTTTATATACTCAAAACTTTCGGGAAGTGGTTTCTACAGGCTCACCGTTCTTTTTTGAGAGAATATATTTTATTGCCTTATCATTCATCACTTATCAGATATCGTGTCACCAATTCTCGAACCCAATACCCTAGATTTCATTAGCCATAGCGAACTGCAAACCCATCGTTTGGGGGCGCGGCTTGGCTCGCTCCTTGAATCGGGCGACGTGATCGCTCTCATCGGTGAGTTAGGCACAGGTAAAACTCGTTGGGTTCAAGGAATCAGCAAAGGTTTAGCTGTAACCGACCGAGTTATTTCACCCACGTTTACGCTTGTCAACGAATATAACGGACGTTTGCCAGTTTATCATATTGATTTATACCGATTAACCAACGCTGTTGAGGGCATGAGTTTTGGTTTAGAGGATTATATGTATGATTCTGGGGTTGCGCTTATTGAGTGGGCAGACCGAGCTTTGGATGTGTTGCCTGATGCCTACATGGTTGTCGAATTGTACCACCTCAGCGAAACACGGCGACGGGTGGTGTTACGCCCTTATGGCCCTCGATTTGCGAATTTATTGAAAGAGTTTAAAAAACGGACCTTTGCCCGATGATATTAGCCATTGATACTGCCACCCAATATGCTGGTTTAGCATTATATACCGAAGATGGCCTCCAGGCTGAGGAAGCTTGGTTTGCTGGTCGTCGTCACACCACAGAGTTGATGCCTCGGATTGTCCGCATGCTTAATGGGGCTGAGATTAAGGTGTCTGATTTGAGCGCAATAGCTGTTTCAATCGGACCCGGATCCTTTACTGGCGTGCGAATCGGTCTGTCAATCGCCAAAGGATTGGCTTTACCCTATCGTTTGCCCTTAATCGGCGTGCCGACCTTAGATATTGTAGCCTACCCATTTCAAAAAGACGGCATGCCAGTTTGGGCAATTGTTCAGGCTGGACGAGGCCGGATTTTGGCGACCTGTTACGACCAAGTAGACAATGTATGGCAGGTGCTGGTTGAGCCTTATGTGACCAACGTTGAGGAGTTGGCTCCAATAATCACCAAATCATGCTTATGTGTGGGCGAAATCGACAGCGAGTCGGCCTCGGTGTTACAACATGGCTCAAATCGTCGCGCCCAAGTATTACCCCCAGCCAGTCGTCTGCGTCGGGCCGGTTATCTGGCCGAAATTGCGGCGGAACGATTCGCCAATCATGATTACCAAGACTCCAAATTATTAGCCCCCATTTATGCCTCTTCACCATAACGACCAAATTCCTTGCCCAAAATTACCACCATGACAAAGGACGGATACTCGATTGAGTGTCCGCCCTTTTTTTGTACAATATGACCTTTGATAGGTGGTTATCTGTCAGGATAACTCAGCTATCCCCTAAATCCTTAGCTCCCGAAATTTGAGCCAAAACATCGACATACACCTGCATTTGCTGTTGCAGGGTGGTTAACTCGTTTCGCATGCGGTCATAATCTATCCACATCTTTTCATGCGCCAAGGCATCAAGATCTGCTCGATTTTGTTCATAAGCCAATAATCGGGGATGCCAGTAGGCTGTGAAAGGGCGGAGACCTTCATTGAGTACAGCAATAGCCACAGGGCCAAACGACTTTTCTCCGTGAGCAACTTGTGGGCCAGCCTCTTTCAAAATCTTACGGGTTAACTCAAAAATTAAATATAAGGAACTTAAAGCCTCACGTAACAAACCTGTATCTGGGTCGAGCGATTGCACTGCGATGCGGGTTTGCAACTCTACATACAATGACCATGCGGCTCGTTGTTCCTGCTCGTTGGCTTCAAACTCTATTTGGCCTAACCCAAAAGGAAGGCCGATTGATAATGATTTAGCTTTAATACCGGGTAATTCCATAATTAATTGATCTCCTGTAATAATCGAGTGATAGCCGTGACAAAAAGTGAATCTTCAACTTGAATAGCTTGCTCATAATCAAGCCACTGTACCGAAGAGCCAACCTCAAACCGACTGCCATCTCCTTCTGGTGTTGATTGTTCTTTACCTGTTACATCTACTGCAAAGAGATGGGCTGTCGTATCGGAGGCTTTAGAAGGACGTACTTTTCCTAAATCAATCAACTCTTCAATGGTGGCTTGATAACCAGCCTCTTCCCACAGTTCTTGTACGGCGGTTTCAGCAACACTTTTATTTGGTTCTTTTCCGCCTGTAATGCTACATAGCTCCAACTCAGGGCTATGGGCGGGACAAACTTCTAACCGAGCGAGGTATTCTCGCTGATTACCTGCAAGGTTGCGATAGGGCAATAGCGCGACAATGTGTCCTTCACAGCGAACTTCGTGCATAAAGGTGTAACCATCACGCTCTATAATGGAAATGAATTGGTTGGTGAATAGTTGTTTGTCGGTCATGGTTTTGTATGTTATTAGTTCAATCGTTTCATTAAGCGGGTGAAGAAAGGTCTCATATCTACCCAAATTCTCGTAACTTCGGGTTTGTTGACCCCTTCGCACTAGCTACGCATCGACGCTCAGGGTGACATATCCATCAGTCAATACTGCAAAACTACTAAAAATAGTTTACGTTTACTTCACGGGCCTTTGCTTCTAACTCCGAGAGTTTTTTATTGTCTCGGTAATAAGACAATATGTTATAAGCGGTATCCGCTTTTCCATCGGCCTTGAAATCACTATAAGTAACTCTTAATTTATCACAAAGGGAACGTAATTCAAATGAAGTAAAACGTCCTAGCGCATAAAGTAATTTGTCTTCATCCACTTCTTCACCCTCACTATCTGGTTTTTGATTCGACACGCTATTTTTCCGTGTTGGTTCTTCATTTTTAGGTACATTATCTGTCTTAGGTGGCTTACCTCTTACTCCTTTTATTCCTATAACCAATTTGTTTAGTGGTGCTTCGTCTTCAATGTTATTAAACTCAACCCAATTAAACTGTTCCAAAAACAATAGCTTGTCTGGTAAATCATCAACTCCGGGCAATAAAACAGGGATAATAGGAATACCTTTATCTACACATTGGCTTAGAAAAACTCGTAATTCCATTACTTGCCATTTTCCTAAGCCGTCTGGTCCAATGAACTGAGCAACTGTTCTGGATTTTGGAATAGCGGCTTGAATTTTATCTTGAAACAGTTCTCCGGCTAAAATTTGTTCCTCGTCAAGCCAAGGGGTTAAACCGTTTGCCTTTAGTTTTTTAGAAATAATTTTTATGTTTGATTTATCGTCGCTATTATGGGCTAGAAATACATCAAACTCATAAGCATCAGTTGGTTGGTCAGGAACATTTATTTTAGTTTCTTTTTGCTCCTTTTCTGTTAAGGGTATTTTTTTAGGCAATCTCGGTAAATCTTTTTCATAAGTTTCCTCATGCGGTTGAGGATCAGTAATAATCTTCTCATACGTGTACTTCTCCTGCCCCTCATCTATCTTATCCTCATCATCCGTCTGATTCTCACCATCCGCCTCCTCCGTACCTTCTTTCTTCTCAGCCGCGGCCTTAGCGGCCTCTTCTTTCCTTTTCGCTTCTTGGGCTTCAAGAACTTCAAGTTTTTCGCGTATCTCTTGTGCAATATCTTCAAAGTTTGTCATATTAGAATGACATTCATTCCCCGATTCTTCAGGCGTACAGAATCTAACAGTAGTTTTGTCACCATTTTTTTCCTTGCCATCACCGTTTTCTTCGTCAGTCTCTTCTTTGCTGTCATCTTTTTGGCATACCCCTTCGACAAGGATTTTAACCTTCTCAATTTCGTCTTGGATAACCAACTCAGATACTAATTCTTTATCCACATTGGCTGCCACATCTACAAATATTGGCGGATAACCACCACCAATCAACGTTGGAGAATAACCTTCCTCTTGTAACGTAAGCATGGTATTTAGTAAATAATCGCTACCATTACCGGGTCTTGGTTCAATATATAAAATGGTCACAATAATGCCTCCATAAGTTAGTCAAAGTAAAAGTAATGACCTTATTGTACTCAATAATATGGAATTTGACAACAGGACGTTAGGTCTGTGTTAGCCATGAGTTCTAAAACTAACACATCTCGCATCTCGTTCACTTCCCAAAAGCCTGCTTTCATGCTAAAATCGTTCCGAAATCACATTGGGGTGGCTCATCGGCTACCCCAAATTTTATTTACAGAGGAAAAAATAATGCTAAGAACGCACAACTGCGGACAACTTCGTCTTGATCATAACGACCAGACCATCACCCTATCAGGCTGGGTGAATCGACGACGGGATCATGGCGGACTAATTTTTGTTGATTTACGAGACCGTTGGGGCTTGACTCAAGTCGTCTTTGACCCAGATATTAACGCCGAGATGCATGAGTTAGCCGGTACCTTACGAAATGAGTTTGTAATTCAGGTCGAAGGGCGAGTTCGTCCTCGTCCGGAAGGGCAGGCTAATCCAAATTTGGATAGTGGCGAGATTGAACTGGAGGGGCATAGTCTGGCGATTCTGAACAAGGCCAAAACGCCCCCCTTCGACATCAACAAAGAGCTTCCGGTGGATGAGAAACTCCGCCTCCAGTATCGCTATCTTGACCTGCGGCGAGAGCGCATGCAGCGCAATATCACCCTGCGTCACAACATCATCCACCATATTCGTAACTTTTTGGGTGATGAGGAGTTCGTCGAGATTGAAACGCCAATCCTATTCAAAACCACTCCTGAAGGGGCACGGGACTATTTAGTACCGAGCCGAGTTCATCCCGGTCATTTTTATGCTTTACCCCAAAGCCCACAACAGCTTAAACAGTTGATCATGGTGGCCGGATATGACCGCTATTTCCAGATTGCTCGCTGTTTTCGAGATGAGGATCAGCGGGGCGACCGTCAACCGGAGTTCACCCAACTCGATCTGGAGATGAGCTTTATTCAACAAGAAGATATAATGGACTTAATCGAGCGGTTGATGATTAGTATCGTCGAGGAGCATGCCTCGCAACAACTTATGCAGAAACCGTTCCCACGTCTCAGTTATAAGGAGGCTCTGGATCGCTTTGGTCGAGACAATCCCGACATTCGCTTCGGCCTTGAACTGTCCGATGTGAGTGACATTATCGCCAACACCAGTTTTAAGGTCTTTAGTGGCGTGATTGCTAAAGGAGGGTTGGTCAAAGGGTTCAAAGCACCGGGTTTGGGCAAATATAGTCGCAAACAGATTGACGAGTTGACCGACTTTGTCAAAGAGTTTGGCGCGAAAGGACTAGCTTGGATGAAACTTGTGGCTGATGGCGACGGGGTCAAGGTCGGCGGCTCTTCCTTTGCCAAGTTTCTATCTGAGGAAGAGGTCGCGGCCATTATCGCCAGGTTGGACGGTCAAGCGGGTGATTTGTTGATGTTCGTGGCTGATAAGCCGGACGTGACCAATGAATCTCTGGCCCGTTTGCGGCTTGAGTTGGGCGACCGACTTGGCTTGCGGGATGACAATGTGTTGGCATTCTGTTGGATCATCGACTTCCCGTTTGTCATGTGGAATGAGGACGAAGAGCGATGGGAGCCGAGCCATCACCTCTTCACCGCTCCAACGGAGGAGGATATTCCCCTGCTGGACACCGACCCCGGCAGAGCAAGAGGTCAGCAATACGACCTCGTTTTAAATGGGTACGAAATCGCTGGAGGCAGTATCCGGATTCATCAACGAGATTTGCAAGAGAGGGTGTTCAAATTGATTGGCCTAGAGGAAGAAGAAGCCAATCATCGTTTCGGTCACATTTTACGAGCCTTTGAATACGGTACTCCCCCGCATGGTGGCATCGCCCCCGGCATCGACCGCCTGCTCATGCTCTTGGCTGGTGAGCCGAATATCCGCGAAGTGATCGCCTTCCCCAAAAGCCAGAACGCCAACGATCTCATGGCCGGCGCGCCGACCGATGTTTCCGCCGAGCAGTTGCGTGATCTGCATATCAAACTGGCCGTTAAGCCAAGTAAGTAACGTTTGTAGTAGGCGATTCATCGCCCTTAAAGGCCCTGAAGTGCCTACTACGAACTTCTTATGTTGACAGTCATGGTTGGTTGATATCCAACAAAATTCAGCAATTTCGTAGAAATTCAAAACAAAAACCCGATTTCTCAAAGAAATCGGGTTTTTGTTGTTTTTCTGGCAAACCACTGAATATTTATGCGATTTCAGCGGTTTAATTTTTTGCGTTAAGGAACTGATTAATAACCTCAATCAACCTATTCGCGCTGAACGGCTTCGTCAAATATGCATCTGCCGGTTGATGGGTATGGCTTAATTTTTGGACGTGTTCTCCGATAGCAGTGATGATAATAACCGGAATATGCTGGGTTTCAGGGTCATGCTTTACTACCCTTAAGAACTCATGCCCATCCATAACAGGCATAGAAATATCACAGGTAATAACATCTGGAGACTGTTCTTTTACCCGTTTTAATCCTTCTAAACCATTGGAGGCCCCAATAACTGTAAAGCCTGCCTGTTCTAACATCCGTGTAACTAAACGTCGAATATGAGTTATATCATCAATGACAAGAATTTTTATATTTGCGACCACAATTTACTCGTGTTTTTTAATAAAAACATCAAATATTCTTAACTACCTAATCGGTCATCACCACCATTTTTTAATATGTACTGGTTAGTTTGAATAGGAGTGCAAAGCTTAAACCTTTGCACTCCGTAAACAAATAGCAAGCACCACAAATAAGCCCAAGAGCAATATTGCAAATCAGGTTTATCGTATGTAATACTAATTAAACGGTGGGTTTACCGTGTTTTATGACTAGTTGAGACTCTTTTTGGCATCATCCAACTCATCATGAATCTCAAACACACGGTCAAACATTGTTAGTTCAAATAACAACCGAGCTTGAGATTGCGGGGCAGCCAACTTGAGATTAGCTGGTTCTCCACCTAATGTTTTAAGACCCGATACCAACGCGGCTAAACCAGAACTATCAATAAAGGGAACATCTGCAAGGTTTACAATAACCTGTTTAACCCCTTTTTCGACTAAATCCCTAAAGGTTTGTTTGGCATCTTCGGCAGAGCGGGCGTTTAAAGCGCCGTTAAAGGCTACAATTGTTGCTTTTTCGGTTACTGCTTCATGAGAGATTTCCATGATTTACTCCTGATAATATATTTTTAAGCTTAATTTATCCCTAAATGGGTGAACTAGCAATTTATGAAATATTGGCTTAGGTCTTATAGATACCCAAATAGCTTCAAAAGTTATGAAGGGTCAACTAACTTGAGTAAGTGCCAATGATTCCCTGTTTCAGTATGGTGTTGGTAAGAAACAATATCCATAATCTGACGAATAATATGTAGCCCATAGCCACCTTCTGTTGGTTTATCAGCCTGTGGAATAGGTACAGCATTGGGGTCAAAACTAATCCCCGTGTCATAAAAATCAAGCTGTATACCGTTACTTAATAGTGTAATCTCAACCTTTATGTCGCCTGGGGTATGCTTATAGGCATGTCGAATAATATTAGTGCAAATTTCAGAGGCGGCTAACTCCACCAAATTTATAAAATCATCCGCGTTTGGGCCAGGCGATAATATAGGGATTTCTCGACAGGTATTGGTAATTTGTTTGGACATGTCCATGAGATAAGATGTATCGGCTGGATAAATATAATCAGATGTTCTTACAATAGTAGAAATATCCTTTGAGCTACCACTACTTGATTGAGGAAGCATTTTTACAACCAATAGCGTCGTATCATCTTGGTTAATTAAAGATGGATTTCGACGAAATTTAGCAACTTCGGCTTGAATATGTCGTTGTAACTGTTCGGGGGGTTCGTTTGCTTTTCGTTCAATCACATTACTTAAACGATTCAGACCAAACAACTCTTCATTAGGCGATTGAGCTTTGGTAATCCCGTCGGTAAAGAGAACAAGGGTGTCGCTTGGGTATAGTTCAACGGTTTGCGTAGGATGACCGTTATAACCCTGTATGCCAATTGGTGGTGCGGTTGCTCGTAACTGTTCTAGCTCACGAGTTTCATTGCGCCATAAAAGACCCGGCATGTGTCCGGCACTAGCATAACTTAATTTACCTTTGTGAGTGTCTATTGTCACAATAAGAACAGTCACAAATGCCTCAGCTTGATTCAGATCATGTTGTAGAAAACCGTTGGCGTTTTCAATAACTGTATGAGGCGGTTCACCATGATTGATTTCAGAACGTAACACAGTCCGAATAACGGTGGTTAGAGTGGCCGCAGGAAGACCTTTAACCGAAACATCACCAATCAATAAAGTTAAATGCTGGTCATCAACGATGATGAAGTCGTAAAAATCACCGCCTACTTCTGAGGCCGGTATTGAGGAGACGGATAAAGATACCCCTCCTACTTGTGGGAGGTTGGGGTGCAGGCTTTCTTGAATTTGAGCCGCTATTTCTCGTTCTCTAGTCAAACGTTCATTGCGGAGTAGTCGTTGATGGATGATAAAATTTTTAATCACCAATCCAACTTGACTAGATAACGCGCCGAGTAACTTCATGTCACCTGTGGTAAAATCTTGGCCTATTCTATTAATCAGACCTAAGGTGGCTTGCGTGTTCTTTTCAGCGATTTCTAGTGTAGTTGCTAGAAGGTTGTTTACAAAATCAGGTACGGTTGACCAAAAGTAGCGACAGCTTTCATGATTGTTACATAAAACTACATCGTCTTGAGCGATTAAACTATTATGAAGCACATTATCTAAATAGTACTGATCGCTATCTTTTTGTAAGGTTATACACTCAGTAATGTCTTTTTGTCGTACAATAATAAAGCTATCTTCGGCATTGATAACTTTATTAATTTTGTTTAGTATTATTTTTAGGGCGGGTAACAATTCTGAGGTTAGGGCGAGGCCCTGTGTAACTTGATAGATCAATTCGAGCTGATTCCAAGCGACAATTAGCTCATCGGTCATATCCTGTAACAGTTCTGTGTCAGTTAGCCTTGCGCTCATCATTTCAGCCACCCAAGTTAATAAGGGTTCGTCAGAAACAGTGCTATCAAGAGCTACTAAATACCCTAAAGGTGTCTCACCGAGACCAAATGGCGCGACTAACAAGGTACCGTTATCACGATACTCCACAAGGACTACTTTTTTTGGCGAAAATTGCCCAAAAAAGTCGATATTCTCAATAATTGAACTATCATTGGATTGAGAATCAGATAAAATTTGGCCGGTTGGTGAAAGTAATAATAATGTTTTTCCCAACATCGCCTGCCAATGTTTGGCAAACTGGCTAAATAGATTAAGTTGTGAGGTGACGTTCTTCGCTTTGAGCATCTATCTTAAACGTTCTACTTGATATGATAAATGATTATAGTTGTAAATTCACCTAGCAAACGCCATCAAATGAACTTATTTATGCAGAGTGACCCGCAATGGGTAAACTACGTACCCTCTATCCCATTCCCCTGTGAAGGCTTTCGGGACTGCTTTTTTACAATAGCTTAGACCTTTAGCCGTTGGCTTGAAGTTATCTGTGCTATTCGGACGTTGACGGATTTTATCGGATGAACGATTTCTCACCCATATCCTTACTTGTTAAAGAACTCTGTACATTATAACACCATTCTAAAAATATAGCAATTAGTTTGGATAACTAACAACTTCGTTTGACATCATTTGGTGTTATTCCAAGTCAACGTCTAACATACCACACTTTTTCAGAGTGTATAACACAAGGTTCAAATTTGGGATATGAATTTAGCGGATTCATCACATCCGCGTTTTTTACGTTGATACTGATTAAATTCGGGCTTTCACATATCAGATTGAATCGTGGTATAATCTAAAAATAGTGCAACACCCACAAATATCAACTAAACACTAGCCCGATTTTAATGTCCAACATAACCACACTTAAAAAACCATGGGTCACTAGGAGTTTCCGTGCAAAATTCTGGTGATACTCTCGCAAAGTCGCGAAGGCCCAAAGAACAACATAAAAACTTGCATCTCAGCGGCTTTGCGAGAGATTTTTCCTATTTAATCAATCAGGTTTCGCTTTGCACGGAATATCCCATAGAGCCAAAACCGTACCAGCTTTTCCCTCAGATATACGCATGTTTTTTCTTGCTTTTTCTCTTATTAAGTGGGTGCGGTCGTTTTGCTCGTCAATCAGTTGAACAACCTACCCCTTCTGAGGTTGAAATCGTGCGATCCACCCCAACCTTAACCCAAAATTCCCCAACACCCGTCATATCAACAAAAACGGTAACACAACCAATCATATCCCCAACGTCAACCCCAGAACTTTATACAGTTCAAGAGGGAGACACGATTTTGAGTATTGCCGCGGCCTTTCATCGAGCGACCGCTAATATTCAGGCAATTAATGGGTTGATTAATCCTCAATCGCTAACGGTAGGACAGGTTTTGGTGATCCCTCCGGCAGATAAGGTGACGGTGTCCGGCGTTCTAACGGCTACCCCCTTACCCTTAGCGGTACAATCCATCCACTTTGAAGCTGATGCTTCTGGTGCGTTATGGTGTTTGGGTGAAGTGTTAAACCATAATAATGTAAGTTTATCTGAGGTACAAGTTGAAGCGACTCTGATTGATCATCAGGGGGTTATTTTAACACGAAGTACGGCATTTACCCAATTGTCGGTAGTTGCACCTACCGAAGCTGTACCCTTCATCATTCAGTTTTCTGATCCACCCGAATCGTTTGCCCAATATCAAGTTATGGTTATTGCCGCAACTCCTTTTGTGGAGCGTCATCGGGCCTATCTTGATTTCGAGGCACTCACGACTCAAGGCAACTTTATCACGGTCTCACAATACCGCATCGAAGGGCGATTGCATAATCGAGGTCGTCATGATGCTCAAGATGTCCGCTTGGTTGCCGTTGCCTATAATGAGAAGCAGGAAATTATAGCCCAGCGTCAAGCAGAGGTTGAGGTGACTCGGTTTAAGGCAAAGGCCAATATAGGTTTTACAATTGATCTAACGATTGGGAATAGTACCGTTGATCATTATCGAATTTTAGCTCAAGGATTACGTATCGAATAATATTATTTAGGAGAAATTTATGACTCAATCATATCCAATTATCGGAGTTCCATGTCGGTCAGATATTAGCAATGTTTATAAAGGACGGCTACTTACGGCTCAAAACACGTCTTATCTTGATGCAATCATTACCGCCGGAGCTGTTCCCATGCTTATCCCGCTTAAGTTACAGAATGACCAATTAGAAGCGATTTTTCGGCGAGTTGACGGCTTGGTTTTTACTGGTGGGGGTGATATTGACCCGACTCATTACAATGAAACCGTCCAAGTTGATAATTTGGGTAAAATTCAACCTGACCGTGATCGCGTGGAGATTGCCCTGATGCAGATGGCAATAAATAAACAAAAGCCATTTTTTGGTATTTGTCGGGGCATGCAAATTATGAACGTTGCTATAGGTGGGACATTATGGCAAGACATCTCCCTACAAAAACCGGATGCGCTTCGGCATGACTACTTTCGTCAATCTAACCTGCATTACGAACGCGACTATTTGGCCCATACCGTTACTTTTGCTGACGATTCTTGGATTGCGACAAGTTTGCAAACAAACACGATAGGGGTTAACAGTTTGCATCATCAAGGCATAAGAATCTTAGCCCCTAATTTGCAGGCTGTTGCCCACAGTGAGGATGGTTTGATTGAAGCAGTAGAAATCGCAGATCATCCGTTTGCTTTAGGGGTACAGTGGCATCCGGAGGAGTTAGTTGATAGTCAAGAATTCGCTCGTGAGCTTTTCACCGCTTTTGTGAGAGAAGTCCGTTCTATAATTAGTTCAGACTAAATTTCCTGTCGGTGACAAGTGCGAAAGGTAGCGGTGCAGAAGTAGTGATATAGGTCTGTTACCTACCCGCAAGTTCTAAACTTGCGGGTAGGTGATCACTACATGTGTAGGACTGCCATGCGAAATACCTATAAAAACCATAACAGGAGTAATAATAATGGATAAAATTACGTTTTCACCGATTGGCTACGTCAAGAGCCAATTTACCGACCATGCCCCATCAGAGGATATACGCGCCCATTCGGCCCAACTGGTCATTAACCCAGAACTGTTTGACGGTTTGATGGGGCTACAAGTGGGGGCTGATATTTTGGTGCTGTGCCATTTTAATAAGGTCACTCAAGGAGACGTGGCCCTCCAACTCCACCCGCGTGACAATCCTGACAACCCATTGCGCGGTGTGTTTGCCACTCGGTCACAATATCGGCCTAACCCCATCGCCGCGACGGTGGCTCGGATTGAAGGGATTGAGGAGAATATCATCTCGGTGACGGCGTTGGATGCGCTGAACGAAACCCCGATTCTGGATATTAAGCCCTACGTCCCCCATTTTGATGCGGAGTCAAAACACCCTGCCTCCGATATTAGGGCGGTAAGCAGTTTAGATGAAGCGCGTCATCTCATCGACCTTATCGACACCGAGGTAATTAGACTGTTCGGCAAGCGGGCTAAATATGTGCATCAGGTTGTGCAGTTTAAAAACAACCCTACCGAGATTCGAGCTCAAAAACGATATGATGAGGTCATGCGGCGACGGCGAGAAATGGCCTCAGCCGCAGGCTTGAATCCCGATGTGATTGAGCAGATGTACAAATTGTTGGTTGAGAACTTTATTAAGGAAGAGATGGAGATATTGCGCCAACGACAGGGGAATGAAGCGTGAGGCGTGAGGCGTGAGGCGTGAGGCGTGAGGCGTGAGGCGTGATTTTTGGCCTGAGGTGAATGGTCTTTATAAATTGGGTGCTGACCTATCGCCATGTCTGATTTTTACAGATCACACATTCACGAATCCGTTTCGAGGATAATCGTGACCGGCCCATCATTTTCGATATGCACTAGCATGGTGGCTCCAAAAACACCGGTGGCGATTTTGGTCACGCCGAGTTGTTTTAGATGCGCTACAAACTGCTCGACGAGTGGGGCGGCAATATCGGGGGGAGCGGCCTTGGTAAAACTAGGCCGTCTCCCCTTTTTCGCGTCGGCATACAAGGTAAATTGAGATATGACCAACATCTCCGCGCCGCAGTCAAGGGCTGAGCGATTCATCTTGCCCGCTTCGTCCTCAAACACCCGCAGATGAGCCGTTTTTTCGGCCAGTTTTTTCACTTCGTCCATGCCGTCGCCATGCGTTATGCCCAACAAAATGACGTATCCGGCTCCAATTTGGCCGACAATTTGGTTGTCTACTGTCACCCGTCCGCTGGTGACTCGTTGTAAGATTGCTTTCATGATTCTCAGTACCTCGCCAACGTCCGCACCTTCTCCACCACCTGCGGCAGATTCGCCAACACATCATCAATATCCGTCGCTACCGTCTGTTGTCCTAAAGTCAGCCGGAGCGCGCTTAGAGATAGCTCGTGCGGGTAGCCCATCGCCATGAGGACATGGCTCGGTTCGGGCATGCCGGTGGTGCAGGAACTCCCACTGGCCGCTTGGATACCCAACATGTCCAAGTGCATCAGCAGGCCATCCGCCTCGCACCCCTCAAAGACAAAACTGGCACTATTGGGCAATCGCTCAGTCGGATGCCCACTCAACCCACTGCCCGGAATCGCCTCTAACACCCCCTTAATCAACCAATCTCGTAGCTGAATCAAACGCGCTCGCTCATCGTTACGGTGACTGTCAATCAGTTCCAGCGACTTAGCAATGGCGACGATATAAGGCACATTCTCCGTGCCCGGACGGCGTTTCTGCTCATGACTGCCGCCAGTGTAGGGGGCTAACAGAGGCGTACCCTGCCGCACGTACAGAATCCCGATTCCTTTGGGGGCGTATATTTTATGGCCCGATATAGCCAATAAATCCACATTTAGCGCATTGACCGAGAGTGGTTCGTAGGCCGCGGCTTGCACCGCATCGGTATGGAACGGAATGTCATGCTCACGGGCAATCTCGCCAATCTCGGCAATAGGTTGCACCGCGCCGACCTCGTTGTTGGCGTACATGATGCTGATTAAGCTGGTTTCGGGGCGAATGGCGGCCTTGATATCTGCCGGATTGACCTGCCCATGCTTATCCACCGGAACTACAGTCTGCTCAAAGCCAAACTTATCACATAACTGGTTTATAGTACATCCAACGGCATGATGTTCTATCGAACTGGTAATCAGATGATGGCCTTGTCCGGCCTGTCGGCGCGCCCACGCTACGCCACGAATAGCGATATTGTCGCTCTCCGTGCCGCAAGCGGTGAAGATAATCTCCTGGGGCGAACAACCCAAAATATCAGCCACCGTTTGCCGACTGGTCGAAATCGCTCCGGCACTCTGCCGAGCCTGTTTATGTATGCCCGATGCGTTGCCGTAAATATCAGAAAAATAGGGTAACATAGCCGCCACAACCTGCGGGTCAACCGGTGTTGTGGCGGCATGGTCTAAGTAAATCGTTTTTTTTGTCATAGATTGGGTGCGCGTTAATTTAGGAATTTATTCCTAGTTCCCAGACCCAGTTTGGGAACCATGACTGTCAACTTAAAAAGTTCGTAGTAGGCACTTCAGTGCCTTTGAGGGCGATAAATCGCCTACTACAAACGTTAAGTTGGGAGATTTCTGGAATTACCTGAGAGCTGGCAAGGTAAAGAAAAACCTGCTACCGCGACCTACGTTACTGGTTACTCCGGCCTGCTCGTTTAGTTTTTGCACAATAAATTGCACGATAGACAGTCCTAGCCCTGTCTCTTTCGCCCGAATTTGATCAGGGTGGGTGAATGGCGCAAACAATTGAGCTTGTTTTTCTGGAGTAAGACCAGGCCCATTATCTTGCACCCAAAAACATACCTTGTCATCCGTCTGAATTGTTGCTCCCAATTCAAGACGTGGATGTCTACCATGTTTGAGAGCATTGCTCAAATAATTAACCCATATCTCTTCTACCCACGAGGCATGACCTAACACTTCCGGCCAATTATCCGGCAAAATAATTTTAGCTGGGTATGTCGTGGTTAAATGAGCTACCCGCTCTAAAGATCGGGTTACAATTTGAGTCATATCTAATGGCTCTGGTTTCGTGTTATTATTTTGTATTTCAGTCAGTAGTTGCAACTCCTCAATAATATTGTTCATCCACCGCCCTGCTTGAATAATGGCCTTCGTAAATTGTTGGGCCTCCTCTGGTGAGTTATCTTCATCTCTCAATAATTCCGCATAGCTAACAATCGAGTTTAACGGAATTTTTAAGTTTTGGGCAACAGTACTCACAAAGGCATTTTGTTTGTCATTATAAAGCTCATGTTCTCTTTTTAGGTCTCGAATGGTTAGGTGGGTTTTCATCCGGCCTATTATCTCTTGGTATTCAAAAGGTTTGGTCACATAGTCTACCCCACCTACTTCAAATGCCTTAGTTTTACTTTCAATATCGTTGAGAGCGGTCATGAAAATTATTGGAATATCGCAGGTCGTCGGATTTGCTTTTAACTGATGGCTTATTTCAAAACCACTCATATTGGGCATTACCACATCCAACAAGATAATATCGGGCTTCACACGTTTTGCCTCAAAAAGGGCATGCTCTCCATCTTGGGCTACCAAAGTCTTAAAACCAAACTTATTCAATCGATTGATAAGGATTTGTAAGTTGGCAGGAACATCGTCTACAATTAATACTAAGTACTCTTTAGGGTTTATGATTGTCATTATTTATCTCTCAAACTTTAGGAATGAGCATTAATTAACATGTGCATGCTGATAGTTCGCCGAAACGCACAACTTATTTAATCCCGATTCCCGATTTTAATCTCATCTCATCTTTACTAATGATCCTTCACTTCAAAACGAGCCACGTCATAATTGATACGATTACGCCCCTGACTTTTTGCCTGATATAACATTTTATCAGCAATTTCAATGAGCTTATCAGGAACGTGGCTATTGGGTACGATGCTTGAAATGCCCATGCTCACAGTCAGATAAGGGCTAATTTCTGATTGTTCATGGGCAATTTGCATGCGGGCTATTCTATCTTGAATTAATTGGGCCATTTTATAGGCTTGTTCAAGCGACGTATTGGTTAGAATTACAGCAAACTCCTCACCGCCATACCGTGCGACTAAAGAGGTTTCGGTAGTAACAACTTGATGGATATTTTGAGCAATTTGATATAAACAAGTGTCTCCAATAGGATGACCATATATATCATTGTATTGCTTGAAATAGTCAATATCACACATAATTAAAGAGAGTGGTGATTCGTTTTGTTTCATTTCTTGCCATTTCTGATTGAGGTATTCGTCAAAAGAACGCCGATTAGCCACTTTGGTTAAACCATCTATGGAAGCCAAATCATGTAACTTTTTTTCCAATCGTTTACGTTCAACAATTTCTTGCTGGAGTTGTTTATTTGTTTCCTCTGTATATTTTTGTAAATATCGTAACGTTAAATGGGTTTTGACCCGAGCAAACACCTCTTCATATTCAACAGGCTTAGTGATATAATCCACTGCCCCCATTTCAAAGCCGTCAACCTTATTGACCGTTTCTGATAAGGCACTCATGAAGATAACGGGTATATCTTTTGTAGCAGAATTTACTTTTAAGTGGACACATGTCTCATAACCATCTATACCGGGCATCATTATATCCAAAAGGATAATATCTGGAGAAAATTGATGGGCTAAACTAATTGCTTTATAACCATCCTGGGCCACCAAAATAGTAAATCCAAATGTCTTACTCAGATGGATAATCAGAACATCTAGATTCTCTGGTTTATCATCAACGATTAAAACAGTACTCCCTTTCAAATTCATTATTATCCTCTCCTCTCTATCCTCTATCCTATTTATTTGTAACCGTTCACCCTCGTTCCCAATATGGAGATTGGGAACGTATTTGCCAGATAAGGAATGAGTCCCCCAAGAGCTTATACGTGACGCTACAAGCGTCACCTACGATAATTGGAGGTCACGCTTGTAGCGTGACAATAACCTGAAAAAGATTATCTGAAAGACTGTAGGACGGGAGATTCCTCGGTTCCGCTATGCTACACTCGGAATGACATGGGAGGCTTATCAGTCAATAGGTCAGCACCACCATTATTCTCTATCCTCTTGCAACTGGCAATGTAAAGAAAAACCTGCTACCGTGATCTGTTTCGCTCTCTACTCCTACCTGCCCATTTAGTTTTTGTATGATATGTTGCACAATCGACAATCCTAAGCCATGTCCTTCTATACTAATTTGGTTAAATCGGGTGAAAGGGGTAAACAACTGAGCCTGTTCTTCTGGGGTAAGACCAAGCCCATTATCCTGCACCCAAAAACAGATCATGTTATCCGACTGAATCGTTGCCCCTAGTTGTAGATGTGGCGGTTTCCCTCCATATTTGAGAGCATTACTCATATAATTGCTCCATACTTCTATCACCCACGGAGCATATCCTAACGCCCAGGGCCACTCTTCGGGGTAGAAAATTTGGGCTTGATACTGCTCAATATCGTAATTTAATCTTTGTGTTGCTTTCCTGATAACCATAGCCATATCAAACGGTTCTGGTAATATTTTTGCTTTCCGCACGCCGGTTAGCAGTTGTAACTCCTCAATAATATTGCTTATTCTATATCCAGATTGAATAATAGCCTGTAGATACATTTGCAATTCCGGTGATAACTCAGCTTCTTCTTCTAATATTTGAGCATGTCCTGTAATTTGAGTGACGGAGTTTCTAAGGTTGTGGGCTACAGTGTGTCCAAAAGCATCCAGTTCTCTATTCCGGGCCTCAAGTTTCTTGTGGAGATTATGTAAAGTTAGGTGAGTGACAACACGGGCCGATACTTCTTGAAGTTCAATCGGTTTCGTCACATAATCCACCCCACCGACCTCAAACCCCCTAATTTTGTTATCGACATCTGTCAGAGCAGTCATAAAAATGATTGGAATCTGTTTGGTGGCTTTATTCCTCTTCAACCTCCGACAGGTTTCAAATCCATCTATATCGGGCATCATTATATCCAAAAGGATAACATCTGGCGTAAATTGTTTGGCTAAATCAATCGCTTTTTGACCATCCTGGGCGACTAAAATGGTAAATCCAAATGTCACACTCAGGTGACTAATCAGAATATCTAAATTTTCTAGTTTATCATCAACGATTAAAACAGTATTTCCTTTCAAATCCATTATTATCCTCTCTTCTCTATCCTCTATCCTCTATCCTCTATCCTGTTTATTTCAT
>JAUCGB010000116.1 GCA_030377895.1 Anaerolineales bacterium HSG24
CTAACATAGTCTACCGAATTGAGCCATGTCCGGGCCTAATCAGGCATATCAACACCGCTATTGACGATAATAGCGAGATACGGAACAGTGCCAGCCCAGCCCTATCTCGGATTCGGAGCGAGTTGAATACGGTTCACAAACGGTTATTGGAAAAGCTCAACAAACTTGTCACCTCAGCCAGAAATGGGCCGTATCTGCAAGACCCGATTGTAACTCAACGGGATGGACGGTATGTTGTTCCGGTCAAAACTGAGTTTAAGGGTAAAATTCGAGGTGTTATCCATGACCAAAGTAGCAGTGGAGCCACAGTTTTCATCGAGCCGTTGAGTACGGTCGAGCAGAACAATCGCTGGCGACAGTTACAAATCAAAGAGACGGACGAGATTCGGCGAATTCTAGCCGAACTGTCAGACCTTGTCGCGCAACAGGCTTCGGCCATCAATCATACCGTGTCAGCCTTAGCCGACCTCGATTTAGCCTTTGCCAAAGCCAAATATGGCATTGCGATTGAAGCGACCGAACCCAATCTGGTTGACCTGAAAACCGTCACCAAAACACCCGACCTGACCCTCATCGACCTAAAATCGGCCCGTCATCCCCTGCTCGACTCGAAAACGGTGGTGCCGATTGATGTCATGATGCCCACCGAAACCAGCATGCTGGTCATCACCGGCCCGAACACTGGTGGTAAAACCGTCTCCCTAAAAACGATGGGACTACTCAGCTTGATGGCTCAAGCGGGATTACGGATTCCGGTAGAAGAGGGATCGGTTTTGCCGGTTTTTAATCGAGTGCTGGCCGATATTGGTGATGAGCAGTCGATTGAGCAGAGTTTATCGACCTTTTCCGGCCACATGATCAACATTGTCAAAATTTTGGATGAAAGCGACGAGCAGTCACTGGTCATTTTTGACGAGTTGGGCGCAGGCACCGACCCGGTCGAAGGATCGGCCTTGGCCCGGGCAATTTTGGCTCACCTGTTAGAGCGGGGTGTGACCACTTTTGTCGCCACGCACTATTCGGAGCTAAAAGCGTTTGCCCATGGCACACCGGGGGTCGCCAACGCCAGTATGCAGTTTGATTTAGAAACGCTCTCCCCGACCTATCGTTTGCTGATTGGCTTGCCCGGCGCATCGAACGCCTTCACCATCTCACAACGGCTCGGCCTATCGGTCGAGATTATCAACCGAGCGCGGGGGCTGATTGGTGAGGATACCCAACAGATTGAGGCCATGCTGACCGAGATTAAAGCCCAGACCGACATGGCCCATCAAATCAGGCGGGATGCTGATGAACATAATGAAGAGTTGCAACGCCGCCTCGCCAATATCAAGGAGGAAGGGCAAGAGATACTCAAGTCGGTGCGGGCTGATGCACGGCAAGAGATCAAAACGGCTCGGCAACAGATTCGAGAGTGGCAAGAGGAGGCTCAAGCCGCATTGGAGGCGGCCAAACGAAAGACGGCAGAACTAGAAACGGCTCAGAGTTTGGGGAGTGAGTTTGAACAGACCGAAGCTGAATTGGAGGCAGTTGATGGCAAATTAGAGGAGTTGACGGAAAGCATTGAGGCCAAAGAGAGGCCGCCTGCCCCCAAAACAACACCCAAGTCAGACAGGTTGCAGGTCAAGACGATTGGGGCCGGTGACACGGTCTTTATCGCCTCATTTAATGCCACTGGTGAGGTTGTTTCGGTACAACAGCGACAGGCCGAAGTGCAGATGGGCCATTTCCGAACTACAGTTCCCTTAAAAGGACTGGAACTCCGCAAAAGGGCTAATAAACAACCGAAATCCCATCAGCCCCAGACCATTCGTTTGCCTGATGTGGAATCGCCCGGCATGGAGCTAGATTTGCGCGGTGAAAATTCTGAGGAAGCCCTGCAAAAAATGGATGCCTATCTTGATAAAGCCTATCTGGCCCGCCTGCCTTGGGTGACGATTATCCACGGGCATGGCAGTGGCGTGTTACGGCAAGCGGTGCGACAAGCCCTCAACAGTCATGCTCTCATCTCCACCCACCGCCCCGGCGAGCGTGGTGAAGGTGGCGCAGGGGTCACGGTGGTTAAGTTGGCGATTAGTTAGTTTAAAAAGGAAAAACCATGAGCGAACTTGATGAATTTATCCCCCGCGTTGCGACCCGTCAATTGGGACTGGTCACGAGTGGCGCGCTGAGTAAAGGGTTAGAGGTCAAACTCGATGCCGCTTCTTCAGTAGAAGAAGTCGCGGTAGGCCGTTATGTAATTATCGAAGGGCGTGACCTGAAGTTTTTTGGCATGATCACCGATGTCGCCCTAGATAATACCAACCCCCTGTTTGAAAAGACTCCGCCCGATGTGAGCGATCCTTTTTTACGGGAGGTATACGCCGGAATCAGCACCTTTGGCCGGATTCATGTCTCCCCCATGCTGATTATCGACGAGAACGAGGATGAACCTCGCCCGGTCAAGACGATTCCAGACCATTTTGCCTTAGTGCGTGTTGCCATCGAGGAAGATGTCAATCAGGTTTTTGGGGCGGAGGATCGGGAGCATTTCCACATCGGTGAGCCGCTCGACATGGAAGATGTGCGGGTCAATATCGACCTGTCTCGCATGGTCGAGCGTAGTGTGGGCGTGTTTGGCAAGACTGGCACGGGCAAAAGTTTCCTGACTCGGTTGTTGCTGGCCGGAGTCATCAAAAACGACATCGCCGTAGTCCTGATTTTTGACATGCATAACGACTATGGCTGGGCGGCGCAGAGCGAGAATCGAACCGAAGTGAAGGGGCTAGGCCAACTGTTCCAACATCAACAAAAAGTGGCAATTTTTACCCTCGACGAGGAGTCGAGCCGACGACGACGGGCGGTATTTGATTTTGCAGTCAAGCTCAAATGGACTGATATTTTACCCGAAGATTTGGAAACCTTGCGGGCCACCCTCAACTTGAGTGACAACATGATTGGGGCGGCCTACACCCTCCATCGGGAGTGGGGCAAAAACTGGATTCGGGAGTTCCTGCAAGCCGATGTTGACACCCTGAAACAGTTAGCCGAGCATACGAGCGTTAGCCGCTCAAGTTTGGACGCGCTAAGTCGGCGGCTAGAACGTCTGGAACGGTTCGATTTTTTGATGGACGAATGGCCTGATGATTCGGCTAAACGAATTTTGGAATATTTGGACAGTGGCAAAAGTGTGGTGCTGGAGTTTGGTCGCTACGGCAATTCGCTGACCGCCTACATGCTCGTCGCCAACTATCTGACGCGGCGAATCCATAGCATGTATGTCAACAAGGTTGAGCAAGCCCTCGGCAAGGGGGGAGATGAGCCGCCACAGTTGATGATTGTCATCGAAGAGGCACACAAGTTCCTTGATCCGCAGGTGGCTAATCAAACGATTTTTGGCCTGATCGCCCGCGAACTTCGTAAATATAACGTCACCCTGCTGGTTGTTGACCAACGTCCCTCCGGCATTGACGAGGAGATTATGAGCCAAGTCGGGACGCGTGTTACTGCTTTGCTCGACAACGAGAAGGACATCAGTGCCGTCTTCATGGGGGTATCGGGAGCGGGCGCATTACGGGAGGTGTTGGCTCGGCTCGACACCAAACAGCAAGCCCTCATCATGGGGCATGCCGTTCCCATGCCGGTGGTGATTCAGACCCGCACATACGACCAAGAATTTTATACCGAGATGGGTTTTCAGGACAAGGAGACGCTGAATGTTACTCGCAGTAGCCGCGTCAATCTTCTGCGGGGCGAGGAAGAGGACGGGATTGATTAAAATTAGCAAAATTGATGAAGGAGGTTTTTATGGCGTGGTTAAAGGTACTTGTTTGGTCAGAGTTTTTTGAAAATGGGATATTTCAGGAATTGATTGACTTGTGATTTGGTCAACAGGCGCAAAACCAACTCCCGCAACATCTCCGGTAGTTCCTCCAGATTGTCAAAAAGATAGCATCCGTATTCTCAATCATACGTATGTACTGTAAATCGTTGCGCCCGCCCATCAAGTTCTATGTGGAAATCGTTGAGTAAATCTCGACCGATGATATAGATTCCCAGATAATATTTTTGAGTAACGGAGCAATTTTCCCGCAAGTTCAAAACTTGCGGGAAAATGATGAGTCAAAATCTTTATCTTTAAATCTGTAGCATGTTCAAATTCGGTAGTAATAACCTCAAAATTATTAAAAATGGCATTAACAACCGTCAAACGTGTTCCATAGAGATAGATTGACATTGTTTGTCGGTTGATATCCTCGAGGTAGATTTTACCCGTAGGATAGAGGCCAAGTTGTTGAACGAGGTGAAAGGGAATGGCTGTTACATCTGAACCTGTATCGACCATAGCCGATAATGTTACTCGTTTACGGCGTTGAAACTGATTTGCAACCAAGATTTCTAAAAATGGGGCGGGTGGGTCATATCGAGAATTGTAAGGAATCATGGTCTGACCTTCC
This sequence comes from Anaerolineales bacterium HSG24, assembly GCA_030377895.1. Classification (GTDB taxonomy): domain Bacteria; phylum Chloroflexota; class Anaerolineae; order 4572-78; family J111; genus JAUCGB01. The sequence goes on from JAUCGB010000116.1 coordinate 4,437, forward strand.
AAGCAGAGGTAATTCGTACCTGACGAGGCACGTTTTCGTCAACCCATTCAATATAACATGGTACATTGCCGAAACGTTCTCCCATCTCTCTTAAAACCGCCTCTCGTGTTTCACCCACAACCGCTACCTGTTCTTGGTAAATCCCCACGACTTGTCCATAGTGGGTCTTCAACAACTCTGGCTTCATCCGTTCAAAAGCGGCTACCTCAGCCAAAAACCGCTCCTCTGCTTCAGCGGCACTTAAGACAGGTTGTTCATCAGCCAAGGTCTCCTGCTCATCTCCATTCTGATGCACCAAGCGGTCTAACTGCTCTAGTAACCACTGTTGATCCGCTAAAGTCAGTTGTTCCGCTAAAGTCAGTAATTTTTCAGGGGTAATTGTTTGGCTCATTATAGCTGTCGTCATCTGAACCTCCTCAAATGTAGTTTGTTGTCTCCTTACCAGAGATTATACGGTCTCAAGTGGCGTTAGTCTTCGTTTGGGCCAAGTGGGCCAAAGAGACCTTCGCACCTTGAAGGACGCTGGTTAATCTCCTACGAGGTGTGTTTTTCTCCTCGTAGGTGTTGGCCGAAACAAAGACCATAGCCGGATTTGTGCCATAATTTACGATTGCAGAGCCAACCCATAAACCCAGCTTGACTACCAAGCCGATTTTGCCTTGTTATGATGTGTACGATTGTAAAAATCACTTTGTGACTTGAAGTAATAAATCAATAAGCGTTTTTGTATGCCGTAGGATAGTGACGATTTCTATAATCTCATCTTTTGTCGCATCATATGCTAAACTCTCAGCATATATTTTTTCATTGAGAAGAACGAAGTACCAATGACGGCCAATAATATACGCACCGTAGATTGGATATGCATTAGTATTTACTGCTTGTGCGGCAACCATTTCTGCTAAGAGTTGACCCAATGGGTCATTTGATGTATCTGCCTGTTTTTTATATTCGTGTAAGAAAAAGAAGGGTTCTTTCGGTGATTGTTTCCCGGAAGCAACTAAAAAATCTATCTTTCCCCAAAGTTTCTTTCCCTCGGCATATTCGACAGATAATTCACGTTCAAGAAATGGACGATAGAGGGGTTGATAAAAATCAACCAAATCAAGTAAAAAGGCAATAAAATATACTTTTAGTTCCTCTTCATTCCAATCATGAACATAAGTTAATAATTTTTGAGAAAGCTGACGAAGACGGATGGTTTCATCATCAGACAGAGAAGGCGATACCATAATCCAATCTTGAAGAAGTTTATAATTGCGGTCAGCTTGTAAGCCAAATTCCTGTTCTATTTCCTCTACTGTCCATTGAGAAAAAGGTTTCATAAATTTACCTCCTTACTTAAAGTGAAACTTGTCAAACACCACCCCTCATTATACCAGAAACGGCCTTGAGACAAACAGATTCAATTGTGTTAAGCTAACGACCAGTTGAACACCACTCACGAAACTCCACGGAACAACCATGCCTGTGGTGTTCAATCCAGTGCAATGATGTTTGGTTGCAGAATCGACTGCAATTTGTTTATTGTATGGCCTTTTGTGTACTGTTTCTACATCGAATTAACAGTTTACCGAAATTTTTCAATGAATTATTGCGTCTTAACGTTGCATTGTTAATTTCTACGCACTTGGCTATTTCGGGGGAGAAGACTTCTTTATATTTCTCTCGCGTAATATTTACTGGTTTAATCTTTGGGTTAAGTGTACGTAAAACGTCTTTGGAGAATCTGACTAAATACTCCTTAACACCTCTTCCACCCATTTCAGCTTCAACAATTGATTCAGTATTACCACGTTGATATTTTCCAATTAATCGTTGAAATTTTTGGTTACTGTTAATTTTTTCACGACAGTTTTGTCGATAAATTTTTCTCTTGGCCGCAAAAAAGCAACAGATACCGATACAATCAATTAATAACCAAGCCTCCAGTTCTTGAATTGCCGGGGCGAGATAAACTCGACCAGAAAAGTTATTATTTGCTAACACCTTTTCGACCTGATTAATCAAAGAATTTGGTTCTTGTCGTCTTTGATGTGATGCCATTACACCATCACTATCAATAACAAAGATTAAACAATCATCCTGTTTTAAGTAATTCTTTACAGAGTTGGTTAAAATATCTCCCCGTCCGCTTTTTGCTCGCCTGGGAATGGCCTTTTTACCGACCGACCTTATAGCAGTATCAGAAATATCAAGATGTTCAATTAGTTTATTGGCTAAATATTTGACAGCTTCTGCATCATTGTCTGATTCTAGTGTCCAGATTGTTATATTTGTCATAATCATCTAACCATTAAGTCTTGCAATAGTTCACTGTCAAATATTGCGCTACCAATACCAAAGTCTTCTATCCATCCATCTAATGCCTCTCTATCCTTACGTGTATCATCAAAATTAATAACTTGTGTTCCTTTGCCCGGTGAATTTTGCAGGAGGAGAATACCCAAGTTTTCCGATAAATTTTCAGGATTAAATGCGTCAAGAAGTTGTGAACTATGTGTGGTAATAATAACTTGAGTTCGTTCAGCTAATAACTCCAATACATTAGCAATATCATTGAGAGCCGCCGGATGCAAGTTACGTTCAGGTTCTTCTATCGTAATTAAAGGGGGGAGTTTTGATTGATTTAGTAAAACATAATAAGCAATTAAGCGTAATGTTCCATCGGACGCTCTACGTAAGGGAATTGGTTTTTCATAACCTTCCTGCAAATATAATTTAGTATCCCCATTACTCCCAATTTGCTCTAAACCAAGTCTAGTACATTTTTGAAGTTCATCATTCACGGCTTGGAAACGTTCTTTATCATGCTCACTCCAATAAGAAAGTATATGTTTCAAGGTTGTACCATCATCATCAAGACGGGGTTCATGTTGTAAATCCTCAATGGAGGTCATTAAATCGCTCCGTGCAATGATTTGCGAAAACAAATCACCTCCACGCATAATTTTAGGTTGAAAATCATAAAATTCCCAGTCCCGAATAAAATCAGTCAACATATTGGTAATCGGTTTGTTACCATAATCTCCAGCTGATTTTAAGGCCAACTTTTTAGAACGATAACTGGTTTCATTTTTGTTGTCCTCGTCTCTTACCTCACCTTGCCCATTTTTAATTGAAATGACCTTAATACTTTCTTTGCCAACGGCTAACTCCTCAAGTATTACTTTGTTTCCTGTTTTTGCACCACCGCTCAATTCCAAATTATAAACGGTAGGCGTTCCCGCCACGTTTACTTTAATATGGAAGCCAACATTTAGTGTTGTGCCAGCCCAAGTTAAATTTTGAATGTAATCAGGATGCGGTAAGTTTTCTGAAACCATCATTTCCCCAAAAAGCCTAATCGCACCTAGTACATTCGATTTTCCACTTGCATTAGGACCAACCAAGACGGTGAGCGGTTTCAAAGATAACTCAACATCTCGTAAGCTCAGGAAATTAGTAATATGAATTTTCTCTAACAGTATTGTTTTTTCCGACATGTTTCTCCTGCCTTTATTGTCACTATTCATGTGTATTATTATTAGATAACATTATCATCTTTTAGTTCTAAATTTTACCAGCCAGCAAAAGAAATGCTCCACCCAAGAGTAGCTAACGACTGAATTCACTGAGTTGAACACCGCTCACGAAACTCCACGGAACAACCAAGCCTGTGGTGTTCAATCCAGTGCAATGATTTGTTAGCGAGTTGAACCATGATGTTTGTCTGCACAGCCGACCCCGCCCACAGACTCTCGACCTGCCGACCATGCCCATTTTGGCCTGTGCCGAGTGACCATGATGACCGATTGCACAGCCAACCATGCAGTAACAAAACGCCTTAACCGAAGCCAATCATGTTCTACTTGTTTCGTTTGTTGATTCACGAACAATTCCAGGGTCCGAACTCAGTTGGAGTATAAAACCTTGACGTTTAGCTCCTCGGTGAAAATTCCATTTTTGGATATACCAACTTGCAAATGCGGCAACAATAGAGCCAATAATAGCTAACCCTGTGTGTAAATTTACATACGATGCAAGAAACAGAGTGCAGAATTCTAGCACAACAAAAAAAATTAAGCCCGCAAAAATTAAAGAGTTTATAGACGCTGTAATACCCACAAAACTACGAGCAAAAGAACCTCGGCTAATAGTTAAACGTTTCTCCGGTTTACTAGGCCATTCAGTATAATTCCCAATCTTACTGTTTGGATATTGATCTACAAAAAATTGCTCTGCTAACCGGTAGCGATAGCCATCCCAACGATTATTTGAAACGTGAACAGAGATACGATGCTCAATATTTAAGCCAAGTATTAGCAAGAGGAAAAGTACAATAATGGGAAGTAGAAAAGTTCCACTTGATGGTTGTACTCCTAAAGCAACCAATCCACCGATTCCAATCGAGACAATTGTAAGATGAATGTTCATAAGTGATTCAATTGAGCCAGTGTGCATTTCACGTCGTGATAAGGCCGCCTGAAATTCTGCCATCATAAATTGATTTACAGCCTCATTATCTTGTTCCTCAATTTCTCTCATTGTAAAAAACAAAGCCTCTTTATAATATTAGATGGGATGAATTTTAGTAAGCTAACGATTGAATTCACTGAGTTGAACACCACTCACGAAACTCCGCCGACCAGCCAAGTCCGTGGTGTTCAATCCAGTGCAATGATTTGTTAGCGAGTTTTTGCCATAATTTATGACTGCAAAACCGACCCCGCCAACCCGACCCCACTTGAGCGACCATAAGGAGATGCCAAGGCGAGATTCCTGGGGCCTAAAGGAACTGAGTTGACGGTTTGGTACGCATGATGTCCTCACGAACCGTATAAGTCGGCAGTATCCGCAATCGGGAATTCGTAATTCGGCGGCGAGGCCTCCAGACCAAAATCGACATCCTCCCAACCGCCTTCCGCATACCAGTAGTTGAATTGTTCGTAAGATTTTGATTCGGGCGAGGGGCCTTCCAGTACTGCCCGTAGAAACACTTCAGGCGGCTGATAGCGATGTTCACTCATGTAATGATGAATCATCACTGGTGCAACGAACAAGCAAGGGTCACGCCCCCATACGTGAATCTCACCATTGCCAGCCGCGTTTCCACAAAAGTCACACACATGAAATCCAAAGTAAAGGTTCACCTCCTTAAACAAGGTCAATCTCGCGAGAACTTTAGTTGACGGCTCCCCTGTTGAATGTGGCTGGCCTTGTTCCAGCCAGCCTACGGCCAACCTCTGCACGCCATTCGGCAGGGATGGTGAGGAGCGTATTAGAGATAGATCAGGCAAGTACATGAGTTGTCCCTCCTAGCAGGATCCTCCGGTATGTATGGCATCGATTCCCAAGATTAAGCTAACAAATCATTGCACTGAGTTGAACACCACTCACGAAACTCCGCCGACCAGCCATGCCCGAAGGTGTTCAATCCAGTGCAATGATTTGTTAGCGAATTGAGCCATGATGTTTGTTTGCACAGCCGACTCTGCAAACATTACCCTGACTTACTAACTTCCCTAACAGCCTACCGTTAACCGTTTGACGAAATTATAAGTAAACAAT